>NZ_VUOT01000104.1:0-931 GCF_009829295.1 Nocardia sp. CY15
GGCGGGTGTTGGCGATCGGTGAGGCGTTGCCGGGTTCGGTGGCGCAGCGGTTCCTGCGGGAGAACCCGCGTACTGAGTTGTTCAACTTGTATGGTCCGACCGAGGCGGCGGTGTCGATCACCAGTCATCGGGTGAGCCGTGCTGATGAGGTGTCGGTGTCGATCGGTGTGCCGGAGTGGAACAGTCAGGTGTATGTCCTGGATGCGCGTTTGCGGCCGGTGCCGGTGGGTGTGTCGGGTGAGTTGTATTTGGCGGGTGCGCAGTTGGCGCGTGGGTATTTCGGTCGGGCGGATTTGTCGGCGGATCGGTTTGTGGCGAATCCGTTCCAGGCTGGAGCGCGGATGTATCGCACGGGTGATCTGGTTGCGTGGAACGGTAGTGGTGAGCTCGAGTATCGGGGTCGTACGGATTTCCAGGTGAAGATTCGTGGTTTCCGTATCGAGTTGGGTGAGATCGAAGCCGCACTGTTGGCGCTGCCCGAAATTGCGCAGGCGGTGGTGATCGCGAAGTCGGATCCGAAGACCGGTGACCGCCTGGTGGCCTACCTCGTGCCGAGCGATGCCGATGCCGATGCCGATGGCGGTGCCGGTGTGGATGTGGGGCGGGTGAGGTCGGAACTGTCGGCGGGTTTGCCGTCGTACATGGTGCCGTCGGTGTTCGTGGTTTTGGATGCTTTGCCGTTGAATGTGAACGGCAAGTTGGATCGTAAGGCGTTGCCGGAGCCGGAGTTCGAGGTTCAAGCGTTCCGTGCGGCCTCGACGCCGATCGAGGAGATCGTGGCGCGGGTGTTCGGCGAGGTGCTGGGTGTCGAGCGTGTCGGTGCGGATGATGATTTCTTCGCTTTGGGTGGTAACTCGTTGTTGGCGACGCAGGTCGCGGCGCGTATCGGCGCGGCGCTGGATGCGCGTGTTCCGGTGCGGGTGCTGTTCGA
>NZ_VUOT01000105.1:0-921 GCF_009829295.1 Nocardia sp. CY15
CCAGCCCGCTTTGCCGATCCAGCCCAGATGGGTCTCCAGGATCTGGCCGATGTTCATACGACGCGGCACACCATGAGTGTTCAAGATGATGTCCACCGGCGTGCCGTCCGGAAGGAACGGCATGTCCTCGGTCGCCAGGATCTTGCCGATCACACCCTTGTTCCCGTGCCGGCCCGCGAGCTTGTCACCGTCCTGGATCTTGCGCTTCTGCGCCACATACACCCGGACCAGCTCGTTCACACCCGGAGGCAGATCGTCGTCGTCCTCCCGCGAGAACACCCGGATACCGATCACCTTGCCCGACTCACCATGAGGCACCTTCAGCGACGTATCACGCACCTCACGCGCCTTCTCACCGAAGATCGCCCGCAACAGCCGCTCCTCCGGAGTCAGCTCCGTCTCACCCTTCGGAGTCACCTTCCCCACCAGGATGTCGCCGTCACGAACCTCCGCACCGATCCGCACGATGCCACGCTCATCCAGATCCGCCAGCACCTCATCGGAGACATTCGGGATATCCCGCGTGATCTCCTCCGCACCCAGCTTCGTATCCCGCGCGTCGATCTCGTGCTCCTCGATATGAATCGAGGTCAGCACGTCCTCCTCCACCAGACGCTGCGACAGGATGATCGCGTCCTCGTAGTTGTGACCCTCCCACGGCATGATCGCCACCAGCAGGTTCTTACCCAGCGCCATCTCACCGTTCTCGGTGCACGGACCATCGGCCAGAACCTGACCACGCTCCACCCGCTGCCCCTCGTCCACGATCGGACGCTGATTGGCACACGTGCCCTGATTCGACCGAGCGAACTTACGCATCCGATAGGACTTACGCGTCCCGTCATCAGCCATCACCGTGACGTAGTCGGCGGAAACCTCCTCCACCACACCGGCCTTCTCGTTCACCACGACATCACCGGC
>NZ_VUOT01000106.1:0-876 GCF_009829295.1 Nocardia sp. CY15
ACAGATCAGTTCAGAATGAGTTTTCGGAGGCAGATGACCGCGCAGGCGAGGGTGAGTAGGGCTTGGTGGATGTCGGCGCGGCGTTCGTAGCGGATGCGCAGACGCTTGAACGCATGTAGCCAGGCGAAGCTTCGTTCGACCGGCCAGCGGACGACGCCGAGTCCGGATCCGTGGCCGGTGCCGCGGCGGGCGATGACCGGGACGATGCCGCGCTCACGCAGGAGTCGGCGGTATTTGTCGTAGTCGTAGCCGCGGTCGGCGTAGAGGTAGCGGGGTCGCCGCCACGGCCGCCCTCGGCGTCCGCCGAGGACCGGTAGCGCGTCCAACAGTGGGACCAGCTGGGTGACGTCGTGACGGTTTCCGCCGGTCAGCGCCACCGCCAGAGGCGTCCCGGTCACGTCGGTGATCAAGTGGTGCTTGGAACCTGGTTTCGCGCGGTCGACCGGACTCGGCCCGACATGGTCCCCCCTTTCAGAGCCCGCACATGCGAAGCATCGACCAACGCGGTGGACAGTTCCAGCTTTCCCGCCGCACGCAGTTCGGTGAGCACCAGTTCGTGTAGTTGCTGCCACACTCCGGCCTCGTGCCATTCGGCCAACCGCCGCCAACACGTCGCACCGGAGGCCCCGAACAACGCGGTCGGCAACTGGTTCCAGCCGATCCCGGAGCGAGCCACGAACAAGATCCCTTCCAACGCCGCCCGATCACTGGTCCGGCGCCGCCCCGGATGACGGAAACGCCGCTGCGGCACCGGAATCAACGGCTCCAGCCGCACCCATAACGCATCGGTCACCACCTCATCAACCACCCCGAAAGTGTCGGACACGTTGCGCCGCAGAGCAAACCGTCACACCGACTCATTCTGAACTGAACTGT
>NZ_VUOT01000107.1:0-850 GCF_009829295.1 Nocardia sp. CY15
GCTGGGCCGCGCTCGGAACATGGGGAGCGACCCGATGACACCCGAGGACCTACCGGGGCGCAGTGGCCGCGACGCGGGCAGGATCGCCCACCGCCCCATACTGCTGGCGGTCCAGGACAGCAACATCACCGGCACCGATTGCGCGGTCGATCCCGGTGACCTCAGTCCCGACGAGGCGATCCGCACCCTCAGCGTCCACCACCAGTGCCCGTCGCCCTGTCATCCGCGTGACCGTGCGCTGGCGGTACTGGGCACCGAATACAGCGCGGCGGCAACACTGGGCGCGCGTCGGCCCGCGCGTGCACTGGACGAACTGGACCAACGGCTAGCCGAACTGATCCGCGAATACCTACGCCGAGTCGCCGACCGGTAACCGCAGCCGCGACAGACCGAGCCCGGACGCCATCACCGTCCGGGCTCGTCTAATTCCTGCCCGCAGACACCTTTCCAGACAGAAAGCCGGGCGGCCCATCACCCCTGACACCGTCCCGGCTCGGTCACAGTGACAGCAGCCAACAGCCTCGAGGCGGTAAGGGCGAGCGCCACGGGGATGACACCGAACATCGCGGCCGCGGTCATCGGGTTGCGATCCTCAGGCACCCGTGAGGCCGACCGCCACTGTGGGCACGCGCCCAGCGAACCAACGAGAATGGCCGTTGCGATCCTCGGTCACCGGTCAGGCGACCGCCACGGCCACAAACCCAGAGCAGTCGAACGAGTCGCCTGTCAACGTCGGTCGAATCGTGACCCGGCTTGTTCGCTGGAATCTTGACCCACCCTTTGGTTGGTTTCAGTCGTTGGTTTTGGCCGCGGGGACGCGGCCGAGGTCTCGGTCTTTGAGGCGGTAGCT
>NZ_VUOT01000108.1:0-701 GCF_009829295.1 Nocardia sp. CY15
GTTGGCCCGGCGCCTGGTCGACGTGCTGTGGGCACTGCTGCGCGACAACCGCCCCTTCGACACCCAGCCCCCGAGCATCAACGGAATCCGAGCTGCGGCTTGACATGGTCATTGAGATTCCTTCGGAAGCGGCCACGGCCTCGGCCCGGCCGTGAGACAGAGTGTTCGGGCCAAGACAGCTCGCCGTCCTGAACGGGTGTCCGGCCCCCGGGCAGCGAGTAGATCGCTTGCCCGGAGGCCGGGGCGGCGGTCACCCCGATGACCGGGGTCTGCCGCCTGAAGGGATCAGTCAGATACCGGGTCCGGCGACGTAGGTGAAGGCGTCGGTGCCGGTGACGCTGCCCCCGCTGGTGGTGACCACGACATCGACGGCACCAGCGGTTCCCGGTGGGGTGACCGCGGCGACCGAGGTGTCGGAGATGACCGAGAACGGCGCCGGGACACCGTCGAAAGTGACCGACTGGGTGGTGGTCAGCTCGGTGCCCGGGATGGTCACTGCGGTGCCACCGGAGGTCGGACCTGAGGCCGGGGACGGGGTCCCGATAGTCGGTGCGTCGACGTAGGTGTAGGACAGGCCGTTGAGTTCCTAACGGATGTCAACTCAGTAGAGTCTTCTCGCTGCTGCGTTGTGTGGCTCGGTGCGTCGTGAGGTCGAAGCACCCGCTCGGCCGGTCGTGCGTCGCGTGACCCGGATTTCGGCA
>NZ_VUOT01000109.1:0-575 GCF_009829295.1 Nocardia sp. CY15
GCGGCTACTTGCTGGGGGTCGCGGCGATCCAGCAACCCCATCTCCACGAACCGTCCACCCGGCCGCAGCAACCGCAGCGAGGCATCCACGAATTCCCCCGCCAGCGAATCCAGCACCACATCCACACCAGCACCACCGGTCACCGCACGGAACTGTCCCTCGAACTCCAACGACCGGGAATCACCGATCTCCTCCACACCGAACCCCAACCCCCGCAACACATCCCACTTCGGCCGACTCGCCGTCACCAGCAACCGCAATCCCAACCAGCGGCCCAACTGCACCGCCGCCATCCCCACCCCACCCGTGGCCGCATGCACCAACACCGTCTCCCCCGCCCGCGCCCCGGCCACATCCACCAACCCGTAGAACGCCGTCGCGAACACCGCCGGCACCGCCGCCGCCTGCGCGAACGACCACCCCACCGGCATCACCACCAACAACCGGTGATCGGCCACCACCACCGACCCCACACCCGTCACAAACCCGAAAACCCGATCACCAGGCACCAACCCCGACACACCCGCACCCACCTCCACCACCACACCAGCACCCTCCACACCCAACACAGCGTC
>NZ_VUOT01000110.1:0-544 GCF_009829295.1 Nocardia sp. CY15
AAGACGTTGTCGGATGGCACGGTGGTGACCGTTCGTCTGGTCGGTGAGTCGGCGACCATCAGTCCGTCTATGGGTGCGACGCCGTTGCATCGCAATGCGTGGGTCTCCGGTAGCGCGCAGGTCGAGCTGTCGGGTGCGGCCGGGGGCAAGATCTTCCCCGGTTACACCGTTGGTTGCCAGGTGAACATTGCTGGTGGTGGTGCCACTGGTGGTGTGGATGGCAATGTGGATTGGAGTGACGGGCAGAACGTCACCGCTGGCGTGGGCGCGAACTCCGGCGGGAATCTGTCGCTGGGTCCGGGCCAGGCGAAGTCGTTCTACGTGCTCGATCTGGAGCAGGCCGATGACTATGGCAACGAGGCGCACAAGACTCGTAATGCTTTCCGGGGCACTAGCGGTTCGGTGACGTGGTCGGATGAGACCATCGGTCTCAATGGCTGTGGTGGTTATGCCCAGGCGCGTGCTTTCGTGAGCGTCGAGGTCGAAACCGACAATGTCATCACCTGGGTGACGCTGTGGGGAGCACCCTTCAGCCTCGGCTGAG
>NZ_VUOT01000012.1:0-204174 GCF_009829295.1 Nocardia sp. CY15
GAAGGTCTCCTGTTCGTTGCAGTGGTTGTCTCAGCAACTCCCACTCCACGACAGGAGACCTTCGCCATTCAACGATCACCTACAGCGTGTCGTCACAAAACCTCGACCAACCTCCCTGGGCAGAACAGCTAGGTCACCGAGGTGAGTTCGAGCCCGCCCTCGATCGTGTCGGGCACCCGGCGCCGATCCGGGGATCCGAGCGCGGTCGTCAGATCGGCGCCGTCGTGTTCGGCGAGCAGGTCGCCGCTGTCCCACACCAGCAGGGTGGCGCTGACGGTGTTCTCGGCCGCGGCGTGCGCCAAGTCGTAGTGCGCACACGCCGGGACATGCGGATAGGTGATCCACAGGTCGTAGCCGGTCATGAACAGATCCAGATCGAATTGCACACTCAGTCCGAGCAATTCGCTGCGGCCGTTGTCGTCGACGCCCGCGAACGCCTCGTCCAGCGCCAGCAGACGGGGGGCCTGCGGGTCGGCCGAATCGAGCATCACGTGCGCCGCGGCGAACAGCGGCAGGTGCAGCGACACCGACTGCTCACCGCCCGACAGCGCGCTGTGCCTGGCCACGGTGAGCTTGTCCTCGCTGCCGTCGGCGGAGACCAAGGTGAACGAGAACACCCGCCAGGCGCGGTAATCCAGGGTCGCGGCGAGAATCTCGGGATAGGACCGTTCCGGATGCGCGGCCCGCGCCGCACGGATCTCCGACGCGAAGTGCGCCCGGATGGCCGACAGGTCCTCCGGCGTGAGCGCCGAGGTATCCCGGTCGAGCAGCTTGCACGTCGCCCGCGCCGCGTCGGACAGGCTGTCGGCGAGCACCCAGTGCACGCCGATGGTGTTGCCCGAGGACATCCGCCGCTGCTTCATCTCCGCGCCCATCCTGGCGATGAGATCGCGGGCGTCGCTCGTGCGTTCGTGGATCTGCTGGGCCAGGCCGGTCAGCAGAGCATCTTCCAGAATGCGCCGTTCGGCATCGGTGAGTAGCAGTTCCTGGTCACGGCGCGCGCCGTCGATGCGGGTGGCGAAGTCGGCAAGCGCGGAGACGCCGTGCTCGTCGTGCACTTGCACGACGGTGAGGCCGTCGGCGGCGTCCCATTGCAGCCGGTAGTCACGGCCGCAACCGGCGAGCGCGGCGTCGAATTCCTGCAGCGCCGCGGTCACCGCCGTGCGCGTGGACTTGCGCGTCGCCTCGCTCGCGCGCACCGACGCCGTGGCGGCGGCGAGGCTGTCGAACAGCACGGCGACTTCGTCGGGCAGAACGCGCGGCAGCGCCTGCGGTCCCGCCGCGGCGATCCGGTACAGCAGTTGCTCAGGTGTAGACCACGCGGCCTCGCTGCTGGGCCAGCGCTCGTCGGCCTGGGCGCCGAGCAGCCTGAGCAGATCCGGTTGGGCGTACGGCGCAAGGGCTTTGACCTCCGCGAGCACCTCGGTGAGCGCGGTGGCGAGGGACTCGTGCGCGGTGCGGTAGGCGGCTTCGGCGTCGCCGACCGCCTCGATGGCCTCGTTGGCGGCCTTGCGCGCGGCTTTCTGCTCGGCTTTGGTCGCCTCGATCCGGTGTCGGGCCTGCTCCAATTCGCGATCGATGTCGGCCGCGCCCGCGCCGAGCGCCTCACGCAAGGTCTCGAGCTTGCGCACCTGTTCCTGATAGCCCGATCGCGCGGCCTCGGCCTCTTCCGCGAACGCCTCGGCCAAGTCGGCGGCCTCGGTCAATCGGTCCTCGGCTTCGCGTTCGCGCTCGCGTTCCCGCTCGTGATCGCCTCGCAGCCGCAGCAGTCCCGTGCCGATGTTCTCGAAGTGCCGCACGGCGGCGGCGAGGGCGTCGATCTCGGCAGCGGTGCGCGGTGTGGCGTGGGCGGTGGCGGCGGCCCGCAACTTCTTCTCCGCGGCCGACACCTGCGCGACCGCCTGGTCGAGATCCCGCTCGGCGTGGGCGGCGGCTTCCGCACGCGACCGCATCACGCCCGCGGCCTCCGACACCGCCCGCAAGGCGGTGGTCACCGCGGTCGGACGCGGAAGGGCCTTGACGGCTGCGGAGATTCGCGCGAGGTCGGCGGTGGCTTCGGCCTCCTGTTGCTCGGCGGCGCGCAGGTCCTCCTCGGCGGCGGCCGCGGCGGCGGTCAGCTCGGCCGAGCGGATCTCGCGGCGCTTGGCTCGCGCGGTGGCGCCGATGAACTCGGCGTCCGGCTTGCGGTGCCTGCCGATCTGCACGCCTTGCCGGAACGCGCCGTCCGCTCCGATCGCCACCGTGCCGCCCGGCTCGCCCGCGCCCTCGTGCAGCGCGATGGAGGCCAGCACGTCGGCCACGACCTGCCGGGGCACGATCGAGCAGTCCGAATCGTCCTCCACGACGAGCACGTCGGCGAGTGTGCGACCGCTCGGGCGGTCCGGCGGGGGCAACGGCGCCAGGAACTGATCGGATTCGTAGTCCGGCGGCAGCTCGCCGCCCGGGCACACCCAGCCGTCGAGCAGATTCGCCGCCTGCAGCGCGGCCTCGATGCCTGCCGCGGTCTCGGGCGGCACGCCGTCGGCGAAACGGACCAGTCGCCACAGTGCGGCGCCGGGCCGATCGCCGGTCCGGCCGCGGCGCCCGGCGAATGCCGGTGGCGCGTCGTCGCGCTGGGCTGTGACCCGATCACGTTCGGCGACCAGCTCACCGATGCGCGCCGTCGCCGTGGCCGCGTGGGCGCGCGCCTCTTGGCGGCGGGACCGGATCTGTTCGAGCAAGGGTTCCGCGCGCTCGGTCAGCACCTCCGCGACGGTGGGCGCGTCCGAACCGGCCTCGGCCAGAGCCGAGTTCAGCGCCTCGAACAGACCGGCGCGCACCGGGGCGTAGGCCTCGCGGTGTTCGTCCCACCAGGCCCGCAACGCGGCCGCCGCCTCGGAGCGGGACAAGGTGACCGCCGCCTCGGCATGCGCGACCTCCGCCGCGGCCGCGTCGCGCAGTTCCCTGGCGCGCTCGGCGAGCCGCTCGGCCCTGGTGCGTTCGGCGGCGGCGGTGTCCACCGCTCCCACCGCCTTGCGCACGGCGCGCACGTCGGCGTCACGCTCCTCGGCGTGCCCGCGCACCGCGGCGGTGAGCTGCTCGTCTCGCGTCGACTCCGGCAGCGGCGTCCACGCGATCCCCGCCTGTTCGGCCGCGTCGCGCAGCTCTTGCTCGCCGCGGGCCAGCGCGGCGGCGGCGGTACGCACCGCGGTGCGGGCGCGCTCGGCCTCCTGGGTCCGCTGGTCCAGGGTCTGGCGCGCCTTGAGCGCCTTGTCGGCGTGCACGCCCGCCGAGGTCTCCAGTCGCCGCACCGCGTCGGCCAGATCCTCGAGTTGCTGTTTGCCCTCATAGGCGCTGGAACGCTGAAGATTCTCCCGATCGGCCAAGGCCTGTTCGTAGGCGCGGTCGGCATCCTCCGCCCTGGTCTCCGCCGCGGCGCGCTCGCCGTCCCTGCGCTCGCGCAGAGCCGTGGCGGCGAACAGCGCGGTGCTCGCGTGGGTCACCGCGTCGAGCCGCGCACGCACCTGGTCGACGTCCGTCTTCGCCTGGACCGCGAGATATCTGCGGTACACCTCGACGAACGCCCTCGTCGCGGTGTCGGCGTGCACCAAACCCTCCAGGGTGCGGCCGACTTCCTCCATATCGCTGAACGACCGGGCGGCGTCGAGGATCAGTTGCTCGTCGAGCGGGCGCAGACCGTCGGTGAGCGCCTGGGACAGGCCGCGCGGGTCCAGGTTCTTGGCCAGCTGCGGTCTGCGGAGCGTGAGAATCAGGTTGATCAACTGGTCGTAGCGTTGTGCGCCGAGACCGAACATCCGCGCGTCGATGGCGTTGCGGTAGTCCACCGGCCGGTCGACGATCGAATCGGTGCCGATCTGCTCGGCGAGCTGTTTGCGGGTGAACGGACGATCGTCCGGGCCGATGAGGGAGAAGTCCACCCCGACCCGGCCGTCGGCGACGAAGTACCAGCGGGTCACCTTGTCCGAGGAACGGGTGGCGCGCATGCCGATGCCGACGGTGACCGCCTCGGGATCCTCCCAGCGACCCCGTGCGAACTCCATCCACACATAGGAGTAGGCCGAGTCCTGCTTGCGGTAGAGCAGGTTCGACTTCATCGTGCGTTCCTCGCCGGCGAACGGGTTGAGCCTGCGCGGCTCGATTCGTCCGTCCAGGACGAAAGGGAACAGCACCTCCAGCGCTTTGGTCTTGCCCGACCCGTTCGGCCCGCGCAGCACCAATCTGCCGTCGGCGAAGCAGAACTCCTGGTCACGGTAGTCCCACAGGTTGACGATCCCGGCGCGGGTCGGGGTGAACCGCACTCCGCCGTGAATGAGCGACATACGTCAGTTCCCTTCCGTGCCGGTGCCGTCGGGTCCGTAGGTGTCGGCCGCGGTGACGAACAGTTCCGCGGCCCGCTTGGCGCGGACCGTGACCACCGCGCCACGGTAGCGGGCCAGCGCGGGCAGCACGAGCAGCCCCTCGTCGACCACCCGCACCAGCCGCAGCCGCTCGAGCAGGGCCACCACCTCGGTGGTCAGGCGCGGAACGTCGGCCTGCCACTGCGCGGCGAAGGTCGCGCCGTAGCGGTCGGCCAGCGCCCGCACGGTCTCGCGCAGCCAGTCCCGGTCGATGAGCGGATAGGCGGGCGGAGCCGGCCGGTCCCGCTGTTCGTGGGTGTCGTCCAGCGGATCCGTCTCGTCAGCGGGCGAATCCACCGCACGCAGTTCCGCCAGCGGGGCGAACACGGTGGATTCGGGGATGGCTCGGTCGAGCTGGTCGGCCAGGGCCGCGCTGGGGTCCTGGGTGGGGCGCAGCCGCGGCAGCGGGTTGTCGATATCCAGCACCCGGTCGGCGATCTCGCCCGCCAGCAGCAGAGCGACCTGCGCGAGCGTGCCGGTCCCCGGGAAGCGGACGTCCGACAGTCGCCCCGAAGTGTCGATCAGTGCGACGCCCTCGGCTCGGCGCTCGGCGCGCAGCCCGGTGAACAGCTCGACATCCGCGACGACACGGTCCTGGACGAGCACGGGGCGCTCTTCGGGCGCGAGGTCCTCGGCATACACCACCGGCTGCTCGACCAGCGCCCTGCGCACCCGGCGCGCGGTCTCGGCGATGGTCGCCGGGTGCGCGGAACCGCCGGCGGCCGTGGGCTCGTCGGCGAGCAGCCCGCGAACGCTGTGCAGATGTTGCAGCGCCCGCGGCGGCCGGAACAGGGCGAAGACCACCGGCCGGTCGATATCGTAGAGCGCCTCACCGGCCTCCGGATCGCTGGCCCAGCCGCCCGCGTCGCCGTCGGCCAAGGTGAGCGCGCCGCGCACGGTCAGCCAGGCCACCGCGTCGACGAACGCGTCGCGGTCGGCGGCCCGGTCGGTGGCGAGCTCGAGGCCGTCCACCCGGCCTGCGTAGGCGGCGACCTGATCGGCTAGCTCGGACAGTGTGATCTGATCCCCGGCGCGCCCCAGCGCGGCGAGCGCCAAGGCGAGGTAGGCGTAGCGGCGGCGGTCGAAGACGCGCTCGCCGGGTGTACGCGCGGGCCTGCCCGCGTCGAGGCGGTCGGAGACCGGGAACACCCGTGCGGTGGTCTCGGTGACTTCCAGCCGGTAACCGAACAATTCGGCGAGATCTTCGCGGAGTTCGGTGGCCCAGCGGCGGATCAGCGGCAGCGCGATCCGGTCCGGGTAGGTGCGGGTCACCAAGTGATTGGCCAGGATGACTCGGGCGGCGCGCTGATAATTGTCCAGCGCCAGCGCATCGATCGTGCGTCCGTGCATCAGCCGCGCCCCCCGAGCGGCCGGGTCCGGGTCGTCTGCTCTATCTTCAGCGCCCTGTTGTTCAGATGCAGCAGCCCACGGGCGGTGCGCACGACGGTCGGACCTTCGTGCTCGGACACCGTCAGGGTGACGCCGCTGTCGGAGCCGGTGGTGCCCGCCACCCGGCCGCGCACCGGAACCCAGGCGGTGGACGCGGCGTCCAGCAGCCGCAGCAGCACTTCGGTTTCCCGTTCGTCCAGGACCCGGTCGTGCACGTCGCCGGAGGCCAGCGATCTCGCGGCCTCGGCGCGGGCCCGCTGCGCGTCCAGCTGTGCCTCCCGCAGGCGCCGGATGCCCGCGTCGTTGCGGTGGATGCGCGCGGGCGCACCCGCAGAGGGTGGGCGCCCGGTCTCGGCGAGCGTGCGCGAGATCTCCAACGGCGGTGCGTCCCACCAGGATCGGATCGCCGGAATCACGTCGGCGTCCGGGTGCTCCATCGCCAGGTGCCGCGGCTTGCCCAGTCCGAACACCGCGTCGAACAGCGCGTGGGCGCCCTCCACCGTCGGCGCCGCGGTGAACCAGCCGGCCAGATGCCGCAGGGCCGACTCGCGGCTGACTCCGCCGCGCCGCGTCTCGGTGACCCGCCGCAGCAGCGACAGCACCGCGGCGATGGCGCTCATGGTGGCCTCGCGCAGCCGCTCGGCTTCCGTCGTCGCCTCCGGCTCCGCGCCTCCGGACGCGACGAACCAGATCCGCAGCCCGTCCCACCTGGCCTGCCAATCCGCCTGACGTTCATCGATACTCAGCAGCACCCGTTCGTCGCAGCGCGCCGCCCGCACGATCAGGTCCTCGACTCCGGTCTCCTCGATCTCGGCGATCGCCGCCGCCAGCCGGGGGGTGAACCTGGCCAGATCGAGGCTGAACTCCCGCATGTGCGCCAGCAGCGCGTCCTTGTGCGCTAGAAACGATTCCGGGGTGATCTCGGTGGTGCGGACCAGGTCGCCGAGTCCCAGGTAGAAGTGCGCGGCGCGGGCGGCGAGGTCGGACAGCGCGGTATCGAGGCGACGCAGGGTGCGGTAGACACGTTCGGCGTCGCCCGCCCGGTTGGCCTCGGCCAGGGTGTGCAGATCGGCCAGCAACTCGGGCAGGACCAGGCGCGACAACGAGGCTTCGTCGAGGCGGGCGCTGAGCACACCGGCGACCGCCCGGTATGCCTGGAATCCCGCCTGGGAGAACTGGTAGACGTAGTGCCGGTTGCGGTATTCGGCCAGCGTCGCGGCGCGGGTTCCGTCGTAACTGCGTTCCAGCACGCCCCATTGATGGAGCTGGTCGAGCAGCGGGCCGGCCTCGGCGGCGGACAGCCGTGGCGCCGTGGCCGGTTGGTACGCGGTGTCCGGATCGAGGCTGCGCGGTGTGTTCCTGTCGCGTTCGATCCACTCCGCGACGTCGTCCGCGTGCAGCAACACCACGTACGCCGCCCGCGCACTGTCGAACGCGCGCAGTACCCAGAGGTAATCGGCGCGCCGTTCGGCGGTGGCGAAGGAGAACAGCCGCAGCCGGTCGTCCCAGCGCGGGTCGGCACGGCCGTCATCGGAGTCGGTCACCGGGAACAGGGTAGTAGCGGGCCGGTCGCCGCCTGCGCGACGTTCCGGGGTCGGGCGTGGCCGCGTCCGGTTCGTCATCGTTCGCCGGCGCCGCGCCGCAGGTCGGCTCACTCGGCGGACAACGAACGCAACTGGTCCAGGTACGCGCGGGTGCGCGGGTCACCGGGGTAGCACTCGATGAGCTCGCGCGCGACTTCACCCGCGATCCACAGCAGCGACGGCAGCGAGCGCCTGCTTCCCGCGAACGCGCGTGTGCCCTCGGCCACCGCCAGTTCCAGGTCACGGTTGCGCACCGCGACCACGGCAAGGGTCAGGTGTGCCTCGGCGACCCGCATCGGGTGGCGCAGCGTGCCGTCGGGGCGGGTGGCGTGGCGGATCACCTCGCGCGCGTAGGTCTCGGCGAGCCGATCCTCGCCCGCCACCCGGCAGCAGTCCATCGCGTAGAAGTCGAACTTGTTCGCGTCGATGACGAAATGGTTGTCCAAATTGGCCGGATGGTCGAGTCGCTCCAAGATAGCTCGACCGTC
Source organism: Nocardia sp. CY15 (assembly GCF_009829295.1). Classification (NCBI taxonomy): domain Bacteria; kingdom Bacillati; phylum Actinomycetota; class Actinomycetes; order Mycobacteriales; family Nocardiaceae; genus Nocardia; species Nocardia sp. CY15. The sequence goes on from NZ_VUOT01000012.1 coordinate 7,858, forward strand.
GTCGAGTGCGGCATCCACCTCGCGCGGGTTACCCAGCCTGGCCCAGGCTTTGGCGCGCTGGGCAGCCAGCTGGACGCCGACGCGCAGGTTCTGGCTTACTTCCAGCGTCGGCTGCACGGCCTCGATGACGCCGCGGTAGTTACCCTCGGTGAGCGCGAACCACGCGGTCATTTCCGCTGCCCACGCGGAGATCTCGATGTTCTCCGCCTCCTGGCCCAGCGATTGGGCGGCGCGGCGGGTCGCCTCGGCGGCGGTGCGCCGGCCCAGGTCGTAGTCGACGCAGCCGACCAGCAGCGCGACCCATCCGGCGAGAACGAGGATTTCGCGGTGCTGCGCCAGGGTCAGGCGACCGTCCAGCAACGAGGTGATCCTGCGCAGCCACGCGGTGCCCTCGGCGTGCAGGTCGTGCGGGTCGGCGTAGGAGTATTCGCAGCACAGGCGTTCCGCGGTGATCCGGATTGCCTCCAGCGTCACCGAGGACACATCGGACATGCGCAGTCGTCCGATGAACTCGAGGGTGTCCATGCCCGTCGCCGAGAGCAATTCGTCGTCGCGGTTGGGCCTGGCTTTGGGGAAGAACGCCGCGGTCACCGTGTCGAAGGTGGCGGCGATGATGGGCGCGTAGAAGTCGTCGGGGCGCGATTCGCCCGATTCCCAACGGCGCCAGTTGCGTAGGAGAGTACTGTCGGTCGGCAGATTGTGCGAAGACTTTCCTCGCATCACGCGAACAGCGTCGGCTTGCGACCACCCCCTCGCGTCACGCTCGGAACGCATTCGGACTGCCCAGACGGGTCGATCGTCGGTAGCGGCCACATCTGTAGTATCGCACCAGTTAACGCTCGGTGGCCCCAATAGGGCAGAGGGATGTCCGTGTGTTGACAGCTACATTCGCTCGGCGATGCTGTGCATGCTGGACATGGCGCCGAAAGTTTGCCAGGCCCTCGTGTAAGAGCAACTGCAAGTACATCTGCTCTTGCATGAAGCGCAAATACCCCGTAAAACGGGTGGATCCACATAAGAGAACAGCGATCCCAATCCAACGGAGGTTCGGGTGGAAGCGTTGATCTATGGATACTTGCGTGACGATCTGGCCGATGGCCATGGCAAGGAGCTCGAGGCCGCGATGAGCAGCCTCGCCCGCGAGGAAGGGCTGTGCTTCGCCGCAACGTTCCATGAATCGACCGGAGGTGACGGGACGGCTTTCGCCGAACTCACGGCGGAACTCAAGCGCGCCGACGCGCATCACGTGGTGGTTCCGTCACTCGATCACTTTGCCGGTCAGACGATTCCGCGCGACATCCTGATCGCGAAACTGGCTCAGGAGGCGGCGGCGCGGGTATGGACCGTGGAGAGCTGACCGCCGCGACCGAATTGCCCGGTACCGCACCGGCCCCCAGCGTCGCAACACGGTCGCCGTCCCGGTCACGGCCAGGCCCGCTACCAGGGAAGCGAACAGCCCCGCGAGCCGGTGCTGTTCGAACAGCGGGTACACCTGCCAGTGCAGCAGATATGCGAACAGCGAGCTGTCGGCCAGCGCCGCCGCACAGACGGCGACCGCGGCGGGAACCCTGATCGTGGACAGCCACACCAGTGCGAGAAGGCCCACCACGATCAATCGTTCCCGATCGGTGACACCGAAATAGCCAGGTACGGCGATCAGTACGACGGCGCTGACCGTCATCCGCTGCCACATCGACGTCGCCTTCGCCGCCGCCCAGCCGAGCGCGAACAGCCACACCGCAAGCGGAGAGAACGGAATGTCCTTCGCCGAATACAGACCGAACGCCTGGTATCGGAAGACGAGGCTCAGCGCGACCAGCGCCATCGCGAACCAGAACGGCTCGGCGCGTTGCCACCGGTCCACCGAGGGAACCCGGATCAGCAGCGCGGCGGCCAGCATGAAGTACACGAGCACCTCGAGAAACCACAGGTGCCCGGCGGTGGCGCTGTCGTGCGGGCCGAGAATCTTGTTCAGCAACAGGACATTTTGCCAGCCGTAGTAGTCGGTGAACGTCAATGTCACCGCCACCCAGAGCGCCGTCGGCGCCGCTATGGAGCCCACGGTACGCAGGGTGTGGCGCAAACGCTCGGCCGGCGGCGCCGTGGTCACGGCGAACCGCCCGAAGTTGAAGCCCGCCACGCCGAGCAGCACGTGCGCCGCGCCCCACAGCACGAACACTCCGGCGTGCGAGCCGATGATGAGCACGATGCCGACAGCGCGTAGCAGCGTCGCGGTGTCGAGCGTCCGCCCGACGCCCCCCGGACTCCCGGGGGTCCGCTCCAGCTCCGCCACGGGCGTATTCGGCCAGTCGGTGGGCAGGCGCCCGAGTGCGCGCTCCAGCCGCGCCGCGGTGGTCACGTAGGTGAGTGAGTTCCCACCGAGATCGACGAACGTGCTGTGCGCGTGGATGCGCGCGGGGTCGATGCCGAGGGCGGAGGCGAACAGGGCGCGGATGTCACGCACCTGCGGCGCGCTACCGGCCAACCGGTGGATGGCCGGATAGTCGGGTTTGCCGTTGGGCAGCCGTGGCATCCGCTCGACCTGGCAGCTCCGGACCGCCGCGGCGGGCAGGCCGGACAGTCGCGCGGCCAGCTCGGTCGGATCGGACCGCGAGGTCTCCACCGCGACGACCAGGTGGGTGTCGTCTGCGGCGCAGCACGCGGTGCAGCCGGCCTCGGCCAGGCGGGATTCCAGACGTTCCAGATCGATGCGCAATCCGAAGATCTTCGCGAATCGGCTGCGTCTGCCGACCACCTGATAGAGGCCCTCGGGCGTGCGCCGGGCCAGATCGCCGGTGCGCAGAGCCTCGATCGTGTGACCGAGTGCCAGGCCGTCGGCGGACGTCGCGTACCCCATCATCACGTTGGGCCCGTGATAGACCAGCTCGCGGGGCGCGTCGTCACCGTCATCGTCATCGGCTTCCTCGACCGGTTCGAGGGTGAATTCGCCGCCGGGGATCGGTATCCCGATACAGTCGGGGTGGGCGTCGGCCAGATGCGCGGGCAGATAGGCCATCCGGGCGGTGGCCTCGGTCTGGCCGTACATGACCACGAAGTCCCAGCCGCGTTCGCGGCCGAGTTCGGCGTATGCGCGCACGCGCTCGGGCGCGAGCCTGCCGCCCGCCTGGGTGACGTAACGCAGGTGCGGCAGCGTCATATCGGCGAAACCGATCCGGTCGAGCAGATCGATGGTGTAGGGCACCGCGGCGAAAGACGTTGCGCGGCAATCCCGGAATTCGCGCCAAAATTCCTCGTCCAGTACCGACCGGTCGGTGAGTAGGAGGCTCGCCCCGCGCCATAGGTGGCTGTGCACCACCGACAGCCCGTAGCAGTAGAACATCGGCAAGGTGGTGGCCGCGCGGTCGTCCGGGCCGATGGCCAAGTACTCGGCGATGGCCGCGGCGTTGGAGCGCAGGTTCGTCGTCGAGAGCCGCACCAGCTTCGGCGACCCGGTGGATCCCGACGTGCTCAGCAGCAGCGCCAGATCCGGATGCAGGCGATGCGCCGAGTTCTCCCGGACCACGCGGGTGCGGCCCGCTTCGACGAGGACGTCTGGGTCGTAGGTGTCCCGCAATTCCGCAGTGATCTTCTCGGCCAGCAACACGACGCACCCGGCGCTGAGCGCGCCGAGATAAGCGACGAGCGAGGCGAGGTCATTGCGCGCGGCGAGCGCGACGAGGCGACGGGCCGGCCCCAGCTCGGTCGCGTAGTTCTCGACGAGCGTGGCAAGCCGTGCGTAGGTCACCTGCCGCGCGGAGCGCGCCCGGGCGGCGCCGTCCACGCCCGCGAAGCCGGGGCAATGGACGGCGATTCGGTCGTCGAAGCCGCGCAGACGCTCGACGATCGGATGCACGGTCACCGGCGAAGTGTAGGAGGCGGTCGTTTCCCGGTCCGAAGGTGCCCCCAGCGAACTTCCGGTGAACTCGGCGGCGTCCGGTCGCGGAAGCGAAGGCCCCGCCGCGCAACCGATCAGAGACCGAAGCTGCCCGGACCCCGTCTGCGCAGGTATTTCTCGAATTCGGCCGCGATGGCGTCGCCATCGATCTTGGCCATCGCCTCGTTCACGTCGACGGCGGCGTCGCCGCGCTCCTCCAGCGAGCGCACGTACTCGCTGATCTCCTCGTCACCCACGGTCATCTCGTTCACCGCGGTTTCCCAGTCCTCGGCCTGCTTGGGCAGCTCACCCAACGGCACCTCGATGTCGAGCACGTCCTCGACCCGGTGCAGCAGTGCGATGGTCGCCTTCGGGTTCGGCGGCTGGGAGACATAATGCGGGACGGCGGCCCAGAACGACACCGCGGGGACGCCCGCCTTCACGCACTGGTCCTGCAGTACGCCGGTGATCCCGGTGGGCCCCTCGTAGCGCGTCTGTTCCAGGTTGAACCGCTCGGCCGCCTCTTTGCTGTAGGCCGAGCCGGTGACCGGCACCGGTCTGGTGTGCGGAGTGTCGGCGAGCAGCGCGCCGAGGATGACCACGGTCTGCACTCCGAGCTGCTCGATGAACTCCAGCAGGTCGCCGCAGAAGCTGCGCCAGCGCATATTCGGTTCGATACCGCGCAGCAGCACCACGTCGCGGTCGCTGCCGGGCGGCGAGCAGACCGACAGCATGGTCGACGGCCACTGGATTTCCCTGGTCACACCGTCCACCTGACGCACGGTGGGCCGGTTGACCTGATAGTCGTAGTAGTCCTCGGAGTCGAGTTCGGCCAACGGTTCGGCGTCCCAGATCAGTTCCAGATGCTCGACGGCGCCGCTGGCCGCGTCACCGGCGTCGTTCCACCCCTCGAAGGCGGCGACCAGTACCGGATCCCGCAACGTCGGCAGTTCCGGATCGGGAGTTTCACTGGCGTTCACTCGGTCAGCCTACGGTGTGCGGCGATATGGCGTGTCGTATGACGGCCGGAGAGGGTGGCGTGTTTCCGCCCGCGCCCACGGCGGTGTGGCGCCGGACATGTGGTCCAGGCCACCGAGCCTCGATGTGGGGGCCGGATCGTCCGCCCCGCCCACTACGCTGGAACGCATGTCTGCGTCCATCCCCGCCGAGTTCGATACCACGCTACTCGACACGCTGCGCCGCCGTGTCGTCATCGGCGACGGTGCGATGGCCACCATGCTGCAAGCCGCCGATCTGACCCTGGACGATTTCCGCGGGCTGGAGGGCTGCAACGAGATCCTCAACGACACCCGCCCCGACGTCCTGCGCGGCATCCACCGGGCTTATTTCGAGGCGGGCGCCGACGCGGTCGAGACCAACACCTTCGGCTGCAACCTCCCCAACCTCGCCGACTACGACATCGCCGACCGGATCCGCGACCTCTCCGAGCGGGGCACCCGGCTGGCCCGCGAGGTCGCCGACGAGATGGGTCCGTCCTCCGACGGTACGCCACGGTACGTGCTCGCTTCGATGGGACCGGGCACGAAGCTGCCCACGCTGGGTCACGCTTCCTTCGCCGCGCTGCGCGACGCCTACACCGAGGCCGCCCTCGGCATGCTCGACGGCGGCGCCGACGCGATCCTCATCGAGACCTGCCAGGACCTGCTGCAGGTGAAGGCGGCGGTAACCGGCAGCAGGCGCGCGATGGCGAAGCTCGGCCGCCGGATCCCGGTCATCACGCACGTCACCGTCGAGACCACCGGCACAATGCTGGTCGGCAGCGAGATCGGCGCGGCGCTCACCGCGCTGGAGCCGCTCGGTATCGACATGATCGGCCTGAACTGCGCGACCGGCCCGGACGAGATGAGCGAGCATCTGCGCCATCTGTCCAAGCACGCGCAGGTGCCGGTCTCGGTGATGCCGAACGCCGGGTTGCCGGTACTCGGCGCGGGCGGGGCGGTGTACCCGCTCACGCCCGAGGAACTGGCGGTCGCGCTGCGCGGATTCGTCTCCGAATTCGGGCTGGCCCTGGTCGGCGGCTGCTGCGGGACCACGCCCGAACACATTCGCCAGGTCACCGCCGCGGTGCGTGAGGTAGAGGCCGCCCTGCCGCCGATCGCCGAGCGGCGCGCGCCGGTGCACGAGCCGAGCGTGTCCAGCATGTACACCGCGGTGCCGTTCGAACAGGACGCCTCGGTCCTGATGATCGGCGAGCGCACGAACGCCAACGGCTCCAAAGCCTTCCGCGAGGCCATGCTGGCCGAGGACTGGCAGAAGTGCCTGGACATCGCCAAGGACCAGACCCGCGACGGCGCGCACATGCTCGACCTGTGCGTCGACTACGTCGGCCGCGACGGCACCCGCGACATGGCGGAGCTGGCCGCGCGGCTGGCCACCGCCTCGACGCTGCCGATCATGCTCGACTCCACCGAGACCCCGGTGCTGCAGGCCGGGCTGGAACACCTCGGCGGACGCTGCGCGGTCAATTCGGTGAACTACGAGGACGGCGACGGTCCCGATTCGCGTTTCCAGCAGACCATGCGGCTGGTCGCCGAGCACGGGGCGGCGGTGGTCGCGCTGACCATCGACGAGGAGGGCCAGGCCCGCACCGCGGCGAAGAAGGTGGAGATCGCCGAACGGCTGATCGCCGACATCACCGGCAACTGGGGATTGTCGGAGAGCGACATCATCATCGACACGCTCACCTTCACCCTCGGCACCGGCCAGGAGGAGTCCCGTCGTGACGGCCTGGAGACCATCGAGGCCATCCGCGAGCTCAAGCGCCGCCACCCTCGGGTGCAGACGACGCTGGGTCTGTCCAATATCTCCTTCGGTCTCAACCCGGCGGCCCGGCAGGTGCTCAACTCGGTCTTCATGCACGAATGCGTGGAGGCCGGTCTGGATTCCGCGATCGTGCACGCCTCGAAGATCGTCCCGATCAGCCGGATTCCGGACGAGCAGCGCGAGGCTGCGCTGGATCTGGTGTACGACCGCCGCTCCGAGGACTACGACCCGCTGCAGAAGCTGATGGCGCTGTTCGAGGGCGTGTCCACCTCATCGTCGAGGGCGTCGCGGGCCGAGGAGTTGGCCGCGCTGCCGCTGTTCGAGCGGCTGGAGCGGCGGATCGTGGATGGCGAGCGGGCGGGGATCGAGGACGATCTGGACGCGGCCATGGCCGAGGTGCCGCCGCTGCAGATCATCAACGAGACCCTGCTGGCGGGGATGAAGACGGTCGGCGAGCTGTTCGGCTCCGGCCAGATGCAGCTGCCGTTCGTGCTGCAGTCCGCCGAGGTGATGAAGACCGCTGTCGCCTACCTGGAACCGCACATGGAAGCCACCGACGACAGCGGCAAAGGCCGCATCGTGCTGGCCACCGTCAAGGGCGACGTGCACGACATCGGCAAGAACCTGGTCGACATCATCCTGTCCAACAACGGCTACGAGGTGGTCAACCTCGGCATCAAGCAGCCGATTTCCACCATCCTCGACGCGGCGGTGGACAAGAAGGCCGACGTCATCGGCATGTCCGGCCTGCTGGTGAAGTCGACCGTGGTGATGAGGGAGAACCTCGAGGAGCTCAACGCCAAGGGCGTGGCCGAGCAATTCCCGGTGTTGCTGGGTGGTGCGGCGCTCACCCGCTCGTACGTGGAGAACGACCTGACCGAGGTCTACGAGGGCGACGTGCACTACGCGCGCGACGCGTTCGAGGGTTTGCGGCTGATGGGCGACATCATGACCCGCAAGCGCGGCGGCGGGCTCGATCCGGACAGTCCGGAGGCCATCGCCGAGCGCGAGAAGGCCGCCGAGCGCAAGGCGCGTCACGAGCGCTCGAAGCGGATCGCCGCCGAGCGCCGGGCGGCGGAGGTGCCCGTCGTGGTGCCCGAGCGCTCCGACGTCGCGGCGGACCTGCCGGTGCCGGTGCCGCCGTTCTGGGGCACGCGGGTGGTGAAAGGCCTCGCCCTGCACGAGTACTCGGGCTTGCTCGACGAACGGGCGTTGTTCCTGGGGCAGTGGGGGCTGCGCGGGCAGCGGGCCGGCGACGGCCCCAGCTACGAGGAACTGGTGGAGACGGAGGGCAGGCCGCGGCTGCGCGCCTGGCTGGACCGGCTGAGCACGGAAGGCGTGTTGCAGCACGCCGCGGTGGTCTACGGCTACTTCCCGGCGGTTTCCGAAGGCGACGATGTCGTCGTGCTCACCGAACCCGATCCCGATGCGCCGCAACGGTATCGGTTCACCTTCCCGCGCCAGCAGCGCGACCGATTCCTGTGCATCGCCGACTTCATCCGTTCGCGGGAGTACGCCAGGACGACCGGTCAGGTCGACGTCTTGCCGTTCCAGCTGGTCACCATGGGGCAGCCGATCGCGGACTTCGCCAACGAGCTGTTCGCGGGCGACAGCTACCGCGATTACCTCGAGGTGCACGGCATCGGCGTCCAGCTCACCGAGGCGCTCGCCGAGTACTGGCACCGCCGCATTCGCGAGGAACTCGTCCTCGACGGCCACGCCGTCGCCGACTCCGACCCCGACGACGTGCAGGAGTACTTCAAACTCGGCTATCGCGGCGCCCGCTACTCCTTCGGCTACGGCGCCTGTCCCGAGCTGGAGGACCGCGCCAAACTGGTCGACCTGCTCGAGGCCGATCGCCTCGGCGTCGTTCTCTCCGAAGAGCTGCAGCTGCATCCGGAGCAGTCCACCGACGCCTTCGTCCTGCTGCATCCGGAGGCGAAGTACTTCAACGCGTAAGCGTCCGCGGGAAGGCGGTGCGGCATCGCGCCAAGGGCCTTTGCTACCTGCCCGGATGCCGTATCGCACACGGAACGCGGCGCTCATCGGCGCGTCACGGTGCGCGGGCGCGCGGTGTTGACCTGGGCGATCGTCCGTCCCGGGACCGGGAGGTGGATGTGTGTCGGGTGGATGTGCCATTGTCGAAGGCGTTGTAACTGCATCCGGGGCAGTCGGCGGATGCGTTCGCGTCCCTGCTCAGTGGTGCAAAGCAGCTCGGCGCGTACGCCTTCGGAGACCTTCCGGGCTTGCGCGCGGAATGCGGGAACGGCTAGGCGCGCAAGTAGGAGAGGCACACCACCATGACGGCGGATCGATTGATCGCGGGACGGTACCGGCTCACGGATCCGATCGGCACCGGCGCCATGGGTGTGGTCTGGCGGGCCACCGATGTCCGGCTGCAGCGCACCGTCGCGGTCAAGCAGGTGCTGCTCGGTCCCGGACTGTCCGGGTCGGCGAAGCTGGAGGCCAAGCGGCGCGCCATGCGTGAGGGCCGGATCGCGGCGCGGCTGCACCATCCGAACGCCATCACCGTGTTCGACGTGGCCGAGGAGGACGGCCAGCCCTGGTTGGTCATGGAGTACATGGACGCCCCGAGCCTGGCGACCAAACTGTCGGGCGGTCGCACGCTGCCGCCGCTCGAGGTCGCCCGGATCGGCGCGCAGGCTGCGAGCGCCCTGACCGCCGCGCACGCCGCGGGGATCATGCACCGGGATGTGAAGCCGGCGAACCTGCTCGTCGCCGACGACGGCACGGTCAAGATCACCGACTTCGGCATCTCCCGCGCGGTCGGCGACGTGACAGTCACGGCCACAGGCTTTCTCGCCGGTACGCCGGCCTATCTGTCGCCCGAGGTCGCGCGCGGCGAGGATCCGGAACCCGCTTCCGACGTCTTCGCCCTCGGTTCGACGCTGTACGCGGCGGTGCAGGGTACTCCGCCGTTCGGCGAGGGCGACAACCCGCTCGCCCTGCTACACGCGGTCGCGCGGGCCGAGATCCCGCCACCCGAGTCCGCCGGCCCGCTGGGGCCGGCGCTGATGTACCTGCTCGCTCCGGCCGTCGCCGACCGCCCGAGCATGCCGGAGGCTCAGGCGGTCCTCGAAGCCGTTGCGACGGGCCGGGATCCACAATTGCCCGCGCCGGTGACGAAGGTGATTCCCACCTCCGCCACGGCCGCCGCCGAGACGACAGTGCTGCCGAGCCGCGCCGCTGCCGCATCGCCGGAGCAGCCGGGCGACTCCGGCGTCACCGCCGTCGTGCCCGCCGCTGTGCCGGGGCCGCCCGCGCCGCAAGCGGTGACGTCACCGCCGGTGCCGAGGCGCGGGGCCGCGGCGACGTTGCCGGGCGTTCTGAGTGGCCGACGGCGCGGCCGACTGATCGCCGTGGAAGTTGCCGCCGTGGTCGGGGTGTTGATTCTGGTCGGCATCATCGCGATGCTGGCCAGAGGAGACGGCGAGGGTGGCGCCGCGCCGACGTCGTCGATCGTCCCTCCGGCCGCCGTAGGTCCCGAGAACGCGCCGTCACCGGCGGACGCGGCCGGAACCGAGCCGCGACAGGCTCCTGCCCAAGCCCCGGCGCAAGCCCCCGCCTCTGCGGCACCAGTGCCCACTTCCGTGCCCGTGCCGGGGCCCGCGACCACTTCAGCGGTTGCCCCGCCGCCTCCGCCCGCCCCGGGAACCACCGCTCCGGCGCCGACGACGAACCCCGCCCCGAGCGCCACCACCGCGCCTCCCAGCCCCACGCCCCAGCCCACCACGTCGAGCCATGCCCCGACCACCACCGGCCCGGCTACCACCGCGACGACCACTCCGTCCGGTCCGCCGACGCCCGACCGGATCGCCTCGTTCATCCAGGGTTACTACGGCATGCTGCCCGCCAACGTGTCCGGCGCTTGGACGCAGCTGGCCCCCGGATACCAGGCCAGGACCGGTTACGACTCCTACGTGAACTTCTGGGGCACGATCCGCTCGGTAAGCGTGGGCCCGGTCACACAGAACGGTGCGAATCGGGCGGTGGTCGCGCTCACCTATACCCTGAAGAACGGCACGACGACCTCTGAGAACCGATGGATCGAGGTCGTCGGGGACAACGCCAAGCTGCAGATCGCCGCCTCGGGAACATAGGTGCTGCTCGCCTCTGCCGCGGCCCGCGGTGGTGCCGCTCGCCCGGCCGAGCGCGGGATGGTGGCCGCACGTTGTCGCGCGGTGCCGGTCCCGCCGACTGGTCAGCGCCGTCCGTTCCGGCGCGATGGGCGCCGGGCCGCGCTGTTCGATACGGCCGCATCAGCTGGGCGGCGCTACAGCCGGTCTTCGTCCGGCGACACGGTTCGTGCGGCCGTCTCGGACGGGTGATCGGGTTCGCGCCGGGCAGTACGCATGACATGAACGAGATCGAGGAGACGCACCGAACGTGACAGCGCGATTGGCCGGAGTGCTCTGGGACATGGACGGCACGCTGCTCGACTCCGAGAAGCTCTGGGACGTAGCGGTGCGCGAACTGGCGCGTGAGCACGGCCACGAGATGACCGACGCGATCCGGCACGCGCTGATCGGTGCATCGGGTCCGGACGCTCTGCGGATCATGTTCACCGGCCTGGGGATCGAGCCCACCCCCGACTCGCTGCGGGCGGCGGGGGAGTACTTGGAACGGCGGGTGACCGAGTTGATGACCGGCCCCATCCCGTGGCGCCCTGGGGCGAAGGACGCGCTGGCGATGGTGCGCGCGGCGGGGCTGCCGAGCGCGCTCGTCACCAATACCAAGCGGTCGCTCGCGGAGTTCGGGCTCGACACGCTGGGGCGCGACTTCTTCGATGTCTCGGTCTGCGGCGACGAGGTGGCGCACGGTAAGCCGGAGCCGGATGTCTACCTGCGCGCCGCCGAACTGCTCGGGCTCGACCCGCAATGCTGTGTGGCGGTGGAGGACTCGCCCACCGGTGCCCGCGCCGCTGAGGCGGCGGGCTGCGCACTGGTGGTCGTGCCGTGCGAGATCCCGGTGCCGCGCACACCGCGACGAGTGTTCCGGGATTCGCTCATCGGCTTGGCCGTCACGGATCTCGAACGCGCTCTGCGCGTGCGCGGTTGAGTCGTCCGGCCCACGTCATCGCGCGACACACCCGACTCCCGTACACCGAGAGTTACTGTGCCGCAACAGGAGTGCGCGCAGATAGTATGTGTGACCGTGATCACCGGCAATCTCGCCGAATCCCGGGCGTGTCGGCGGGCGCTCCACCAAAATGACGCCATGGCAGCGTTGGGCGTACTCGACGAGATCGTAGATACGGCACGGTATCCTCTCGGGGATCAGGACGGACCAGGGCTGCGGGAAGCGGTGCGACGCGCCCGTGCGGAACTGGCCGACACCGGCTGCACCGTCCTGCGGGGTTTCATCCGGCCGGAGCTGACCGAGACACTGCGGGCGCAAGGGGAGCTGATGGCTCCACACGCGCACTACGAGGTCGAACAGGTCAACGCCTACAACATTCCACTGGACGCCGAACTGCCGGAGGATCATCCCGGCCGGATCGTCTTGGAGCGGGGTAACGCCTTCGTGCCCCGCGACCGCATCCCCGCCGACGCGCTGATCCACCGGCTCTACACCGACGAGCTGTTCCAGCGGTTCGTCGCCGACTGCTTCGGCCTGCCCGAACTGCATGAGTTCGCCGATCCCCTCGCCGGACTGTGCCTCAACGTCGTCGCGCCGGGTATGTCGCATCCCTGGCATTTCGACACCAACGAATTCACCGTCTCGATGCTGACCCAGCCCGCCGAGGACGGTGGCGTCTTCGAGTACTGCCCGAACATCCGCACACCCGAGGCGGAACACCTCGACGACGTCCGCGCCGTGCTGACCGGCACCGGCGATCGTTTCGTCCAGCGGCTCGAACTGCGTCCTGGCGACCTGCAGCTGTTCCAGGGTCGCTTCTCGTTGCACCGCGTCTCACCCGTCGGCGGTGCGCGTCAGCGCCATTCGGCCATCTTCGCCTATACCGATCGTCCCGGAATGGTCGGCACGGTGGAACGCACTCGGCAGTTGTTCGGCCGCGTGCTACCCGACCACCTGGCCGCCGCGGCCGCCGCCGTCCGGGGCGATCGACTGCTCGACTGAGCCGAACGGCTCGACTGACCGAGCTCGACCCGAGAGGACCGACAGTGCCAGTGCCGTTACACACGACCGGGAAAGCGTCTTTCGACGACATCTACGACCGCCCCGATCCACGTGCGTATTACGCGCGCATGTCCGATCTGGACTACCGCATACCGGAACTGGCGAAACCGTTCTTCCAGCAGCAGATCCGGGAGTTCCGTGCCTCCGCGCGGATCGCCGTGCCGACCGTGCTCGACATCGGCTGTTCCTACGGCGTGAACGCCGCGCTGTTGCATTTCGACACGACGATCGGCGAACTGGCCGGGCACTACGCCGTCACCGACATCGATCGAGCCGGTCTGATCCAGCGCGACCGGGCACGCGTCGCGGCGCGGGCCGGAGCCGACGACGTCCGGTTCCTCGGCATGGACGCCTCCCGCCCCGCCCTCGACTACGCGCGGGAAGCCGGTCTCCTGCACGAGGTCGTGCACGCCGACCTGGAGTCCGGCGAACCGACCGACGAGCAGCGCGCCCTGCTGGCGAGCGCCGATCTCGTCGTCTCGACCGGCTGCATCGGCTACGTCACCGAAAAAACTCTGACTCGCGTGGCCACCGCGCATCCGCGCAGGCGGCCGTGGATGGCACACTTCGTACTGCGCATGTTCGACTTCGCACCGATCGAGGCGGAACTCGCCGCGCTCGGCTACCGGACCGAGCAGGCGCCGGGGTTGTACGAGCAACGCAGGTTCGCCTCCGCGACCGAGCAAGCGCAGGTGCTGAACACCCTGTCCGCCAACGGAATCGACACCACCGGCCGGGAAGACCAGGGATGGCTGTATGCCAACCTGTACGTATCCAGGCCGCTGCCGAAACATCACGCCGACACCGAGGACTCGCATTGACCGAACGCACCTTCGCCGCCGACGACCACCTACCCCGGGTGCCCCTGCCGACGCTGGAGGACAGCTGTGGCCGGTTCCTGCAGTGGTGCGAGCCGCTGCTGACCGCCGACGAACTCGCCGCCACCCGGGGGGCGGTCGAGGACCTGTTGCGACCCGACGGGCCGGGACGCAGGTTGCACGCGGCGCTCGCGGAATACGACGCGACGCCGGGTGTAGGCAGCTGGCTGGACTTGTTCTGGCCGTCGCGATACCTGGGCAGGCGGGACCGGATCGCCCTGAACGCGAACTTCTTCTTCCTGTTCCGGGACGACACCCCGCTGGCCACCTCCACTGCCGCTACCCAGGTGGACCGCGCCGCCGGCATCATCTCCGCCGCGGTCGACTACAAACTGGCCCTCGACCAGGAGGCCGTCCCGCCGGTGACCCAGCGGGGACAGAAGCTGTCGATGTGGCAGAACAAGTATCTGTTCTCCGAGACCAGGATCCCGGGCGAGGAACAGGACTCGGTGCGGGTCCCTTACAGCGAGGAGTGGCCGGGCCCCTCGCAGGCCCGGCACATCGTGGTGTTCTTCCGGGGTAGCACGTTCAGGATGGACGTTCTGGGCCCGGAAGGGGCGCCGTACTCGCCGGAGGATCTCGCCGACGGGTTGCGCGCGGTCTTGAAGGCGGGCGCACGCCCGGCCCGCGCCGACAGCGCAGTCGGACACCTCACCACCAAGCCCCGCGCGGAATGGGCGCGCAGCAGGCAGCGGCTGCTGGACGAGCCTGCCAACGCCGCGGCGCTCGACGCCATCGAGACCGCGCTGTTCGCCGTCTGCCTGGAGGACTTCGCTCCGCGCGACGAACTGCACGCCTGCGATCAGCTGCTGCACGGCGACAGTGCGAACCGGTGGTTCGACAAGTCGGTGTCCTTCATCGTCTTCGGTGACGGACAGGCGGGCATCAATGTCGAACACTGCGGCCTGGACGGCACCACCATCCTCTCGTTCGTGGACAACCTGCTGGAAACCCCGGTGCGGGAGCACGCCACCCGCTCCGGCGCCCAGGCGCAGGGGCTGCCCGCGGTCGAGCCGATCGAGTTCGTGCTGGACGAGGCGCAGCGCGGCGATATCGCCGCGGCGGGCGCGGCCTTCGCCGACTACGCCGCCGCGAACGCCACCCAGACGGTGTCGTTCCCGGACTTCGGCACCACCGAAGCCAAGCAGCTGGGCATCTCGCCGGACGCGTTCGCGCAGCTGAGCTACCAGTTGGCCCATCGGCGCAGCAAGGGGCTCACCGGCGCCACCTACGAGTCCATCGCGACCAGGCAGTACCGCAACGGCCGCACCGAGGCCATGCGGGTGGTCACCCCGGAGATGATCGCGTTCGTGGACACGATGCAGGACCCGGACGCGGGCGTCGAGGCCCGGCTCGCCGCGGCGCGGACGGCTGCGGCCGCGCACGTGGAACGGGCCAAGCAATGTCAGGCCGGAGACGCGCCGGAGCAGCACCTGTGGGAGCTGCAGTGGATCCAGCGCCGTCGCGGGGCGGAGCTGGGTCTCACCGACCCGATCCCGCTCTACGACAGCCCTGGCTGGACGATCATGCGCGACGACTACTTGAGCACCAGCTCGGCGCCCTCGGTGAACATCCGCTACTTCGGTTTCGGCTCCACCAGCTCCAAGTGCATCGGCATCGCCTACGTCCTGCTTCCGGACCGCTGGAATCTCTACCTGGCCACGCCGAAGCCGGTCGCCGACCAGATGTACGCCTTCGCCGACCACCTCCGCACGGCGGTCGCCGACCTGCGGGCGCTGCTCGCCGGAAACTAGGCGCAACCCGCCCGGTTCTTCCGTACCCGGCCGGGTACGGAAGAACCGGGCGGTCGCCGTTCAGGGCCATCGTGGGCCGGAGCAACGGGTCCTCATCCGGGTCTGAAACAATGGCTCATCGTGAAGAACTTCGAATCCCTGTTCGCCGAGCTGCAGGATCGTGCGGTCAACCGCCCCGAGGGGTCCGGAACCGTCGCCGCGCTGGACGCGGGCGTGCACACCCAGGGTAAGAAGGTGCTCGAGGAGGCAGGCGAGGTGTGGCTGGCCGCCGAACACGAGAGCGACGAGTCGCTCGCCGAGGAGATCTCCCAGCTGCTGTATTGGGTACAGGTGCTGATGGTGGGGCGCGGGCTGAAGCTCGAAGACGTGTACCGACATCTGTGACGGCCGTCCGATACCCCGATTCTCCTCCCGAAAGGACTTCCTCCCATGCTGCGCGTCGCAGTTCCCAACAAAGGCGCCCTCTCCGAATCCGCCGTCTCGATCCTCGCCGAAGCCGGTTATCGCAAGCGCACCGATTCGCGTGACCTGACCGTCCTGGACCCGGCGAACCAGGTCGAGTTCTTCTTCCTGCGGCCCAAGGACATCGCGATCTACGTCGGCTCCGGTGAACTCGATCTCGGTATCACCGGACGTGATCTGGCACTGGACTCCGGCGCACCGGTGCAGGAACGGCTCGCCTTGGGTTTCGGCCGCTCCACCTTCCGCTACGCCGCACCTGCCGAGCTGGAGTGGAAGGTCGAGGATCTCCACGACAAGCGCATCGCCACCTCCTACCCGAACCTGGTGCTGAACGATCTGCGCCGCCGCGGCATCGAGGCGGAGGTGATCCGACTGGACGGCGCGGTGGAGATCTCCATCCAGCTCGGCGTCGCCGACGCCATCGCCGACGTCGTCGGCTCGGGGCGGACGCTGCGTCAGCACAATCTGGTGGCCTTCGGAGAATCGCTGTGCGACTCCGAGGGCGTGCTGGTCGAACGCAAGGATGCCGACCAGGGTGACCGGGTGCGCAACCAACTCGTCGCCAGGGTGCAGGGCGTGGTCTTCGCCCAGCAGTACGTCATGCTGGACTACGACTGCCCGAAGGACCTGCTCGACCAAGCGTTCGTCATCACCCCGGGGCTGGAGTCGCCGACCGTGGCCCCGCTGGCCGATACCGGCTGGGTCGCGGTGCGCGCGCTCGTTCCACGCAAGCAGAGCAACGAGTTGATGGACCAGCTGGCGGATCTGGGTGCGAAAGCCATCCTGGCCACCGACATCCGCTCCTGCCGCGCGTTCTGAACGCCGGATGAGCCCGACCGCCTGATCCATTCAGGCTGAGCGCAATCGGTGTGCGCGCAGCACCGCCGCCATTGGAGTCACACGACCCCCACAGACGCTCTACGCTGCCTATGCGTAGACCACTACGCGGATGGGGCTGGGATGATCGTGACGAGGTGGACCGGCGTCGAGGTTCGTGCACTGCGTCAGGCGGCATTGCGTCGCAGCCAAGAAGAGTTCGCCGCGATGACAGGCTTTTCCGATGCCGTCGTGCGCAAGTGGGCGCGGCGCGGCGCGTCCATCACCCTGACAGGCATGTTCGCGGCCGGCATGGACACTGTGCTGGAGAGTTTGGATGCGCGCCAGCTCGCGCGTTTCCGAATGGAGCTGTCGTCGTCCACCGGCATTGCCGATCACAGGCTGAAGTCGGACACTGAGCAGATCTCGGCAGGGGATCGGGCAGACACCGGTGAGTGGACGGGTCCCCAGATCGGCAGCACACTGGTCGATGGTTCCGTCGCCGAGGCGGAGCCGGCTGTGCCGGAGTCGGGAGGTGATCCTACGGACCGTCGGGATGCCCTGCGTGCGCTGGGAATCACCGGGGTTGCTACCAGCGCGGGTTTACAAGCCTTGGTGTTCGATTCCGCTCGCGAATCGGCGCGTCTGGTCAGCGCTGTCGCTCGCCCCGGTATCGATCCTGACAGCCTGCACGATGCAGCCGAAGACCTTCATCGGCTGGCAAGCGAATATGCTCTCGCGCCAGACTTGCCCAGGCTTTTTCGCGCCTTGACCGTGTTACGTGACCAGCTGGCGGCGGCAATGCACCACGCGGGCAAGCCGGCGGATATGCGCGAGCTGTATGCCTTGTTCGCCGCAACCTGCATACTGCTGGCGTCGGTGTCGCACGACCTGGCCGAGCCGCAGGCCGCAATGATCCAGACGCGCGCTGCCACCAGGTTCGCGGTGCTTGCCGGACATCGCAGCCTCGAATCCTGGGTTCGATGCACCCGCGCAATGATCGCCTCGTGGTGGGGCCGGCCTGAACAAGTGCTCAGCGAAGTGCGGAATGCCGCCGACGCACACGGCATCTCTCGGATCAGATTGGCGGGGCTCGGTGCCCGAGCTCACGCTCAGCTCGGCGATCGAACTGCCGCCGTTGCCGCTATGCGCTTGGCCCGCGCGGAACGTGAGCGTGTACCGGATGTCGACAGCCTGACCGATCTGGGTCCGGTTTTCGATTTCTCCCATGCGCGCCAGCATTATTACGACGCCATCACCTACGCGACACTCGGTGAATGGACGCAAGCTCAATCGGAAGCCGAGAGAGTGACCGAGCTTTACGCACCTACGAGGTCACAGGCGTGGCCGACGACGCTGACTCTGGCCCAGACCACTCTCGCCCGCGCGCGGTTGCACAGTGACGGACCGAGTGCTGCCCTGGAAGAACTCGGCTCGGTGTTCACGATTCCGGTAGGTCAGCGCATCCCGCAGGTTGTGACGGCACTGCGCGCACTGAAGACCGATCTGCAAGCCCAGTCGGTCGGCAAGAGGTCGGATAGTCGCACACTGGTCGATGCCGTCGATGCTTTCATCCCGGAATTCGCGCATGGCTGATGACAACCCGCTCGGTATAGCGCATCGTCTGTTGGCACCGCGCATTGCCTACCTGATCGGAACTCGTAGCCGAAGCGGCACGGCGAATCTCATTCCGGTCTCCAATTTGACGTCGGTTTCGACTGATCCGCAGCAGATCGCCCTCGCTGTATACAAGCAATGGGCGACTTACGAAAGCCTGCACAGCGCTGCGGGATTCAGTGTGACCGTGCCAACCATCGAACAATTGGATGGGGTGTGGAAGCTCGGTGCCCGATATTCGAAGTACCCGGCTACCGAGCCAGCCGAAAAGCTCTCCCGCAGTGGGCTGGAGATCGATTACGGATTGTCCGACTACGGGCCCGTGGTGCCTGCCGGTCTCGGGTGGCTGAGCTGTCGCACGATCGCTCGATTGGATCTGGGAGGCGACCACGGGATCATCATCGGGGCAGTCGAGACGGTCTGGTTCAACCCACGCCATCTCAACAGTGACGGCACACCGAAGGATGCCACGCATCCGCTGATGCAACAGACCGGGAATCTGTTCACGACCACGGCCGAAGCGCTGACCTCGGTGCGGTACTTCTAGCGTTGAACGGCAGTTGGTGCTCAGTCGGACACCGCTTCGGCCAGGGTCTCGTCCGGAGATTCGGTCGCGCCGCCGCTCGGCCAGCCGGGGTAGGGCGGCGGCGTGCCGCCGAACGCCGGGCACAGGGGCTTGTAGTCGCAGTACGAGCACAGCCAGCTGGTGTTCGGCTGGAAGTCTCCGGTACGGCCCGCCTCGAGGATGGCCGTCCACAGTGCCGAGAGCGTGCGCTCGAAGCGCAGCAACTCCTGCTCGTCGGGCGCGTAGGTGAGGATCTGCTCGTCGGCCAGGTAGATCAGCCGTAGCTGGGCAGGCACGAGGCCGCGGGTGCGCAGCACCACCAGCGCGTAGAACTTCAGCTGGAACAGCGCCTTGGTCTCTTGCGTGGGCCCCGGCGCACGACCGGTCTTGTAGTCCACGACGCGCAGCGCGCCGGTCGGCGCGATATCGATCCGGTCGACGAACCCGCGCAGCAGCGCGCCGTCGGCGAGTTCGACCTCCACCCGCGCCTCGCGCGATTCCGGCTCGAACCGGGTCGGATCCTCCAGCCGGTAGTAGCGCCGCACCAGCGCGCGAACCTCGCCGAGGAACGCGTCGAGCTGCTCGTCGGCGATCAACTGCGCGACCTCCGCCCGCTCGGCGCGCACCCGCGCCCACGCCGCCGGGACCAGGGCGTCGGCGCGCTCGGGCACCCGCTCGGCGGCGGGCAGGCCGTAGAGGTCCTCCAGCACCGCGTGCACCACCGTGCCGCGTACGGCGTGCACGGACGGCTGTTCCGGTATCCGATCGATCGCCCGCAACCGGTATTTGAGCGGGCATTGCTTGAAATCCATTGCCCGCGAGGGCGACAACGCGGGCCGGGTACGGCCCGCCGTCATGTCGGGCTCCGACGTCCGCGCGTCGTCGGCAGGGGGCGTGGACACGGGCGAGCACATACCTGGCAGGCTATCCCGCGGCACCGACACGCCGGTGCGCGACAGCACGGATTCCAACCAGCGGAACGGAGATTCATGACGGCCAGACGGACCGGGCCATTCACCATCGGTGACCGGGTGCAGCTGACCGATGCCAAAGGGCGCCTGCACACGGTGGTCTTGGAGCCGGGCAAGGAGTTCCACACCCACCGCGGCGGGATCAAGCACGACAGCCTGATCGGCGCCGACGAGGGCAGCGTGGTGCACTCCACCAACGGCACGCCGTACCTCGCGCTGCGTCCGCTGCTGGTCGACTACGTGCTGTCCATGCCGCGCGGCGCAGCGGTGATCTATCCCAAGGACGCCGCGCAGATCGTGCACGAGGGCGACATGTTCCCCGGCGCGCGCGTGCTCGAAGCGGGCGCGGGGTCCGGTGCGCTCACCTGCTCGCTGCTGCGCGCGGTCGGGCCGCAAGGCCAGGTGGTCTCCTACGAGATCCGCGCCGACCATGCCGAGCACGCGGTCCGCAACGTCGAGACGTTCTTCGGTGAACGACCGCCCAATTGGTCGCTGACCATCGGCGATGTGGCCGACTACACCGGAGAGCCCGTCGATCGCGCCGTGCTGGACATGCTGGCGCCCTGGGACGCGCTGCCCGCGGTGTCCGAGGCACTCGTGCCGGGCGGCGTGCTGATCGTCTATGTGGCGACCGTCACCCAGCTGTCCAAGGTGGTCGAGGCGCTGCGCGAGCAGGAGTGCTGGACCGAGCCGCGCTCCTGGGAGTCGCTGGTGCGGCCGTGGCATGTGGTCGGCCTCGCGGTGCGGCCCGAGCATCGCATGCAGGGCCATACCGCTTTCCTGGTCAGCGCCCGTAGGCTCGCCGAGGGCACCGTCACCCCCAAGCCGCAGCGCAGGCCCTCCAAGGGCTGAGCGTGGCCAGGGGGAACGACGACGCGGAACTCCCGGCGCCGGGCGCGCGAAGCTCAGGCGGGGACGCAGGGCGCCTGCGCGAAGCCGAACAGCAGGCAGCCGCTCGCGTCCGACAGCTTCCAGGCGCCGTCGACTTTCTCCCAGGTCAGCGGCACGGCGGGGGCCGCGCCGTGCGGGGAGTTGATGGTCACCTGCGCGTTCGCGGTGTCGCCCTGGGTGGTGATGTCGGCGACGGTGAAGGTGAGCGTGTAGCCCTGCAGGCCCGCGTTCATCTGGTCGATGTTGGCGGTGCGCTTCTCACCGTTGACGATCAGCTTGGACTTCTCCGCGGTGGGTACGTTCGGATCGGCGAGCTTGACCAGCACCGCCTGCAAGGTCTCGGCGGTCGGTGCGCCGGTCGCATGGTCGCCGTGACCGTGGGTATCAGACGCGGCGGCGCTGGTGGTGGCCGAGGTCGCCGAGGTCGCCGAGGTCGCGGCATCGGTGGTCGAGTCGTCGTCGGAGCCGCACGCCGCCAACGCGCCGGAGATGGCCAGCGCCGCCGCGGCGGTGGCAAGGGAAACGCGCAGGGTTCGCGTGGGAAGGAGCATGGTCGGGCAACCTTTCGGCTCGGGCGGCCAGCAGGCTCGCCAGGGTCTGGTTAGGGCAGGCTAACATGGTGTCCGGCCGCCGATCGCGGCCCAGATGTGATCACCAAGAAACCATGTCGGAAAGCGAGAACGGGTCGCGCCCGGTAGCGTTGATAGACCGGGACTGGGAGGAGCAGCACATGAGCCCCATCGAGAATTCGGATTCGGCGGCCTGGAGAGAGCTCGAGGCAGTACGCGCCGAGGCGGCTGCACTCCGAAGGCAACTCGCCGACTCGCCGGATCGCGCACGGGAATTGGAAGCCCGCATCGATTCGCTGACCATTCGCAACACGAAGCTGATGGACACCCTCAAGGAAGCGCGCCAGCAGTTGGTCGCGCTGCGTGAGGAGGTCGATCGGCTGGGTCAGCCGCCGAGCGGATACGGCATTCTGATCGGTGTGTACGACGATCAGACGGTCGACGTGTTCACTTCGGGTCGCAAGATGCGGTTGACATGTTCCCCGAACATCGAGACCTCCACGCTCGAATACGGTCAGACCGTCCGTCTCAACGAGGCGCTCACGGTCGTCGAGGCAGGGCGCTACGACGCGGTCGGCGAGATCGGCACCTTGAGGGAGATCCTCGACGACGGACGTCGCGCCCTCGTGGTCGGCCATGCCGACGAGGAGCGTGTGGTGTGGCTGGCCGGCCCGCTCGCCAAGGTCGCCGAGATGGACGACCTCGACGATCCCGATTCCCCCATCCGGAAGCTGCGGCCGGGCGACTCGCTGCTGGTCGACACGAAGGCCGGATTCGCCTTCGAGCGCATTCCCAAAGCCGAGGTCGAGGACCTCGTGCTGGAAGAGGTGCCCGACGTCGACTACAGCGACATCGGTGGTCTCGGCAGGCAGATCGAGCAGATCCGCGACGCGGTGGAGCTGCCGTTCCTGCACAAGGACCTGTTCCGCGAATACGCGCTGCGTCCGCCGAAGGGTGTGCTGCTCTACGGCCCGCCCGGCTGCGGTAAGACGCTCATCGCCAAGGCGGTGGCCAACTCGCTGGCCAAGAAGATCGCCGAGGCGCGCGGTGAGGATGCCAAGGAAGCCAAGTCGTTCTTCCTGAACATCAAGGGCCCGGAGCTGCTCAACAAGTTCGTCGGCGAGACCGAGCGGCACATCCGGATCATCTTCCAGCGGGCACGTGAGAAGGCGTCCGAAGGCACACCGGTGATCGTGTTCTTCGACGAGATGGACTCGATCTTCCGCACCCGTGGTTCGGGCGTCTCCTCGGACGTGGAGACCACGGTGGTGCCCCAGCTGCTGTCGGAGATCGACGGTGTCGAGGGCTTGGAGAACGTCATCGTGATCGGCGCCTCCAACCGGGAGGACATGATCGATCCCGCGATCCTGCGGCCGGGCCGCTTGGACGTGAAGATCAAGATCGAGCGTCCCGACGCGGAGTCGGCGCAGGACATTTTCTCGAAGTACCTCACCGAGGACCTGCCGTTGCACGACGACGACCTGGCGGAGTTCGGCGGCGACAAGAGCCTGTGCATCAACGCCATGATCGAGCGGGTCGTCGACCGGATGTACGCCGAGAGCGAGGACAACCGCTTCCTGGAGGTCACCTACGCCAACGGTGACAAAGAGGTCCTGTACTTCAAGGACTTCAACTCCGGCGCCATGATCCAGAACATCGTGGACCGCTCCAAGAAGTACGCCATCAAGGCGGTGCTCGACACGGGCAGCCCCGGCCTGCGCATCCAGCATCTCTACGATTCGATCGTGGACGAGTTCTCCGAGAACGAGGACCTGCCCAACACGACGAATCCGGACGACTGGGCACGCATCTCGGGTAAGAAGGGC
The DNA here is from genome assembly GCF_009829295.1 of Nocardia sp. CY15. Classification (NCBI taxonomy): domain Bacteria; kingdom Bacillati; phylum Actinomycetota; class Actinomycetes; order Mycobacteriales; family Nocardiaceae; genus Nocardia; species Nocardia sp. CY15. The sequence continues at coordinate 31,027 of NZ_VUOT01000012.1, forward strand.
GAGCGGATCGTCTACATCCGCACGCTGGTCACCGGCAAGAACGCCAGCGCCAGCCGCGCCATCGACACCGAGTCGAACACCGGTCAGTACCTGTAAGGTTCCGCCGGACCACGAGGGCCGCGTCTCCCAGGAGGCGCGGCCCTTCGCTTCGGACTCCGGCTGCAGCGAAGTGAATGTGACCTACGTGGCCGCGCTGGTGGACGTCGTGACGAAAGCGCGGTATGCGGAGGGGCGATCCGGGATCCGCCTCCGTTGACGCGGAGGGCGGGCAAGGATGACCGAAGGGCTGGATGTCAGAAGGCGCCCGGCATATCCGGGGGAGCCGCTGCCGCCGTTCGCCCTCGGCGGTGTAGGCGTGGTGGCGGCACTCGGCGCGCTGGCGCTGCTGGTCTCGATCGGACGGTACGGATTCTTCGGCGACGAGCTGTATTTCGTCGCCGCCGGTCGCAGGCTCGCCGTCGGTTACGCCGACCAAGGGCCGCTGCTGCCTGCGATCGCCCGCTCGATGGATATGCTCGCCCCGAATTCGCTGGTGGCGCTGCGTCTTCCGGCGGTTGTGGTAACCGTCGCGGCCGTAGTGGTGACCGCCCAGATCGCCAGGGAGTTCGGGGGCGCCCGTTGCGCGCAGGTGCTGGCCGCCGCGGGCTACGCCACCGCGCCGTTCCTGCTGGTGCAGGGCAGTCTGCTGGCCACCAACACCATCGACACGGCACTGTGGGTGGTGACGAGCTGGCTGGTGGTCCGCTGGGTCCGCACCCGACGCGACGGCCTGCTACTGGCCTCCGGTCTGGTCACCGCGCTGGATATGCAGGTCAAGTGGTTGATCCCGTTCTTCTGGATCGCGATCGCGGTGGGGGTGGCGGTCTACGGACCGCGTGAGCTGCTGCGCCGCCCGGCCCTGTGGTGGGGCGCCGCGATCGTCGCGCTGACCACCGTGCCCAGCTTGGTGTGGCAGGCGGCGCACGGTTGGCCGCAGCTGCGTCTGGGTGGCGTGGTCGCCGCGGAGCAGGCCACGATCGGCGGTCGGGCCGTCTGGCTGCCGCTGGCCCTCGCCTCCGCCGGATTGATCGGCGGCATGCTGCTGGTCTACGGCGTGTGGACGCTGTTTCGCGCCGAGAGCTGGCGGCCGTACCGTTTTCTCGGACTGCTGCCGCTGGTGCTTGTGGTGATCTTCATCGCGACCAACGGACGCCCGTACTACGCCGCGGGCTGCTACGGGGTGCTGATCGCGGTGGGCGCGGTGCGCTGGACGCAGAACCCGCGGCGCCGACGCGTGCTGCTCACCGTCCCGGTGCTGGCGATGTCCGTCGCACTGCTGGTGTTCTCACTGCCGTTGCGTCCGGAGGCGGAGATCGAGCCGGTCGCCACCCAGGCCCAAGCGGGCCTCGAGATCGCGGTCTACGGGCGATTCGGGTGGTCGGAGCTGGCGGCGGGCACGGCGGCCGCCTACCGGACGCTGCCGGAACCGCAGCGGACGTCGGCCGTGGTGATCGCGGATTCCTATTGGCAGGCGAGCTCACTGGATATCGATCGCGCGGCATACGGCTTGCCCGCCGTGTACAGCCCGAATCGAGGGTTCGGTTACTTCGGCTCCCCGCCGGACACGGCGACCACGGTGCTGTGGGTGGGCGGTACCGAGGACGGTGTGCGGGCGCGCTGCGCCGAGGTGGCCGCGATCGGGCGGGTGGACGCCCAGCTCGGATATCCCGGTGTCACTCGCGGCGTCACCGTCTGGCGCTGCGCGCAACCGCGTGCGCCGTGGTCGCAGGCCTGGCCGGCTATGTTGCGGCTGAACTGATCCGTCTCACCACCAGCCCAGGATCGGCGACAGATGCCTGCCGAGCTCCGGTGCGAGCGAGCGCGAATAGCTGGCGGTGAGGTGGTGCTCGTCGTGGTAGATCAAGATGTTGCCCTCGGTGACCGCGCACACGTCGCGTTGACACAGCGCGTCGGACAGGTCCAGCGGGAACACGTTCGGAAACGAGGCGGCGAACTCCAGCGCCGGATTGACCTCGTCCAGCGCGACCGCGCGCGGCATCCCGCAGCTGATCCGGTCGCCCTGCTGGGCGAGGCAATCGATCGCCCGGTACCGAACGCCGTCGCGGCGCAGCCACGGGGTGTCGCGGATGGCGAGCACGTTGAGTCCACGGTCGGCCAGGCGGGTCCACACGTCCAGATACTCGGCCGGCGTCTCGTCGCCCGCGCCGTCACGCGGTCGCGTGGCCGTGGTGAAGACCCACTCCGGACGTTCGACACCCAGGCGATCGATCACCTCGACGGACCAGTCCCGGCAATCCGGGATCGCTTCGCCCTTGTACATCGCCTCCGCCGCCACCGTCAGCGGGCATCCCATCTTCAAGTAGACCTCGACCCGGAAGGCGTGTTCGCGGCCCAGCGCGTCCAGAGCGGGCACCCAGTGCTCGGCGTGCGAGCTGCCGGCCACCGCGACGGTGCGTTCGGCATCTGCGTCCCCATAGGTGCAGGTGATGACGTCGCGGGTGTCCCAATCCGCGATGCAGCCGTCACGGGAGGGGTAGGCGGCGTCCGCGGGCCCTTCGTACACGGTGGGGCGCATGGGGGCTTCGGGCGTGCTCGCTCCGTTGACCAGTGCCTCCGCCCCGGGGTAAGGGTCCGGGTCCAGGAATGCCACCGCCTGCGGCGGGTTCGCTCTGGTCGCCACCTGATGACCGACGGCCGCCGCGAGCACCGCTGCGCCGAGTGCCGCGACCAATCGGCCGGTACGCGTGCTGCGCGCGGGCGTCGCTTGCGCCGACCGGTCCGACCGCATCCGCAACGGCTCCTCGACGAACCGGTTCGTAAGGTGGGCCAGCCCTAGCGACGCCCCGACGACCCCGATGCCCACGACGAGTCCGGCTGTCGCGGCTGCGGTCCGCGCCAGCACGAAGATCAGGATCGGCCAGTGCCAGAGGTACAGCGCGTAGGACAACTCGCCCAAACGCACCGCGGCCGGCGCGGCGAGCAGCCGATTGGGCAGCGGATGCCCGGCGGCGGTCAGGTTGTTGCCCGCCACGATCAACGCCAGCGCGGCGCCGACCGGCACCAGCGCAGCCGGACCGGGGAACCGATCGGCTCCGTCGATCAGCCAACCACAGGTGAGCACCCCCACCGAGCCGAGCACGGCAGCCGCCACCCGCACCAGCCGAGGCGGCGACAGCCAGGGAGCGACGACCGCCAGCAGCGCCCCGGCCGAGAGCTCCCAGGCGCGGGCGAAGCTGTCGTAGTAGTTCCAGCCCTGATGCACCGCGGTGCCGTGCGCGGCGTAGAGGAACGAGGCCACCGCGCCCGCGGCCAGAACCACCGCCAGTGCGGGGCGCAGCGCCGCGGGACCGGCGAAACGCAGGCACAGGCGTGCAGCCGCCGCCACGCCGAGCAGCGCCAGCAGATAGAACTGCATCTGCACCGACATCGACCACAGGTGCTGTAGCGGACTCACCGACGGATCGGCGGCCAGGTAGTCCGACCAGGACAGCGCCAGCTGCCAGTTCTGGTAGTACAGCAGCGACGCCAGCGTCTGCGCCGCCATCTCGCCCCAACGGGTGAACGGGCGCAGCAGCAGGGTCGCCGCGACCACGGCGGCCAGCACCGTCACGAGCGCGGGCAACAACCTGCGGACGAGCCTGCGAGCGGTGGTGACGACGCGGACCGCGCCGGTGGCTTCCGCGCCGCGCAGCAGCGAACCGGTGAAGAAGAACCCGGACAGCACCAGGAACACGTCGACCCCGCCCGAGACGCGACCGAACCAGATGTGAAAGGCCACGACCAGCGCTATCGCCACGCCGCGCAACCCGTCCAGATCGTGCCGGTACTCCTGCGCGTCCTCTCGCAGCGCAGCCGCCGTGGCGGTCGTGTCCGGGCGGAGGAACCGATCCAGCAGTCGGGCCACCGTCACCGGACCCGTACGGCGCGGTCGCTGCGGCAACGGAAGGCGACGGCTCGGTGACGAGGAGAGGTGCGGGACACGTCATTCTCTTATCACGGGCGGCGAAGCACGGTCCAACTCGCCCGATCCGTGTGGTGTGCGCAAACACCCGAGGTATACGGACAATTCGGTCACCCTTCGGGCGGGTGATGACGGTGGGTCGATAGGGTGGAGTCGTGAACGTTGAGGTGACACCCCTGCCCGGTATCGGTGTGCGTAAAGATTTCCCGCTGGCCAATACCCGGCGCCGCATAGGAGTGATCAATCATCGCGACGGCACGATGGACCTGATCGTGAGCAAGCTCGACAACCCCGACGAAACCGAACAGGTGCCCCTGTCGGGGAAGGAAGCGGCCGTGCTGGCCAGCCTGCTGGGCGCCCCGCAGCTGGTCGAGCAGTTGCGTGAGGAGCACCGCCAGTTCACCGGCCTGACCACCCGGCAGCTGTCCATCCCCGACCGATCCCGCTACGACGGGCGCAGGCTGGGCGACACCCAGATACGCACCCGGACGAAGACATCGATCGTCGCCGTGGTGCGCAGCGGACAGCCCATTCCCTCGCCTGGACCGGACTTCACCTTCACCGCCGGGGACGTGCTCGTCGTCGTCGGCACCGTGGAGGGCCTGGAGGCCGCCGCCAAGATCCTGTTAGACGGCTGAGCGGCATGGTGGCACACGAGACCGCGCTCGCGCTGATCCAGCTGGGCGCGGTGTTTTTCGGCCTGGGCCTGCTGGGACGAATCGCCGCGCGCATCGGCATGTCGCCCATCCCGTTGTACCTGATCGGCGGCCTGGTGTTCGGCACCGGCGGCCTGGTCGAGTTGCGGCAGGTCGACGACTTCATCCACCTCGCCAGCGAAATCGGCGTCGTCCTGCTGCTCTTGCTGCTCGGCCTGGAATACAGTGCGCCGGAACTGGTCACGGGCATGCGCCGGTCGTGGGCGGCCGGTGTCGTCGATATCGTGCTCAACGCGACTCCGGGTGTGCTCGTGGCGCTCGGGCTCGGCTGGGGGTTCACCGGCGCGATCGCGATGGCCGGGGTGACCTACATCTCGTCCTCCGGCATCGTCGCGAAAGTGCTCAACGACCTGGGCAGGCTCGGCAACCGGGAGACGCCGGTGATCCTGTCCATCCTGGTGTTCGAAGACTTGGTGATGGCCGGATACCTACCGGTGCTGACGGCGGTGCTGGCCGGTGTCGGCTTCCTGGCCGGGCTGAAGACGCTGGCCATCGCGTTGACGGCGGTCACAGTCGTCCTGATCGTCGCGCTGCGCTACGGCCGCTACGTCTCCGCGATAGTCGACAGCGAGGACCGGGAGATCTTCCTGTTGAAGCTGCTCGGCTCCGCGCTGCTGGTGGCGGGCGTGGCCTCCGCGGTGCAGGTGTCCGCGGCGGTCGGCGCCTTCCTGCTCGGCATCGCGATCTCCGACTCCACCGCGCACAACGCCACCAAGATCCTGGAACCGCTGCGTGATCTGTTCGCCGCGCTGTTCTTCGTGCTGTTCGGCCTGAGCACCGACCCGGCGAGCATTCCGCCGGTGCTGGGCTGGGCGTGCCTGCTGGCGCTGGTCACCACGGCCAGCAAGATCGCCACCGGATGGTGGGCGGCCAAGCGAGCCGGTGCGGGCCGCCTCGGCCGGGCGCGGGCGGGCACCGCACTGGTCGCCCACGGTGAATTCTCGATCGTCATCGCAGGCCTGGCCGTCGCCGCGGGCGCGGTTCCCGCGGAATTCGCCGCCCTCGCCACCACCTACGTGCTGCTGATGGCGGTTCTCGGTCCGATCGCAAGCCGCTTCGTCGAGCCGGTCATGGCGCTGGTGCTGCGACGGCGTGCCGAGGTGTCCTGACCGATTCGTTCAAGACCTCCGGCGGGCGGCCGAGTTGTACTGAGGTCGTCGGGATATCGGTCGTGAGTTCGGAGGTGCGGGCCGTGCAGGCGCACATCAGTGTGATCACTCTCGGTGTGAGCGACCTGGATCGCTCACTGCGGTTCTACCGGCAACTCGGCGTGTCGTTCCCCGGGATCGTCGGTACCGAATTCGTCGGCGACGAGCGGGAACCCGGCGGTTCGGCGGCCATGTTCACCTTCGGGAACGGGCTCATCCTGTCGCTGTACGGGCGTGAGGACCTGGCCAAGGACGCCGGAATCCCGGTGGAGCGGGTCGCGGGCTCACCGGTGAGCCTGGGCTGGTTCCTCGGCAGTCGCGCGGAGGTGGACAGCGCTCTGCAACTCGCGCGCGTGGCGGGCGGCGCCATCGTGCATCCGCCGCGGCAGCGGCCCTGGGGCATCTACGCGGGCTATTTCGCCGATCCGGACGGTCACCTCTGGGAAGTCGTGTTCTTCGAGGACCGGGCGAGCTGAGTTCCACGGTGGCGGCGCCGACTCGGCGCCGCCACCGGGCTGGTACGGAAGTCAGTTGCGGACGGCCGCGACCGAATCGAGCACGACATCCACGGCCGGTGCGCCGTCGGCCGACCCGTCCTTGACGCCGGCGGCCGCGATGGAGTCGAGCACGTCCATGCCCGCGGTGACCCTGCCGAACGGCGTGTAACTCGGCGGCAGCGGCGCATCACGGTAGACCAGGAAGAATTGGCTGCCGTTGGTGCCGGGCCCGGCGTTCGCCATGGCGACCGTGCCTGCCGGGTAGGTTGCGCCGGCCAGGTTCTCGTCGGGGAAGAAGTAGCCGGGGCCGCCCATGCCGGTCGCGGTCGGGTCGCCGCACTGCAGGACGAAGATGCCCTCGGTGGTCATCCGGTGGCACTTCGTGTGGTCGAAGAACCGCTCACCGGCCAGGAACACGAACGAGTTGACCGTGCGCGGCGCGCGGGCCGCGTCCAGGGCGATGGTCACGGTGCCACACGTGGTGGCCAGCGTCGCCGTGTATCCGGCGTTGGTGTCGATGCTCATGCCGGGTTCGGCGGGCCACTGCTTGCCGTTCGGCTGCCCCGCAGCCGGTGCGGCGCAACCGGTCGGCCCCTGCTCCCGAGCCGGTGCCGGGGTCGCCGAGACGATACCCGCTGTGGAGGCCACCAGCGTCACACCGACGGCGAGAACCCCGAGGATCCGCAGCGATCGCCACGGTAAACTCCGGCGCCCCGCGCGCCGACCGTCGACGAGTTCTCGTGCTTGCACTTCGCTGCTCACCGCTGGAAATCTCCTTCACTCGGGTTTGCGCACCGGACGATGCAGCGCGAATCATTCCATCTCCCCGATCGTGGTGGGGGAATACGGCTCGATCGACCGGGTGCGCGGTCCGATATGTGGGGCCTCGATGGCTGCAGATCGGCCACAAAATGTTTCCGGCAACTTGTTGGACAACAGTATTTGTTCCCGGTGATGTAGAACGAAGCATGGGAATCGTTCGAGCGGCGCTGGTCCAAACGAACTGGACCGGTGACAAAGAGTCGATGATCAAGGCCCACGAGGACTACGCGCGCCGGGCCGCCGCGCAGGGGGCCACGGTGATCTGCTTCCAGGAGCTGTTCTACGGGCCGTACTTCTGTCAGCAGCAGGACACGGAGTTCTACGAGTACGCCGAGTCCGTCCCGGGGCCGACGACCGAGAGATTCGCCGAATTGGCGGAGCAATTGCGCATGGTGATGATCCTGCCGGTGTACGAGCAGCAGCAGCCGGGTCTGCTGTACAACACGGCGGCGGTGATCGACGCCGACGGCAGCTATCTCGGCAAGTACCGCAAACATCACCTCCCGCACGTCCACGGGTTCTGGGAGAAGTTCTACTTCCGGCCGGGCAACCTGGGCTGGCCGGTTTTCGACACCGCGGTCGGCAAAGTCGGCGTCTACATCTGCTACGACCGGCACTTCCCGGAGGGTTGGCGCGCGCTGGGCCTCGCGGGCGCCGAGATCGTGTTCAACCCGTCGGCCACCTCGCGGGGCCTGTCCGGCTACCTCTGGAAACTGGAGCAGCCGGCCGCCGCGGTGGCCAACGAGTATTTCATCGGCGCCATCAACCGGGTCGGCGTCGAGGAGTACGGCGACGACGACTTCTACGGCACCAGCTATTTCGCCGACCCCGAAGGCAGATTCGTCGGCGACGTCGCCTCCGATATCGACCCCGAACTGGTCGTCCGCGATCTGGATATGGACTTGATCAAGGTGGTGCGCGACCGCTGGGCGTTCTACCGCGACCGCCGCCCCGACGCCTATGGGCCGCTGGTGGCCCCCTGAGAAGGGGGAGAAGGAGATGGCGCGCACTTTCATCCACGGCGGCACGGTGGTCTGCGCCACCGGAGCCCAACCGCTCGACGTGCTCGTCGACGGCGAGAGCATCGCCGCCGTTCTCCAGCCGGGTTCCACCGCGCTGGGCGCGGACCTCGCCGCGTCCGCCGATCGGGTATTCGACGCGACCGGCAGATACGTGATCCCCGGCGGCGTGGACGGCCACACCCACATGCAAATGCCCTTCGGGGGGACCGAAGCCTCCGACACCTTCGAGACAGGCACCCGTGCCGCCGCGTGGGGTGGCACCACCACGATCATCGACTTCGCCGTCCAGAAGCCGGGGGAGCGCGTCCAGGAGACCCTGGCCGCCTGGCACCACAAGGCGGCCGGACAGTGCGCGATCGACTACGGGTTCCACCAGATCATCGGCGAAGTCGACGACGAGTCCCTGAAGGGGATGAGCGAATTGGTGGCAGAGGGCGTCACCAGCTTCAAGCTGTTCATGGCCTACCCGGGTGTCTTCTACTCCACCGACGGCCAGATATTGCGCGCCATGCAGTCGGCGGCGGAGCTGGGTGCGCTGGTGATGATGCACGCCGAGAACGGCATCGCCATCGATGTGCTGGTCGAGCAAGCGCTCGCGCGCGGGGAGACCGCACCGTACTTCCACGGCACGACCAGGCCGTGGCAGCTGGAGGAGGAGGCGACCCACCGCGCGATCATGCTGGCCGAGCTGACCGGCGTGCCGCTGTATGTCGTGCACGTATCGGCCGAGCAGGCACTGGCGCAGATCGCCGCCGCCCGCGACGCCGGACGCAACGTCTTCGGCGAGACCTGCCCGCAGTACCTGTACCTCTCGCTCGAAGAGCAGCTCGGCGCACCCGGTTTCGAAGGCGCCAAATGGGTGTGTTCCACCCCGCTGCGGTCGAAAGCCGAAGGGCATCAGGACGAGTTGTGGCGCTATATACGCACCGGTGACGTCACGACGGTCGGCACCGACCACTGTCCGTTCTGCATGAAGGACCAGAAGGACATGGGCTTCGGCGACTTCAGCAAGATCCCCAACGGCATCGGCGGCGTGGAGCATCGGATGGACCTGATGTTCCAGGGCGTCCGATCCGGCCGGATCTCGCTGGAACGATGGGTCGAGGTCTGCTGCACCACGCCGGCCCGGATGTTCGGCATGTACCCGCGCAAAGGGGTGATCAGCCCGGGCGCGGACGCCGACATCGTGATCTACGACCCGGGCGGCCACACCAGCATCGGTCTCGGCAAGACACATCACATGAACATGGACTATTCGGCCTACGAGGGCTTCGAGATCGACGGACACGTCGACACGGTGCTGTCGCGGGGCCGTGTGGTCGTCGATGACGGCGTCTACCTCGGTCACGCGGGGCACGGCCGGTTCGTCGAGCGCGCACTGTCACAGAACCTGATCTGACGCCGCATCTCGATCCTCGGAACGGAGAGTGCCGAATGGACATCGGTCTGGTGCTGCAATGCACGCCCCCTGCCTCGCGCGTGATCGAACTGGCCAGGCTGGCGGAGACATACGGGTTCTCGCACGTCTGGACGTTCGACTCGCATCTGCTCTGGCAGGAGCCCTACGTCATCCACAGCCAGATCCTGGCGGCCACGCGCAAGGTCATGGTCGGTCCGATGGTGACCAATCCGTCCACCCGGGACTGGACGGTGACCGCGTCGACCTTCGCCACGCTGAACGAGATGTTCGGTAATCGCACGCTGTGCGGGATCGGCCGCGGGGATTCGGCTGTGCGCACCCAGGGCGGGAACCCGGCCACTCTCGCCACCCTGCGACAGGCGGTCGAGGTGATCCGGGAGCTGGGTAACGGACGCAGCGCGCGCGTGGGCGACACTCTGGTCCGCTTGCCGTGGGCGACCGGCTCGCGGCTGGAGGTGTGGGTGGCGGGCTACGGACCACGCGCCCTCGACCTGACCGGCGCGGTGGCGGACGGTTTCATCCTGCAACTGGCCGACCCGGACATCACCGCCTGGACGATCGCGCGGGTGCGGGCGGCGGCCGAGCGCGCAGGAAGGGACCCGGCGGCGATCCGGATGTGCGTGGCCGCACCCGCGTACGTCACCGACGGGACGGACGCGGCGCTCGCGCACGCGCGGCAGCAGTGCCGATGGTTCGGTGGAATGGTCGGCAACCACGTGGCGGAGATCGTCACGAAATACGGTACGGCGGGCGACATCCCGGCCGCACTCACCGACTACGTCGAAGGCAGGCGGGGCTACGACTACACCCAGCACGGACGCGCGGGCAACGTCCACGCCGAGTATGTGCCCGATGCCATCGTGGACCGCTTCTGCCTGCTGGGCACGCCCGACGAGCACCTGTCCCGGTTGCGGGAGCTGGCGGGGCTCGGCGTGGACCAATTCGCTGTCTACCTCCAGCACGACGCGAAGACGACGACCCTGGAGGCGTACGGTGAATCGGTGCTGCCTCGTCTCGCCCCTTTCCTGACCGCCGCCCGATCGACAGGGTAGCGATGGTCGGATCTGGCCGCAGTAACCCGTCGATGGCTCTCATAGCGGCCGAAAGGTGCGCTCTTCGCCGGAAAGCGCTGCCATGCCGATAACCTCGCCCAGCACCGCGCGCACAGTGGCGACCTGGTCCCCGCCTACCCTGGCGATCAGCTCGCGCTCGTAGGCGGCGTGGAATTCGCGCACCGCGACCAGTAGGTCGCGCCCTCGGGCGGACAGGTGCAGCAACTTGGCCCGCTTGTCGGCCGGATCCGGGCGCCGCTCCACGTACCCGCGCCGCACCATTTCGTCGACGACCTTGGCCGCGCCCTGCGCGCTGATACCGAGCCCCTCAGCCAGTTGACTTGCAGTGCGGGCGTTCTCGGCCAGCGAACGCAGGACGTAGCCGTAGGACGCACCGAGTCCGCGATAGCCGCGCTCATGGTTGAAGATTAGGAGACACGCATGCCACACCTCACCGCCGACAGCGCGCCACGCTTCGAGAACGACCACGCGATATTCATCGGCCTGGCCGCACCCAGCCGCGGCTCCACCGAGAACAGCGCCTGGCGACTGACCCTGAAGCCCGGCATCGACGCTCCCGCACACGCCCTGGACCGCGAGGAGATCTTCATCGCGCTGTCCGGAACGATGACCGTCACCATGGGCGACGAAACCTTCACCGTCACAGCCGGAGACGCACTAATCGTGCCCGCATACCAACAGTTCGCAATGTCCACGCCCAGTGATGAACCCTTCGAGGCAATCGTCGTATTACCCGTGGCGGACAGGGACTCATCCCCGGCCCCCCATCGTCGCCCCCTGGGCCCGCTGACCCCCATAGAAATCCAACCCGTCCCCGATTCGCGGTTCAGAGCGAGGTTTTCTTCGCCCGGAGGATCGGCATAGCCAGCGACGATCGGCGGCGACCAGAGGGAGTGTCGGATTGCCGGTGGATCCGACCTCGGTAAGGGGTAGGCATGCTCGGCTCATCGGACCGAGATCAGATCCACCGGAGTTCCGACACTCTCATTCCTCGCTGAATGAGTCTCGGCCGCGCAGGTAGTCATCGTCACAGCTGGCCATCGCGGCGATCCCCGAGATCGCGCTCATATGCGCACCGTGCGACAGACCGCGCAGGGATGGTCCCGCTGAGCCCGATACATCTGGTCAGCGGTCGAATTCGAGCCGTTCCCAGCTCAGTGCTGTTCGCCAGTCTCCGCGCTGGAATGCCCAGTCCTGGACGGCGTTCACCACGGTGTCGAACGCGGGAGAGAAGGCGCTGTCCCACGGAGCGTCGTCGCTGACGGTGGCACGGAAATGCGCATCCGGTCCTCCGTCGCGAAATTCGACGATATAGCCGTGCCCCTGCTCTGGATCCACTTGTTCATCGAGGTGAACCTGAATGTAGTAGTCACCGGGTTCGGGGCCGTCGAGCCGGTCGACGATCACGAAGGGCGCACTCAGGTTCATGTCCGCGAGGATGTCGTGCAGCTGCGTCTCGGATGGATTCTCGACCGTCCGGTAGGAATCTGTCGCTACGACTCTCGGCGATGCGGTCTGGTCTCGAGTCACTCGAGCAGAGTACGGGGTGTGTCCAGCATCAGTCGAACCACGACATAGTGGCGCACCTGGCCTATGCGGAGTTTCACTGGATAACACTCATAACCCCTGCCACTGCCGAGAGAACACCCATCACGGCGGCCGCGGCCGGCTTTATTCTCGGATCGTTCGCCCGCAGATGGCACACCACTGCTCCGATGGTCAGCCCGACCAACCCTATTGCAGAAACGATTGCCAGTGGTTTCAATGCCAACCCGCCCATCAGGCCCGCGCCACCACACACCTCCAGCGCGCCGATTACCCGGTAAGCCCAGTAGGGGAAGCCAAATCGCGCCGCATCGTCCCTCATCACTTGGAAGCCCACTAGCTTGGCCACGCCTGCCCCCATAAAACTAACCCCCAGCAGCACGATCACTATGACGACCACCTTTACCTACCTTCCGCATGAGGTCTTGATTCGAACGAATTGAGTTTTACCGCTGCTGCCCAGTCCACCAGCGTTCACCAGGACTCTGCTGGCTGTGGGAACGAATCTTGCAGGGGCTGACCGACGGCGTAGGGCGAGGTCGGTTCAGCGTTGAGTTGTGCTGGAGTGAACCCGCCGGTCTGGGCGTACCGGCGGGAGATCTCCCGGAGTTCGTCTATCGAGATCACGTCCTCGACCGCGGTGAAGCCGCCAGGGGCGCGCCGGTGCACGAGGTCGATCGCCTGCTCCGGCCCCATCCTTCGGTTCGCTGCCTGGACCCCGGTCATCTTAGGTCTGCGATCGGCCTCGAACGCCGCCAGCGCCTCACCAGGGTCATCCAAGGTGGCGAGGTAGTACGCGACCGCGCGACCGTCCACGATCGCCTGCGTCGCCCCGTTCGAGCCGACCGGATACATGGGGTGCGCGGCGTCACCGAGCAGGACAACATGGCCGAATGCCCACCGTGGCAGGGGATCCCGGTCCAGCATCGGGTACTCGAGGATGTCCACCGCCTCGGAGATCAGCGCCGAGATGTCCAGCCACGGCTGCGCCCAGCTACTGTAGTGGCGTAGCACGTGGGCGCGTCGCTCGGCGGAATTGGTTCCCCCTGGCGGCAGGGCCGTGGATGGCAGGCCGGTCACCCAGTTGATCAATGAGGGGCTGCCTGAGCTGGCCGGAGGGACGATCGGATAGACCACAATCTTCTGCTGGTCGTCGCCGATGACGATCATCGACCGTCCAGACAGGTATGGCTCGGCCCAAGTGGTCCCTCGCCACATCACGAGACCGTTGCCGCAAGGCTCGCCCTCTGCTGGATAGAGGGCGGCGCGAACCGTCGAGTGCAGGCCATCCGCGCCGATGAGGACATCGGCCTCGTGGACGCTGCTGCCGCCGGCCGCTGGGTGCTGAAGCGCCACCTTCACGCGGTCAGCGCCACGCGGCTCGAAGCCGACAACCCGCGCGTCAGTCACCAACGAATCCTGGCCCAGCCTGTGCACCACCGCGGCCGCCAGCGTTTGCTGCAGGTGACCGCGGTGCACGGACAGCTGCGGCCACCGGTGCCCGGCTGCGACTCCGCGTGGCTCCCGCCAGATGAGGCTGCCGCAACGGTGGTACAGCGAGAAGTCCAGCGTTTTCACCGCGCGGCGGGAGACCGCATCGAACACGCCGAGCCCAGTCAGCTCGCGGACCGCGTTCGGCAGGATATTGAGGCCGACACCTATCGGCTGGATGGAGGGCACCGCCTCGACCACCACGACGTTGGTGAACCCGGCCGCGTGCAACGACAGGGCCGCGCTGAGGCCACCGATCCCGGCCCCGGCGATGACAATTCGGAGATCGCTATCCACCTGAGCCGTCCTTACCGCCGTTGGCGACCCCCTGCAGTCGCGTCGGCCCGCTTGCCCCGCGGCCGTCGGCCCGCGCGACCAGCCACGCGTTCTCCCGGGTGAGATCAAGGATCTGGCGCAGCAGTTCAATGCTCCCGTTGCCACTACCCAGCTCGTACAACCGAATCTCGTCGCGGTAGGCCTTGCGTGCGATCGTCAAGTGCTTGCCGCGGAACAGCGTCAGCGCGCGAAGTGTCATGGACAGCGCCACCGCCGCATCCCGCAGCGCGGGTGGAGGCTCATGCGGGGCCACCGACTGCAACGCTTGGGTGACCTTGGTGACCACCGACGGCGAGCGTCGCCAGGCGTCCACCAACGACCGCCACTGCGGCAGCGTGTGCTGGGCGGCTTCGTCGATGAAGTCGTCGTACGTCAGCGCGCTGTGGTCGGAGGCCCAGACCAACAGATCGACGAGGAACAGCGGGACATGCGCCGCTGCAGGCCCGAGGAATGTCATCTCCGCAACGGTGACCTCCTCGAAGTAGGGCCGCATCTCGCGGGCGAAGAACTCCGGCGTGACTTTCTCCACCACCATGCTGATCGCTTTGTCGAAACAGCCGATATTCTCCGCGATGCTGGCCAGTAGTGCCGGGAATGCAGCATCATCCGGTTCCAGCGCGGCCAGCCGGACGCACTGGTCGACGGCGTCGCCGAGGTGCGGCATCGACATCCGCGGCCCGTTCATGAGGAATCCCTCTTGGGGATCGCCGGTGTACATCCGCTGGCGGCCGTCGGTCGGGTTCCACTCGGTGTAGTGGTGCACGGTGTCTCTCGGAATCATGTCGGTGCGCCGGCCCAGCGCCACCAACACCGGTTCGACCTCGGGCACTGCCTCGACGGGCTGGACGCCGTGGCGTTTCAACGAGCCGAGGAACAGGCCGAGGTCGCGCATCGCGCCCAGCGCCTGCTCCAAGGAGAACGAGGCGACCAGGCCCATATCCGGGACCAACTCCCGCAGCCGCGCGGCCAGGGCCAGCACGTCGGCCGAGGCGTTCATCGCCGGAAGGCTAGGGCAGAACTCGTCAGCGTGCAGCGGGTCCAGCGCGCTGATCACTGTGCAGTCGACGGTGCCTGCCTGGTTGGGTAACCGGGTGAACGGCATGAGTGCGCCTCCTTACTTGGCATGCAACTGGCGCAAGTACTCATAGGTAGACGGCAGGGTCCGCAACAGCTCCTGCTGTGTCTGCTTGATCTCGGCGAACACCGGTTCCGCGGAGGCGGTGTCGTCCGGGCGGTAGGCCAGGGCCGGCACCGGATGGTCCGGCACGAGGCCGAGCCCGGCGAAAATGCAGTAGTAGCTGCTGTTGGTCCAGTAGTTGCGGAACTCGGCCTCGAAGTTGGCGTAGTACGTCTGCTCGTCGGTGACCGGCATATTCACCGCCAGCCCTGCCCGGTACATCGCGATCTTCTCGGTGATGTCGTCGGCGAGCTCCAGCTCCTTGCAGGCCTTCCAGAACGGGGTGTCCTCGCGCGGGGCGAAAGTGAAGTGCGCCTGGATGAAGTCCCGGGAGTCGTCGAACATCGTCTCGATCTCCCGGTTGAACCGGTTGACCAGGACCTGGTCGAACCGCCGGTCGGGGAAGTGCTTGGCCAGCTGGTAGAGCGAGGCCGTGATGAAGTAGATGCCCGTGGACTCCAACGGCTCGAGGAAGCAGCCGGACAGGCCGATACTGACGCAGTTTTTCACCCAGGCGCGGCGGTTGCGGCCGACGCGGAAGCGGATCTGGTTGAGCGGCTGCTCTGCCGGGTCGAGGTTCCACATGCGGCAGAACTCCTCGGTGGCGTCGTCCTGGTTCTGGAACCGGCTGGAGTACACATACCCGGTGCCGAACCGGCCCAACATGGGAATCTTCCAGGTCCACCCTGACGACATAGCGATCGCTGAGGTGTAGGGCTCGATGCCGTTCGCGGCATCGTCATGCGGCACAGCAGTGGCCACTGCGCTGTCGTTCAGCAGGTGCTCGCTCATGTCCAGGAACGGCTCCCGCATCGCCTGATTGATCAGCAGGCCGCGGAACCCTGAGCAGTCGATGAACAGATCGCCTTCGAGCACCCGACCGGACTTGGTCTTCAGGGCCGAGATATAGCCACGTTGGTCGAAGACCACCTCGGTCATCTCGTCCTGGACGTGCACTGCTCCCTGCTTGTTCACTGCGAACCGGCGCAGGAAGTCGGCGACCAGGTTGGCGTCGAAGTGCCACGCGTAGTTCGTCCACCGCGAACCGTCGACGTGGCGGGGAGCCAGGTTCTTGTCCAGAATCGGCGGCTCGCGGTAGCAGGCGTAGTCGAAGGGTTCGTCGGTCTGGCCGGCCAGCTTCTTGTTCACCCAGTAGTGCGACAATGGCAAGTTGGCGTGGTTGGGCAGCAATCCGAACAGGTGGTAGTAATGATCAGTGGCGTCGCGGAAGCGCCGCCCGGTCGCCTCGCCGACACCCGGAGTGCGCCAGTTGATGAACTTGATGCCCATCTTGAAGCTGGCGTTGCACTCACGCATCCAGTCTTCCTCCGTCAACCCGAGAAAATCGAAGAACGTCTTATGCAGGTTGGGTACTGTTGCCTCGCCGACCCCGATCTTGGGGATGGCCGGGGCCTCGAGGACTGTGATGGATACTTCGTCGCCGAGTGCCTTGCCGAGATAGGATGCGGTCATCCATCCGGCAGTCCCGCCGCCGAGTACAACAACTTTATTGATACGGTTATCGTTCATTTGAGTGGTTCCTCATTGAGCATCGAAATAAGGTAGCTATGAATAGATGGCGAACCGAAAATAAAAGATAATACTTCTAGTAGGTAGGTAGCCTGTGACCCTGCCCTTGTGACCAGGCGAACTCACGTTTTTATTCAATAGTTCTGTTCGATAGTTCGCAGTCGTGCACATTCTGGTTGCAGGTAGTTCCATTGGCCTCCATCTCCGGCCAGAAGCGGTACTGGCCCAGTCCGTAAAGCAACGGCTCGAGACCAGAGTTCCGGGTGATACTGAGCGTTTCGCCGAAGACGACGGTGTGGTCACCGACCGTGGCGGTGTGGATGACACGGCACTCGGCGATAGCATGCGCGTCGCGGCTCAGACGTGGACTACCGTTCACGGACGATTGCTCCCAGTAGATGAGGTCGAACCGGTTCGGCGCGCCGGAAGCGAACAACTCGGCAGCCGATTGTGCGGCGCTGTGAAGCAGGTTCACGGAGAAGGTGCCACTGCTCACGACCGCCTCGAGCGTAGGGCTCCCGTCGCGCAGGCAGACCAGTAACGTTGGCGGGCGCAGAGTCACGCTGCTCACCGACGTGCAGGTCATACCGCGTGGTGCGCCCGAGACATCAGTGGCAGTGACGATCGAGACTCCGGTGGGAAAGCCGCGCATCATGGCCCGAAACCCCTCGGCTGTCATGTGCCGTATATCGCCGGTTGCCGTGATCGATTCGGTCATGACGGGAAGGTCTCCAACTTGACGAGGTGCGTCGTGGGTTGCCGACGCGACGCACGGTCCGCAAACGGGGTAGCCGGGCGTACACGGCGCTCATACCGTGGTGTTCGCCACGGCGTGTATATGTGGTTGAATGCGGCAGGCAATTTTGATCACCAATTTCACTCGTGGAATACTGGCCCACCCAGATGCGTTAGCGCTGAGGGAATATCGTTTCCCTGTGCTCGGCCACGCCCAGAGTCCGTGTCGTAGCGGCAGTCACGGCAATCTTCGACCGGGCCCGTCCCCGCCTCGCTACGCATCCCGCCTGTGCTGGGTTCCGCGCTCGGCATGCTCGGTGCTGTCGTCCGAACCGCCGCTGTCTGTTCGCAGCATTGCGGCTATGGACCGGATCGTGTTGTTCTCGAAGGTGCTGATCGGGGGCATGCGCCTGCCGGTCAGTTCGCTCAGTTCGGCCATCACCTGGACAGCCCGGAGCGATGTGCCACCGAGATCGAAGAAATTGTCGTCCACTCCGACCTCGTCGACACCGAGTACGTGCTGCCACAGATCGACCAGTTTGCCTTCGATCTCATCGTTCGGCCTTGTGGGTGCGGCTTGCCGCGCCGGCCTGCTCCGGATTCGACCAGCGTCGATGGCTGCGACGATGGCATCCAGATCTCGAAGCTCTTCGACGATTCTCGTGTAAGGTATGTCTGAATTCCTGGAATTGGACACGAACCCACGTCCTGTGGGCAGCTTGCGTTGCACGGTGTTCGTCGTGGTTTCCGTTTTCACTCCACGGCTACGATCTATAGATCCCCCAAACGCTATTGAGGCATTGCCTGTCAGGATGAACCGGAACTCCTCCCCTTCTGAATGCGAACTGCTCGATACAGTTTCGAAATACGCGCGAGCCGGTTCGTTTCGTCCCGTCGGTACGAACACGATCTCGATGCGGTCGCGACCATAGTTCCTGGCGATTTCACCGAGTGCGGTCACCATCTGGTCCTCGACACCTCGGCTCAGGGCGCGGCAACTCAGGAAGAATGAATTCACTTGCAGAGCGGTCTCGGTTGGTCGGAACAGCGTCGCGCCGACAAGGCCGT
Organism: Nocardia sp. CY15; assembly: GCF_009829295.1. Taxonomy (NCBI): domain Bacteria; kingdom Bacillati; phylum Actinomycetota; class Actinomycetes; order Mycobacteriales; family Nocardiaceae; genus Nocardia; species Nocardia sp. CY15. The sequence continues at coordinate 49,568 of NZ_VUOT01000012.1, forward strand.
AGTCACCGAACCGATCCTGGACCCGAACCGTGAAGCAATCGAAGGACCCTGAGGTCAGCGCCTCGTTCAGTTGGGCCTCGGTCTGCCGTGCCCCGGTGGTGGTGAACTGGTTGGTGCGCTCGGTGAGCTGGGCAACCCGTGGTAGGTCGCTGGGCTTCCATGGATGTATATCCACTTGGAGATCGAGGCTCGCCAGGAAAGATTCGAAGGTGATGGACTCGGCTCGTGCCGCCTGCCGTTGCTGCTCCTGGCGGTACCGTTCGTTTCGTGCTCGGTCCTCATCGGTGAGTCTAGCCCGATCCAACGTCCAGATATGGTCGAGGAAGCGCGGAATTTCCGATGTAGTATCTGGGATTCGGAGGGTCAATACTTCAGGCAGGTTCGCCTGAACCTCGGCGCACTCGACCGGGTTGTCGTCGAGGAAGACAAAGTCGGAGAGGCTGAGGCCGAGTTCCTCGGCCAGTGAAACGAGATTGGCCGACTTGTGCTGCCAATTCAGCCGGTGTGCGGCAATGTGGTCGAGCTGGAGGGGCATATCGGTCCGCTGGGCGAAGACATCCAGAACGTCTGCTGGATTGTTTTTGCTACACAGGCAGATGAGCACTCCCAAGTCATGCTGGCGGACGACGAATTCTTGGAGTTCTTTCCGGTACGGATCTATGTGCACACCATGCGGGCCATCCTCGCCGCATACACCGGTCCACAGAGTCTGGTCACAGTCCAAGACAAGTACCTTGGCCGGTGGCTGCCGAGTGGTTAGATACCGTCGGGTGATCATGGTGCCGAGGGCTGCGAAGAATCGATTGGTGTAAGGGATACGCCCGAGTCGTTCAGCACGTACGTCAACATAATCTGATACTGCGTAGTAACGTTGAAGTTCGTCGGGCGTGATCACCACAACATCAGGCAAGTCGGTGACCACTTGCACAAGTGCATCGTCGACTGGCGGACACAACACGAAAATGCACGGACCTTCGACACGCTGACGGAAAGCTTCGAATGCGCCGGCCAACTCCTTGCCTAGCGTAGTTGCTGGACCGGGAGTGCCCTCGAAGCGTGCCTTCGGCGACGTTCCGATTGACAAGTTATTGTGGTTTTGAGGCCAAGACGACGTATTTCGCGCGTAGACGTTCACGAATCCGGTGCCCATCAGGAGTTCGTCCTGATCATCGACGTGGACGGTGAACCCGTGGTCCGACAGCATCTCCGCGACACGAATCCCGTCTTCTGGAGTATGCACCTCGGCTACGACCTGCCTGATGAGCTGCCAGTGCTCGTCACGGATTCCGGCCAGGATGCCAACTTCACTGCCTTCAGCGTCGATCTTCAATAGATCGACTCGCTCGATGGAGTGCTCGGTAAGCACGCTGGAAAGGGTTCTGGTCTCAACGCGGTGAGTCTCGCCAGCAAGTCTGTCGGCAGTGAATTGCGCTACCAGCGGGTCGAAGTCGGGTGATTCGGCCGGCATGTTCCGGCGTAGCATGTTCCGGACCACAGCCTCCACCGCCCGGCGGTCCCTTGTCTCATTTGCGGCAAACCCCGAGTATGCTGGAGAATTCGGATAAAAAGTGAATTCCTGCACTGAATTCTTGTCCGCGAGGCCATAATTGAATAGTATTGCGTCCGGGCAGTTGCGCAGAAGAATATCGAATGTCGCCGGTGCCGGCTCGAATGCATACACTCGAGCGTTTGGGCATCTACTGCGCACGAACATTGTGAACATCCCGATGTTCGCACCTACATCGAAAACGCAGGGATCGTCGGGAAGTTCAATCCCATGCCGAAGGTACACTTGCCGCTCGAAGATCTCCTTGTACAGGTACTCGGTTTCATATGGCACGAGTTCCGCAATATCTTGCGGACCGCCTCGTAACAGATCTTCCGGGCGAACGAGGACCACATTCAGGCCTTCGGTATTGGTGGACAGCAGGCTGCCTGGATCGAGTAGTTGCTGGAAAACCTGGTTGTACCCGGCGAACTTGATGTCTGCAGATATGCCGAGCGCATCGAACCAGAATTCCAGTGAGTCCTCGAGCGGCTCGGCCGTGAATGTAGCCGCGACTGCGACTTGCAGCGCCTCACTCGCCGAGTGTGACGAGTCCAAACAGCGCAGGCGCATACCCGTCAGTTCAACGATCAGCTGACCCTCATCATCGAGCAGTACCGCATCGCCGGTCACCTCATCGGGGTCTGCTCGCCACCCTGGCCGAAGTTTTGCATATACTTTTCCGATTTGCGGTGAAGTCGGAGTGTCTGTCAGGCGCAGCCGCTCGAGGCCTACAAGTGCGAACGTACGATCGGAAACCCCGGTCGCTGCGGTCAGCGCTTGCATGGCAGTGTCAACGGTAGTCAGGCTCGGGGTCGTCGGTGACTGCCAGGTCGCGACAACTCGGCCATCGCCGACTCGGCACCTCTGGATGCTGCGAAACCTGGGACCGAAATAGTTTCCAGCGGAAGCCATCTGGGCGTACAGTGCCTCACCGGTGATTTCCGTACCCTGTTGCCACAATGGATCCGCGATATCAAGTAGAGGGTCGTCTTGCGCGGACTGAGTGGGGATCAAGGCGGTTGCGTGTTGTACGTCGGTTGCTGCCCCGGTCGCCGTGAACTCCCACCTGTTGTCCTGCCCAGGGATCAGTTCGATCTGGAGTTCACGTGGCGCGTCTGGTGACAGGACCAACGCGTGGTCGAAGGACACATCCTCCAGGACCGATGGTCGGACTCCGATAGTCACGGTCGCTGCGGTCAACGCCAAGTCCAGGTACACCGAGCCCGGAAAGACGACCATATCCTGGAGCTTGTGGTCGGCAAACGAGTCGGCAGTCAGCTCCACTACCCAACGGTTACCGGGTGGTATCGCACGTCCGAGAAGGCTGTCGTACAGTGCCATGCGAACCATCCCGGTCACGATTGGACCCCCTCGGGCGTCGGAGCCGCCACTTCGGATATGCGTGGATCCGGCTCGAGCCAATAACGTTCGGTCTGCCAGGGATAAGTCGGTGCGGGAACGAAACGCGCACCTGGTTCGGCGAGCACGCTCCAATCAATGGGCTGGCCGGTGACGTAGCGCACAGCGACATGATCGAGAGGCAGGTTGGACTGTTGTCCTGCCTGCAGGCGTCGGCCTGTCTGCAGATCGGGATTACTCACGTGGCCGACGGCGAGTCCGGGGGCATTCGTGCGGTCCAGGAAGCAGCCGAGGGCGATAATCAGTGCGTCATGGTCTGCCGCAGTAATCGCCAAGCGGTAGGCGTGATGGTGACGGCGGTTTGCGGCCGTATAGCAGACATCACGGAGCTCGAACTCTCGCCCGATGCCTTCGGGCCCGAGATAGCGAATGTAGGCGCGAGCAAGGTCGTCGAGCGCATTCGATGTATGCGCAGATACGACTAATGTGTGTGCTTGCCCGACCTGGGCTGAAGAACGCGGGGCGACCCACCGAGCGTCAGCTTGTCCGATGACAAGATGGGTATTGGCCGAGGAAATACCTTGCCCACTGATTCCCGCGATCGCGGGACGGTCCACGGTTGGTAAGGACTGGACCGTTGTAGGAACGATCAACGGAAGATCGTCCCACGGAATCGCTGGGTTCGGTGTGTTGTAGTGCAGGCTTGGCACTACCTGGTGATGTTCGAGACACAGGACAGTCTTGATCAGCCCGGCGATGCCGGCGGCCCCTTCAGTGTGTCCGATGTTGGTCTTGATGGAGCCCACGAAGCACGGATGGTCCGGGGAACGTTCTTTGCCGAGAACTGCGGCGAGCCCGGCGAACTCAGCGGGGTCGATCAGCGGTGTCCCGGTCCCATGTGCCTCGATGAAGTCCACATCGGCCGGATCTATGCCGGCGTCGGCGTAAGCCCATCGGAGCATCTCTATCTGTCCCTCGACCGACGGGGTGAGAAGTGAGTTGCTGCTGGCACCATCATTTCCGATAGCGCTGCCCAGAACGACAGCCCGCACCCGGTCGTTGTCAGCGAGAGCCTGGGCGAGGGGTTTCAGCACAACCACTCCTACTCCGTCGGAAGCGGCGAACCCGTCAGCCGAAGCATCACCGAACTTGCATCGACCGTCCGGCGCGAGCGTTCCCGCCTGGGACAGCAGAACATCCTCATCTGCAGTAAGTTTGAGGTTGACACCTGCCGCTATCGCGAGCGTGGTCTCTCCCGCACGCAGACTTTGACATGCCAGATGCACAGCAACAAGGGAGGATGAGCACGCTGTATCCACGGTGATGCACGGTCCACGCAGGTCGAATGTGTAGGCCAATCGACCGGACAAAACACTGCGGTAGTTGTAGATCGAGAATGGTGTGAATTTGCGTAATCCGCGTTGAGCGATAAGATCCCAGTAGTCCAGATGCATGCTGCCGACGTAAACGCCAGTGCGAGTACCGGCGACCCGATCGGGCGGCATTCCGGCATCTTCGAAAGCTTCCCAGGCCGTCATCATGAGTAGGCGTTGTTGCGGATCCAAGTTTTCGGCTTCTCCTGCGGATAAGCCGAAAAATCGGGCGTCGAACTGGTCTATATCACTAAGGTAGCCTGCGCGACGACTACTCACCTTGCCGAGTGCCGGATAATCGGAGTACAAGTCCTCTGTATTGTAACGGGATGCCGGCGTTTCACTCGTCGCATCCGTGCCGCTGGAGAGGAGCTCCCAAAGTTCGTCCGCGTTATTCGCGCCGGGAAAGCGACACGACATCCCTACTATCGCGATCGGTTGTGGCTGCGTTCTGGGAGTAGTTAGCTGCCCGGCGCCTTGCTGAGGTTGCGTCATGCGCATTCCTTCTTCGTGGTTCGACAATCCCCGACGTCCCGATGTTGCTGGCAGAGCCGTTCCTCGACGTCCCGATGTTGCTGGCAGAACCGTTCAGATTGCCTGTTGCGAGCCGATGGCCAGCGAGTTTTCCCTCACGGCGGCAACCGTGATTTTTCGGTCCAGGACCAGTTATTCTAAATTTTTAGAGGCTGCATAAATCGTTCATGACCGGCGTGCTTCTTTGTCGGAATCATCCATGCGTAGTCCGCTGGGGACCGCACTCAGTGGCACGGTTGCGATGCAATAATCCATACCCGAAGTCCTGAAGCGGATCCCTTGATCGGGGTATTTCGAAATCAAGGCCGCAGAGCGTTTCGTTGTACCTTCAAATAGCGTACCGTTCGTCAGCGGCATGTATCAAGAGCGTGGAACGATTTGAACCTTCAACGAGTTGATCGGGAGTCCGAGCGGTTGGAGGCCGCCGCATCGCTACCTCGGCGACGAACAGCGCAGGATCGGCGCGCGGTCGCGCACCATCGGAGAACATTTTGCAGTCGCGAAACCACTGTTGGTTCCGCTGCCGGACGAGACTCCGGAGACCGCCCGCTGGTTCACACCCCGGGTCGACAAATGATCCCAAGTCCGTGTCGGCGTCGCTGAGGCTTCCTGACCTGCGAGAAATCACAGGCGGGACAGTTCCGTCATATGCCGCGCCTTCGGCCGCGCAGGCGCCCCGATAGGGCTAGGGTGCCAATGTGCTGTTCTATCCAGGTTCGAAGGGGGAATGCGCCCCATGAGCGGGTCAGATCACGTCTTCTATCCGTGGAGCGCACAGGCCGAGTTGAATCCGGCCCCGATCACCGGGGCGTTCGGCTCGTACTTCTGGGACGAGACCGGCAAACGCTATCTCGACTTCTCCTCCCAGCTGGTCAACGTGAACATCGGGCACCAGCATCCGGACATCGTCGCCGCGATCGTCGCCCAGGCACAGCGGTTGGCGACCATCTCGCCGACGGTCGGCAACGACGTGCGCAGCGAACTGGCACGGTTGATCGTCGAGCGGGCGCCGGGGGACCTGAACCGAATCCTGTTCACCACGGGCGGCGCGGAGGCCGTCGAGCACGCGGTGCGCTTGGCGCGAAGCTATACCGGACGCACGAAAATGCTTGCCGCGTATCGCTCCTACCATGGCGGCACGGGTGTCGCGATCGGCCTGACGGGGGAACCGCGCCGCTGGGGCGCGGAGCCGACAAACGTCGACGTGGTGCGCTTCTTCGGGCCCTACCCGTACCGCTCACCGTGGGGCACGACCGGTCCCGAGGAGGAGACCGCCGCGGCGCTGGCGCACCTGCGGCAGGTCATCGAGCTGGAAGGCCCCCAGCACATTGCGGGGCTGATCCTGGAAACGGTCGTCGGCACCAACGGTGTGCTCGTGCCGCCGCCCGGTTACCTCGCGGGAGTACGGGCGTTGTGCGACGAATTCGGCATCGTCTACATCGCCGACGAGGTGATGGTCGGATTCGGCCGCGTGGGCGAATGGTTCGCGGTGCAGGCGTTCGGCGTCGAGCCGGACATCATCACCTTCGCCAAGGGGGTGAACTCCGGCTATGTCCCGCTCGGTGGCGTACTCATGGCGGAACGCATCGCGCAGCGCTACGACCACGTGGCGTATCCGGGCGGCCTCACCTACGCCGGGCACCCTCTGGCCTGCGCGGCGGGCGTGGCCTCGATCGCGGTGTTCGAGCGCGAGGAAATCCTGGATCACGTGCGGACGGTAGGCGCCGACGTACTCGGAAAGGGATTGCACGAACTCGCCGGTCGCCATCCGAGCGTCGGCGAGGTCCGTGGACTCGGCTTCTTCTGGGCGCTGGAGCTGGTTCGCAACCCGCGCACCAGGCAGCCGCTGGTCCCCTTCGCCGCGGCGGGCGCGGACGCCGCACCGATGGCCGCGGTCACCGCGGCGGCGAAAGAGCGCGGGTTGTGGCCGTTCAACGCGGGCAATCGTTTCCAGATCGCGCCGCCGCTGACCACGACGGCCGACGAACTGCGGATCGGGCTGGAAATCGTCGACGAAGTACTCGAGGTGGCCGACGGCTACGTCGAGGCGAGCTGACCCGACCGCTCAGTGCGGCGTCAGTTCCACCACGACGCCGCCCTGCTGCCAGGTCTGATAGATGTCGGCCTTCGAAGGCTCACCGTCGGCGGTGAAGCCGATACCGTTGTATTGCGCGTTCTGCTTGTTGTCCCGTGCGATGACTTCGTAGAGCCGCAGCACGTCGGCCTCGGAGGTGTGGACAACCGGATCGAACGTGCGCGGCTTGCCGCCGAACGAAGCCCGCACGGGCTCGCCCGCCCGGAGGTTCTTCACCCACGGCCGCAGGGCGGTACCGATCAGCAAGGTGTCGCCGTGCCGGGTGTAGGCCACCGGCACGTCGTAGACCGTGCCCGACTTGCGTCCGACGACGTGCAGGACCATCAATCGTTTGCCGACGATGCCGGAGAGGCCCGGGACGCGCAGCAGCGTCCGTACGACCCGATTCACCACGGACTGATACGACGGAATGGGCTCGGGACCGGACGTGGTCGGTGTGCCATAGGGGTTTTCGGACGACGCGTGCTCACTCATGCTCCCAGTATCGAAGCGTCGGCCGCGCTTCGCTGCACGACGTCCGAGATCCGCTGGCCCGCCGCCGGACGGTGGCGGTGTGCGCCCTCGGTATCCTGCGTGCATGACTTCCCGGCAGACCGAGATCTGGCACAACCCGCGGTGCACCAAAAGCCGCAATGCCACGGCGTTCCTGGACGAGGCCGGTGTCGACTACACCGTGCGGAAGTATCTGGACCAGCCGCCGACCGCCGCCGAGTTGCACGAGGTGCTGCGGCGGCTGGGCGCCGAACCATGGGACATCACCCGCACCGGCGAGCAGATCGCCGAGGATCTCGGCATGGCGAGCTGGACGCGGACCGCCGCGGACCGGGAACGCTGGATCGAAGCGCTGGTCGGGCATCCGAAGCTGATCCAGCGCCCCATCGTGCTGACAGCTGACGGCCGGGCGGTGCTGGCCCGCGACGACGCCACGCTGCGCGACCTGCTCTGACGACAGTGCTCGCCGGGCGGGCCGTCCGACGGCCCGCGGGCGACGGTTCCGGCACACGGCGTGCTCGGTGATCCATCCGGTCCTGCGGCGCGGGACATGGCGGTAGGGTCGGCGGACATGAAGGTACAACTGCGCCACAGTCCTGCCTCCGCCGTCGCTCGGTGCTTCCTGGCAAGCGGCGAACCGATGCGCGTCGAGAGCGGCGCCATGGTGGCCCACTCGGCGGGAGTCACCTTGCAGGCCAAGGCCGAGGGCGGCATCCTGGCCGGGCTGAAGCGGTCGGTGCTGGCCGGGGAATCGTTCTTCGTCTCGACCTTCACCGCGCCGGCGCAGGGCGGATGGGTCGATGTGGCGCCCGCGCTCCCCGGCGACATGCTCAACCTGCAGATCACCCCGGACCGGCCGTTCTTCATCAGCCGCGGGGGCTGGATCGCCAATTCGCATGGCGTGCAGGTGGAAAGCAAATGGGGAGGTTTCGCCAATCTGTTCGGCGGCGAGGGCGGGTTCGGCCTGCGCGCGCACGGCGAGGGCGAGATCGTGGTCGGTGTGTTCGGCGCGGTCGATGTGATCGACCTGCAGCCGGGCGAGCCGATCACGATCGACACCGGCCATGTGGTCGCCTACGACCTGGCGATGAATTTCACTATGCGGCGCGCGGTTTCGGGCCGTTCGATCCAGTCGTTGAAGTCCGGCGAGGGCTTCGTCTTCGACTTCACCGGCCCCGGCCGGGTGTTGCTGCAGACCCGCAATCCCGGTGCGTTCGCCGCGTGGGCCGGGTCGTCGGCCTCGTCCAGCTGAGCGCGGTGTCGTCCCGTCATACTTCCGTGTCCCGGTCCGGGGTCAGCAGGTCGGTGATCAGCAGGCGGGTATCGGGAACGAACGGCCAGTCCGGGTCGGCCAGGTGTGCCCGCAACTGTCCGTCGGTCCACCACCATCCGTCGGCGATCTCGTCGGGTTGGTGGCGGACGGGCCCGTCATAGCGCAGTTCGTACGCGAACAGGTGGCAGCGCATCGGTCGGCCCTCCCATTCGCCGTCCCAGGAGAGCGTGGCCACCGGTTCCGCGGAGAGGTCGGCGGGGTCGGGCGTGATGCCCAATTCCTCGGTCAATTCGCGCAGGGCGGTCTTCCGCGGCGCTTCTCCCGGTGCTACCACACCGCCGGCCAGACAGTCGTGCATGCCCGCGAAGACCAGCTTGGTTTCGGTGCGGCGGTGCACGTAGACGCGCTCGCCGTCACCGGATCGCAGGAGCACACCGGCGCTGGCGTGCCACAATCCTTCGCGGTAGACCGTGGCCCGCTCGGCGACGCCGACCGGGTCGCCCGCCCGATCGTAGAGCGCGATCGGTTCGACGCTCGGATCTGCGGAGTAGGGCGTCCCGGGAGGCGGCGGAGCGGACATCGGTCGAGAGTAACGTGCACACCGCACGCCACAGGGAGAGAGGATCGCCGCCCATGGTGCTTCCGCACGCACTGGCGAGATTCAACCGGCATGTCACCAACCCGACCGCGGGGCTGGTCGCGGGACGGGCGCCCGGCTTCGGCATCGTGCTGCACAAGGGCAGGAAGTCGGGGCGGTCCTACCGCACCCCGGTGATGGTCTTCGCACAGGACGACGCCTACCGGATCGCCCTGACGTACGGCCGGAACGTCGACTGGGTCAAGAACATTCGAGCGGCGGGCGGTTTTACGCTGGAGACCCGAGGACGCGCCGTCGAGCTGACCGATCCGGTCGTCCGGCACGACCCGTCCGCGGCGTGGGCGCCGGTGGGTGTCCGGCAGATATTGAAGACGATTTCGGCGGAGTACTACGTCGAGGCCCGTCCGGCGGACTGAACGCGCCGTCGGCCTGCGATTACTGCGCACACCTCCCCGAGCCGCTCTGCTTGGTGGAAAGCGAATCTCAATGTTCGAGCCCGCGGGAAAAAGTAGACGCACAGGCTCGGCTTCCTCGTGACCTTCTTCAGCACTTGCTCACACTTCCTTCGCATCACCGCTGACGTCGCCAGGATGTTCTACCGAATCGGCGCCCTATAGCACCGAGACCCCTGCCACTCGAGCTGCTACGGGGTGGGATGTGCGGGCCGTGTGGATGGGTTTGCGTCGCCAGCCGGGATCGCCCGCACGAGCGGGCGCAGCGCTTCGGCGTCATTGGTATTGGCTGCCGAAATACCCACGGCCAGGGGCAGTCTTACGCGGTCGGACAGCACATGAATCTTCGAACCGGACTTGCCTCTATCGACCGGGCTCGGGGCCGGTCAGATCGCCCCTCTTTTCGCTCGCACCGACGCTGCGTCGATCACCGCCCGCGACAAGTCGATCAAGCCCTGGCTACCCAACTCATCGAGCACCGCGCGGTGTAATCGCCGCCAGAGACTGCCTCGGTCCACACGGTGAAGCGCGTTGTGCCGAACTCTGACCGGCGCTCACGCCCCATCCCCTCGCACTCGGATCCGACGACCAACGCCAGCCTGCCACCCAAAAAGCGGCGACCGAGCCCGCAGCCGCTCCGCTTCGGTGCCGAAATGATTTCCTCTGCGCTGCAACGGTTCTGCGCCGATCGGGTGGATATCGTATACTTGCCGCCCGGTACGCCGTGGAACAACGGGCATATCGAATCGTTCAACCGGCGGCTACACAGCGAGTCCTCAACCGCAACCACTGGACGAGCCTGCTCGGGGCCCGGGTTCTCATCGGCGACTTCGAGGACGAACACAATCGGCGGCATCGCCATTCGGCGCTGGGCTACCTGACCCCGGCCGAGTACGCTGCCCGCTGCAACCACACCCATCACCCCGTGGACTGCGGCATCAACTGGAACTGGATCGAATCAACCCCGGACTCCGATGCCGGGTGGTCGCCTTATCGGGACCGGCCACACCCACCCTGCAGGACGCTTCCACCTTGGGGCAGCGGTAGTGATAATACTGATCACTGCACATCAGCCACTGCGGAGCGCATGAAAGGTAGGAGAGCGGGGGTGCTGGGGACAAAGATAGTGCAAGCTCTCCTGCTCGCGACCGAAAAGCTGGACTTCCAGGCGACACGTGTGGCGAGACACCTCGCCGACACCACCCGTGGCAAGCACATTGGCGCGCAAGCCCTCGAAACCGTGAGCCAGACATACACCGATGGCGACCTGTCGAACGCCGCAAAACTGAAACGCTCCTTCGACTTGTGGATGACATCCGGTCGACGGAATGCGGACGGACTGTACTTGGACTCGGACGGACGGCCCATTCCCTGGTCTCTTACTCGCACAAAGATACAACAACTGACCTCGGACGACTGGCAGCTGGATCGAGAGATCGCTCTGAAAGCATTCGCCTCAGCGCCTGAGGAGTACAAGACAACGCTCGATGAAGCGCTTGAGTTTACCGACGACGAGTGGCGCCGAGCCGTGCAGGGATACCATGCCGAGTTCGTCGCCCTACAGGATGGCAAACCGATCGGTATGGTTGCGGCGGCGAAACACGACCGGCCGGATACCGTCATGGTGAAGTCTATGTTCGTAGTACCGGAGGCCCGTGGTAGCAGCGCCGCGGACCGCTTGGTTGAAGCGGTCGTGGATTGGGCCTGGAACAACGGCTACCGTCGTGTGGCTCTCTGGGTACGGGAAGAAAACCTGCCCGCCGAAAGCGTCTATCGCAGGAACGGCTTCGGGTGGACGGGTCGTGAGGAGGAAGGTCCGCGTGGCCTCCGGGTCGAAATGCATCGCTTGTTAGGCGAGTCGAGATGGAGTGCTTACGACTCAAATGGTCCACGGCCTTGAGCCGAGAGGTGGATAGGCAGTCCTGCTCGCCGGCCCGGAACAGCCAGCAGCTGTCCGGTTGACGGTATTCATGGACTGGCGGTTGCCGATCAGTTCGAGCAGCAGACCGGCGAGTGGTTTCCTGATCGGTGACGGTGGTTCACCGAGCCACACGAGCACCTGGTCGCCGCGAGAACCGGGTTGCGTCCGGCAGAGTGGTGTACCAGCGATTTCGGAGCGACCGTGTGAGCGTGTCGTAGCCGGATTGTGGGCGGTCACCGCGTGATCCTTCTTGAACCCCCAAGCTCAACGAAGGAGAAGTTCACGCGATGACCTCTGTCGAGCCTATCGACCCGTCGAAGTTGTTGTCCGATCAACTCGCCGTCGCCAGCCCTGACCTGCTGCGCACCATGCTCTCGATGTTCATCCAGTCGCTGCTGAGCGCCGAAGCCGACGCGGTGTGCGGTGCCGGCTACGGCGAACGCTCGCCCGAGCGGGTCAACTCCCGCAACGGCTACCGGCGTCGCGATTTCGACACCCGGGTCGGCACGATTGACCTGACCCCGTGAGGTCGGTCCGTCGGCTGTGTGAGTCTTGCGGCCCACGCTGTGGGCGGGAAGGCTCGATGGCGATGACACGAGGAAGCGGCACACCCCTGAGCAGGTCGTGCGGAAGTTGACCGAGGCCGATCGGCTGCTCGGCGAGGGCAAGGACGTCGCGGATGTGTGCCGGGCGCTGCAGATCACCGAAGCCACCTACTACCGGTGGCGTAACCAGTTCGGTGGACTGAAAGTTGACGACGCGAAGCGGTTGAAAGACCTCGAACGCGAAAACACGACGCTCAAGCGGCTGTTGGCTGAAGCGGAGCTGGAGAAGGCGGCGTTGAAGGAGATCGCGCAGGGAAACTTCTAGACCCGGAACGCCGGCGGGCGGCCGTGGCGCATCTGATGCGGCTGATGGGCGTCAGCGAACGGTTCGCTTGCCGGGTGACCGGGCAGCATCGCAGTACGCAGCGCCGTGCTCCGGGAGCGCAGCAGCCCACGGATCGGGATGGTCCGTTGCGGGCATGGTTGCGTGACTGGGCGCGCAGTCATCCCCGTCAAGGGTTCCGTCGCGCTTATCACGATGCCGGTGCCGAGGGCTGGATGGTGAATCACAAGAAGGTTCAACGCCTGTGGCGTCAGGAAGGGCTACGGTTGCCGCAGCGACGGCGCCGAAAACGAATCGGTGACTCGACGATCACGGCGGTGACCGCGGATGCGCCGAATCGAGTGTGGGCAGTTGATTTCCAGTTCGACGCCACCGACGACGGCCGTCCGGTGCGAGCTGGCAGCGCTGCCGCACCCACTACACGGTCAACCTGATGTCGGTGTGTCCGAAAACGTCGTGGCCGTGGGTGCGGACCCTGCTGCACTCGGTGTTTGATCAAGCAGACCCGGAATCAGTTGCCGCCCAATACGACCGGATGTTCGACGCGTTGACCGAGAAACTGCCGAAAGTCGCCGACCACCTCGACACCGCCCGCGCCGACCTGCTGGCGTTCACCAGCTTCCCCAAACAGATCTGGCGCCAGATCTGGTCCAACAACCCCCAAGAACGGTTGAACAAGGAAATCCGCCGCCGCACCGACGTCGTCGGCATCTTCCCCGACCGCGCCGCGATCATCCGCCTCGTCGGCGCCGTGCTCGCCGAACAACACGACGAATGGATCGAAGGCCGCCGCTACCTCGGCCTCGACGTCCTGGCCCGATCCCGCGCCACCGACACCAACCCAGACCACCAGGAGGAAACCACCACCCCAGCCCTCACCGCCTGACCACCAACCGGATCAGCAGTGACCGCCCCTCCTACACCACGCCCCTGGACTTGACCCAACCCCGGACTCCGATGCCGGGTGGTCGCCTTATCGGGGACCGGCCACACCTACCCTGCAGGACGCTTCCACCTTGGGGCAGCGGTAGTGATAATACTGATCACTGCGCATCAGCCACTGCGGAGCGCATGAAAGGTAGGAGAGCGGGGGTGCTGGGGACAAAGATAGTGCAAGCTCTCCTGCTCGCGACCGAAAAGCTGGACTTCCAGGCGACACGTGTGGCGAGACACCTCGCCGACACCACCCGCGGCAAGCACATTGGCGCGCAAGCCCTCGAAACCGTGAGCCAGACATACACCGACAGCGACCTGTCGAACGCCGCAATACTGGAACGCTGGAACAAGCGGGAGCGCCGGGTCGTGGAGGAGATCACCAACTGCCGATTGGATCGTGACGGTGCTCCCGTGCCTTACTATCCTCTCGCTCTCTCTACCCAGCAGCCTCTCACTCCCACAGAGGTACAACAACTGACCGCAGACGACTGGCAGCTGAATCGAGAGATCACGCTGAAGATGCTCGCCTCAGCGCCTGACGACTACAAGACAACGCTCGATGAAGCGCTCGAGCGTACCGCCGACGAGTGGCGCCGACACACGCAGTCATTCCAGGCGAAGTTCGTGGCCCTACAGGATGGCAAACTGGTCGGTGCGGTGGCGGTGGTGGAACACGACCGGCCGGATACCGTCGAGATGGTGTCGATGTTCGTGGTACCAGAAGCCCGTGGTAGCGGCGCCGCGGACCACTTGGTTGAAGCGGTCGTGGATTGGTCCCGGAACAACGGCTACCGTCGTGTGGCTCTCTCGGTACGAGAAGAAAACCTGCCCGCCGATGGCGCCTATCGAAGACACGGCTTCGGGTGGACGGGTCGTGAGGAGGAAGGTCCGCGTGGCCTCCGGGTCGAAATGCATCGCTTGTTAGGCGAGTCGACATCGACTGATTACGACTCAAATGGTCCACGGCCTTGAGCCGAGAGGTGGATAGGCAGTCCTGCTCGCCGGCCCGGAACAGCCAGCAGCTGTCCGGTTGACGGTATTCACGGACTGGCGGTTGCCGATCAGTTCGAGCAGCAGACCGGCGAGTGGTTTCCTGATCGGTGACGGTGGTTCACCGAGCCACACGAGCACCTGGTCGCCGCGAGAACCGAAGTCGTTGCCGCAATCGGCAATTGGATCGACTTCGACAACACGATCCGGCGACACGCAGCAATCGGATGCAGAGCTTTGGCAATTCCGAGATGTCACTTCGCGGAATAACCTCGACTAAGACCGTGTCTCACGTCGTTGTGACTGGTTGTCGGTGGGTCGCGATGGACTGTGATCGGTTGTGGTGCATGATGTTCGGCCGTGTCGGACAGGTTGTCGAAGCGTCTCGTTCCGGACGAGCTTTGGGCGATGTGGAGCCGTTGCTGCCGAAGTTCGAGCTACGACCGCAGGGTGGGGGTACCGCTCCGGCCGCCGAGCGCAGCGCTTTGCGCCGTTCGTCGGTGTGGCGTCGTCGCGGAACAACGGCCCCGGACTCGAGACCGAGTTCCCGGAGTTGTAAGACAAGGTCGTCGCCAAGCTCGCGGGTGACAAAGTCCCCGACGGTGACACCAACAAGCTCGACCGCGCGGCCCAAGCGTGGAAAGCCTTCGCCGACAACAACACGATCTTCGCCGCCGGACCCCGCCTGCGAGTCGTCGCCGCCGGACTCGGCAAGTTCGATGCACCCGACATCCCGAACCTGACCGGTCACCTCGAAACACTGGCGAAGGACGCGGACGACATCAAGCTGGTCGCCGACGATCTGGCGAAATCGACAAGCAGCCACCACGCCGCTGTCGTCGCAGTTCGCGCGGACATCAATACTCAGGTGGCCGCAACGCTCGTCGTCGCGTCGGTCGTAATCGCCGTCACCGCCGTGGCAATTCGCAACCCGCGGGCGGCGACGGTGGAGGGCACTGCCCTGGACACCGCCGCGACCGCCATCGCCGGTGCAGTCGGGTCGTTCTTCACAGCACTGGCCGGGATCAAGTTCAGCGCCGCAGCACTCGCCGCAGGTGCACTCGCCACCATCACCGGCCTGGCGAGGCGGAAGGATTCGTGCCTCCCAAGGGTGGTGACCGGTGGGTGCCGAATCCGAGCCCCAAGGGGCCTCGCTTCGGCTGGGAAGATGCCGATGGAAATGTGTGGGTGCCGACCGGGCAGGGTCCTCTCGCCCATGGTGGACCCCACTGGGACGTGCAAGGCAAAGACGGCAAGGATTATGACAATGTTTATCCAGGAGGCAAACGGCGATGAGCGACACTGAGATCACGCTGGAGGCAACCGGTGTGAGATACGGGTCACCGTTCGACGAAGCGGCCTTTTTTGAATGGCTCGACAAGATTCCTGCCGTGCGGTCATACGAAGGTGAGCTGCGAACGCTCTACATCAAGGTCGAAGCCACAGCCGGTGACGAATCGGTATACGAACTCGTATCCCTGTTCCATCGATACCACGTCGATATGTCGCAGTTGCGGGTGTTCGACACGGAGCGAATCGGGGAATGGTTCCGAAAGCCCAAAAGTTACTGGTACGCGGCTGTGTTCGGTACGTCTAGCTAGGTTGGTTGTTCGCGCACCGGACCTGTTTCGAGCTCGCGTATAGCACTGGAGCTGCCAAAAGGCGATGACTACCGGGTGCCCCGATCTCAGCGGTCGCCGCTACGGCTGGGAGCATGACGATGGAAATGTGCGGGCGCCGACCGGGAGGGCGGTGCTGCACACGGCGGCTCGCATTGGAATGTGAAGTCCCCGAAAGGCGGTTACGGAAACGTTGGACCAGGAACAGGAAGCTGATGGGCGGCGGGTCGACGGTGGTATTGGAAGCGACCGACGTCTGGTACCACTCGCGCGGTGACGAGGCGGCGTTCTTCGAGTGGCTGAATAGCATCCCCTCGGTCCGCTCGTACGGTGGGCGGCTCAGCACGTTGGAGATCGTCGTCGAGACCCCAGTAGACGACGGCTCCCTGCGAGAGCTCCTGGCCCTCTTCTACCGGTACCGCATCGGATTGGCCCAACTACGCCAGCTCGACAACAGTCAAATCGGCCACTGGTTTCGCGACCCTCAGAAGCGCTGGCACCGAGATGTTTTCGGCCCTCCTGCATAGCAGTCCCGCTCATCAGGGCAACTGAACTCGCTCGTGATTTCAGCAGGCGGCGTCGGCGCAGTCCGCGGGCCAACTCCACCCTCATCTTGCGATCGACCGGGACAGTCGACGGATCGGGGCTGAGCAGCCCGGTGGATCGAATCACGATATTTGTGCCTGATTCAGTACTCACTGGGCGATGGGCGTATGACACGCTCGACTGCGTGAGTGCCATCTTGTTGACCTGGAACCCGAAGATGTGGAACCACTGGCATCCCGACTACGACTCGTACGCCCGGGGCGTGCGAGACAACGGCCCACGGCGATCCGATTGGTCCGTAGGCAACCACCGGAACGGGATCACCCCCGGCACCGAGGCATGGCTCCTGCAGCAAGGCGGTCCCGATGCCCGCTGCCGTGGGATCCTGGGGCATGCCATCGTGAGGTCCATCCCTTTGCCTGACACTCATCACTCGGATTCGAGCAGAACGACCCAATACATCGACATCGATTTCGATTGGCTGCTGCCCGAGGCGGACCTCATCGATATACCCACACTGGAAGGCACTGCTACAGCGACAAAGTGGCGCCAAATCTATAGTTCCGGCACCCGTGTTGATCCCGCAGATCTCCCCGCCCTCCGCACGTTGTGGATAGAGCACGCCCAGCCTACGGCTTATGACCTGGGCGATGAAGAAGTGCCTGGCACCTACCCGGAGGGCGCGACGCGCACCGTCCAGGTCAATAAATACGAACGCAGTCGCGCAGCTCGCGATGCATGTATCGCCCACCACGGCACGGTGTGCATGGCCTGCGGCTTCGACTACGGACAGGTGTATGGCCCGATCGGCGCCGACTACATCCAAGTGCATCACACGGTGCTGGTCTCTCAGATGGGCGAGAACTATGAAGTAGATCCGATAACGGACCTGGTCCCTCTGTGCGCCAATTGCCATGTCATGGCTCACCGTCGGAAACCCAGCCCCTACACGGTTCGAGAACTCGAGGCCCGCGTCAGGCGACGACTGACGAAGTGAGTGCCCGGTTCCTCCGTGCACTGCCCCAGTTCTGGGGCATCACCTTGCCCAGCGGAAGGCTAGTCGCCGTTACCGTCAGCCACCCCGCCACTCGCGCTCGCACCGCCGACTAGTCATAGCCTGCTGGCGAAACGCGGCAGCGGACCTGGTTGGCCAGGTGAACTTGATGGCTCTGCCGACGATGATGAGCAAGGTCTTCTCGTGACCAAGGACAACCCACCGTTCCGGCTGCGGGCGCGGCGTCGATAATGGCGCCGATGTCTTCGCGGAGAAGGCCGCAGCGGTCCTCTCGGATCATGGCGACCTCCATCCTCGGACCCAAGTCACGCTGGCAGTGTGCGCGCCGCCTGTTCTCCCGGCGGCTGCCATCGCGTCAGTGCCCGGCATCCCATCGCGAACTCGTCCGCGTCGCGCAACGCTCTGCCCGCGACGAGGTCGAGTTCGAACGAGTCGTTGTCGTGTCCGGTCATCGCCGCAATCATCTGCCGGGCGGTGGACCGGATCGCCGACTTGTTCCCGGTCACCGTCCAGCGGTCCACGGCAGGCACGTGGATGAGCCAGCGCGGGCCGCAGCAGTGCACTGTGACGCGGTGATGGAGCGCGGTCACGACCTCCGCGCGCGGACGGCCCTGCATCGGATCACTCGGTCCACGACAAGGCTTCGGTGAGGGTCACCGGAGGCGGGGGAGGGGTCGTCACCCCGCCTCCGGGACGTTCGGGAGCATCGGCCCACTGCCGCAGCGCGACGGCGTAGCGCTCGAGCACGGGCGGCGGCACAGCCTTGTAGGGAGCACGGGCTCGTGGGAACGGAACGCGTTGCGGCAGCGCCTTGGTCATGTGTCCTCCGCTGGTCGAGTGGCGGCGAAAAGGGCTTATGCCGCGCCGATCACGCGGCCAGTGGAGCACCGGATCCGGGCCGCGTGGACATTTCCGAGCGGATTCGCGACACAAAGTGGCAAATGCCCTGGACACCTTCCAGCGACCCTGCACAATGTCTTTCAAGCGGCCGAATTATGGCCTTCCACAATTACTTTGAGGATTATTCCAGTCAGCGAGTGCGGATATTCCACAGAAAGGAGAAAACAGTATGGGGGAGAGGGATGTGGACCCCGATAATCGGCAGCTCAGGGCCGACATTCGCGGGACCGGGGGCGTTCCACACCGCAGCCTCGGCCGCTGCCTGCGCGGGATGAGACAGGAGGCGGGACTGTCCATCGAAGTGGCATCGCGGGCGATCGGGCGCGGGGCGGGGACGCTGCACCGGCTGGAGACCGGCGCGCCGAACGTGGTCGTCAGGGAGGAAGACTTGCGGCGGTTGTGCAAGTTGTATCAGCGAGTGGAAATGCTCCCAGTGCTGAAATCGCTGGCGGCGCAGGGGAGGACGCCGTCGTGGTTGGACGAGTTTCCCGATCAGGTGAATCCGACGTTCAACGCCTACGTGCAGATGGAGGCGTCGGCGTCGGCCTCTCATATCACTGTCTATCGCCCTGATATGGTGCCTGGACTGTTTCAGGTCCCCGACTACGCGCGGGCGTTGGATCGTGTCTACTTTCCGATGGACACCGTAGAGGAGATCGAGCGTCGCGTCCGGGTACGGCGTAACAGGCAAGCGTTGATCACTCGTGACTTCTCGCCACTGACAGCTGTACTGGTCGTGGATGAGGCTGTCACCAGGCGAGTTGTCGGAGGTCCCCGCGTGATATCGACACAGCTGCGTCACCTGGCTGATCTGCCACCGAACGTACGGGTGCAAGTGTTGCCCTTCGGGGTTGGCTTCCCGCTGGGAGTCTCGACCGGTCCTTTCACGATCTTGGATTTCGCCGGTGACGGAGAGGGGCGACCTTTGGAGCCGCCAGTGGTCTACGTCGAGAGCTACACAGGCAACATCTACCTGGAGCGCACCAGCACCGTGCGGCGGTACAGAGCTGGATTCGAGGTGATCCAGCGAGTAGCTTTGGACGTGCCGAATAGCAAACGCCTACTGCGGCAGGTAGCGAAGGAGTTCGACCGTGTCCGTTGACCTATCCGGAGCGCGCTGGTTCAAAAGCACTCGTAGTGCCGCCGGGAACGACTGCGTCGAGATAGCGCATCTGGATGGTGGGCATGTGGGGGTTCGTGACTCGAAGAACATCGGCGGTGGAGTGCTGGTGTTCACGCCCTCGGAGTGGGATGTATTCCTGGCGGGCGCGCGGAATGGAGACTTCGACCGGCTTTGAGCTGAGCGCCAGTCTCGCCTGTGGTACCGATCTCGTCGCAAGGTCGGGGCGTGATTACGCCTACCGACATCGATTGCGGTGGAGATTCGTGGCGCGTGTTCTGCGGCCAGGACGACGATCTTGCCAACCTCTCGGGCTGAGGTCTCCGCGAAATCGACGGTGTTTCAGCATCGGCACCGCACCGTTTCAGGGGAGCGCGAGAACCGGAAAACACGATGAGTAGCACACCTATTCAGCCACGGATGCTGACCGATATCGAAACCAGCGTCGTCACCAAGCTGCTGTCGTCGGGGGTGCCCGGCGCCTCCGAGTACCTGGCGCAGGTGCCGTATTCGCAGGTAGTCGCTACCTGGGGTACGGGTTCACCCAGTGTCGATCTCGCGGTACGGCCCGGCGCGGTACAAGTATCCGGTTCGCCGGAGGGAATCCTGGCCAGCGGAGCGGTCAACGACCACAACGGATCACCGATCGGCGAGGTCATTCTATGGGTGGAGAACGGCTGGCTCAGCGGGATCGAGTACGCCTGGTATACGGACAAACGCCCACACGCACTGCCCGAGCATGATCAGATCGAGCTTCTGTAGAGCCTTACCCGAACTGCACTGACCTACCCCGGAATTTCCCGCCACTATGTGGTCGGCGATTGGGAATCATCGCTGAGGCAGCCGGGGCACCATCTGGTCGTTTGTGAGAGGAGCGCCCGTGCATCCCCTGACTGTATGTGCCGTATACAGTTTTGTGATTTCGGCATATCGCAAACACGTTCGGGACGGCTCTCGAGGAGAGCTGGCGCCGTCGAGCGTGGACCCTACGACGACCAGTTCATGTACTGCCAGCGCCTACTGGCCGAGTGCACTCTCAACCTCGGTTACACGAGCGAGGCCGTCGACAGGTTCCTGCGACTGAAAGAGCATCTGGAGGCGCGGTACGGCCGATCGGATCGCCGGGTGGCAGAACTTGCCGAGATCGTCGGCAACCTCCGACGGTGAGCGCTGCCCGGGGTTGCGTCGATCAATCCGCCAGCCGTCGTAACAATTCACTAAGACACCTATCAGGACCGACCTGCCGTCCCTGATCGCCACGCGCTGCACATCGGTCGATCCCAGCCACGGATCGGGCACGCTTCCCACCGATGGCCGAGTGGACCCGCGACCGTCACCGTCCGGATGAGCTCGCATTCGCGATCCCGTTGTGAGGTCCAGCCGCCGCAGCCCGTGGCAGTCGTCGCGGTGACGACCAGCCTGCCGATCACCCCGAGCACACCCCGGCACACGCGTCCCAAGGCGGCCACGCCCGGTCTCGGCGGCGCATTCGGCCAATGTCACAGAGTTACGAACTGCATTGCCGCGGATGGGCATGTTTGCGGCGCCGTGTCATGGGGTCCGGAGAGGACCCATGACACGGCTTGCCGCGCGGGTCGGCATCTCTGTCAGGCGGCGTCGAGAGCTGCGGTGATCTTGCGGGTCATCTCGGCCAGGGTTAGGCTGGGCTCGCCGGGTGGGTCCGTTGCGCCTCTGACGACCGAGAAACGGTAGGCAAGTAGGCGTGCCGAATGTCGGGCCGTGCTCGCCCGGGAACGGTTATGCGTCCGGAACGGGATCGCCGATGTGGCTCAGCGCCGAAGGAGGAAGTCCGAAAGTTCGGCGGCAGGTGCGAGTGAGGTCCGCGCCGTCGGAGAATCCCGCCGCCCGCGCGGCGGCCGTGAGATCGTCTCCGGCCAGCGCGCGGGTCCGTGCGATGTGCAGCCGCAGCCAGAGGATGTAGCGGCGCAACGGAATCCCCATCTGCTCGGTGAACAGATGGGACAACCGGGCCGCCGGAATGCCCAATTGCCGTGCGACATCCGCGCCGCGCACCGAGCCCGTGCGTACCAGCACGGGCAGCAGTTGCAGGGCTGCCGTGACCACCGCGTGCCGCTCGCCTGCGGATGCGCCGTCCTGCGGCAGCAACTCGTCGACGACCGCGGTGACCTGTGCGGTCAGGGTCCCGCTACCGGCGGTGATGCCGAGGGTGTCCGCGCTGTCGGCCCAGCCGTTGAGGTGGGCCCTGCGGTCGGCCGCGGCGCCGGCGGCGGTCTCGGGGTCGAGGTAGACGGCCGTGCCGTGCGCGGAGCCCACGTCGATCCGGTGCGGCGCGTCGGTCGGCACGATGACGTGGGTGCCCTGCCTGCGGACGCCGCTGCCGTCCACCAGCACGATCGGGGTGCTCGCGGCGATGATCTGCACGGCGTGGTGCGCGTGCAACTCCGTCGGGCCGATCGATCCGGCGAAGGCAAGGAGTCCGGGGCGGAGCAGCGCGACGCCTGCCTGCGACGGGTCGTCCGCCGCGCCCCCAGGCGACATCGAGAAGCCGTTGGTGACCAGAGCCTTCATCATGGGATGCTCCCGGCTGAGACACTCGCGCTGAAACCTGGGATGAGCGTATCGGTTTCGCGCACGCGGCATTCGTGATTTTCCGATTACCGCTGGCCGCCGAGAATCCGGCGAGCACGCGGCTGCCCGGGTGGCGAACCTATCGGCGGTCGCCGCACGGCAGCGCCACCGGCCGGATTCCGCTATCGATCACCAGCACCGCTCTGGATTCCTCGTCCCGGAAGGGCTGCCGGTCAGTCGTCGGTCACGTCGACGCCGCGCCAGAACGCGACGTGGTCCTTGATCTGCGCCGCCTTGGTCTTCGGCTCGGGGTAGTACCAGGCGGCGTCGGGATTCGTGTCGCCGTCGACCACCACGGTGTAGTAGCTGGCGGTGCCCTTCCAGGGGCAATAGGTGTGGGTCTCGGAGGGCTGGAAATACTCCGGCCGGATCGAGTCGGTCGGGAAGTAGTGATTGCCCTCGATGATGATGGTGTCGTCGCTGGTCGCGAGGACGCGGCCGTGCCAGGTTGCCGTTGCCATATATCGATTCTGCCGCACTATCGGGTGCAGGCGGCGGTCGCGCGTATTCCCCGCGGCTACGAGGTCACACGGGATGATCGGGACGCGACGCCCGCCGGTGGAGTTCGACGGCGAGAGCCACGAGTTCGCTCAGGTGCTCGCCGTCGGATCCGGCGCGCCGCATCGCCTCGTCGACGGGAAAAGTACGCACCTCGAGAATCTGCTCGGCATCGTCGGGATTGGTCGGCGCGGAATCGATGACCACGTCCGCGGTGCACCAGAGCCACGCCTTGTGCGGATGGGGCTGCCACTCGCGGTGCGGCGCGGGCCGGTTGCTCCTGGCGTGGTGGGCGCCGAACCATCGGATCGGTCCGACCGGGCGCGCTCCCGCCTCTTCGCGCAGTTCGCGGCGCACGCACGCGTCGACGGACTCGCCGCGTTCCCTCGTGCCGCCCGGGATCAGCCAGATGTCGCGCTCGTCGCGGCAGAGCACGATCTCCTCGCCGATGAAGCAGACGACGTGGATATTCGTCACCAGTTCGTCGGACGGGAGCGTGGTGGAGAACCGCACGTCCAGGTCGCCCCACGCCCAGTGGGCCGGTGTGTGCAGCAACGGGTAGCGGTCGGCGAGTGTCACGGCACGACGGTAGCGGCCGCCGACCGCGATGTCCCCCGATTCGCCGCGGGCGGTGTCGCGGTTCGGTCGCGAAGTATCCGGCGGCGCAAGGTATTCGGCGAGACGGAGGTGCAGGGCGCGGGCCACCTCGGCGGCTGTCAGCGTTCCCGGGCCAGTCTCTGGTAGCTGACGTGCCACAACCACTCCACCGGTCCCCGCTCGAACCGGCGTGACCACATGTGCGCCCCACCGGCGACGATCAGCGCAACCAGCAGGTAGATCCCGACGGTGAACGGAACACGGTCATCGGGTGCGACGCGCGCGGCGAGTCCGAAGCCCCAGCCGTAGCACAGGGCCGAGGCCACCAGGTTCTGCAGGATGTAGCAGCTGAGCGCGGTGCGGCCGATCTCGGTGAGGCGCCGCCCGGCGAACCCGGCGTGCGGACGCCGCACGTACCACTCCGCGACGGCTGCCAGAATCCCGAGAGCGACGAACGGCGCGCTGCCGTAGCGGGTGAACAGAATGACGTCACCGCCGCCCAGGATGCCCGCCGACAGGTCGATCGGCGCGGCGATGCCGAAGCCGATGATCATGAGCCGCTTCCGGAGCGGCGCGCCCGCCGGGGCGAACACTCCCGCGCGCAACAGCCGCGAACCGACCAGGAACAGGGCGACCGACATGGCGAAGACGAAGACCGCCTCGACCCGGAACAGCCCGGCGTTGCCGAGCCGGAACATCGCGAGATCCCAGAACGAGCCCTCCGCGTAGGGGTTGGGGTCCAGCGCCGGGCGCTCCGCGGAATCCTGTCGCGGCGCGAACGCCATGGCGAGCGCGATCAGCGTCAACAGCGCCACGTGCACCGCCGCCGCGCCGACCAGCCAGCGCCGCTGCGCCCGCTCACCGGTGGCCAGCACGAACGCGACGACCAGGCCGGTCACCGCGTAACCCATCAGCACGTCGAACTCGGCGACGAACACGAAATTCAGCAGACCGTCCAGCAGCAGCAGTCCCGCCCGCCAGGGATACTTGCCCGGCCAGCGGCGCCCGGCCTTGGCCGCGGAGCGTTGCTGGATGGCCAGGCCGATGCCGAACATGATGGTGAGCAGTCCGAGGAACTTGCCCTGCGCCACCTGCTGGAGCACCCGCTCGGTCCACATCCACTCGCCGTCGCGGCCACCCAGGTCGTGCAGATAGCCGACCAGCCCCTCCGGGTTGGTCATGATCCAGACGTTGGTGCCGAGGGTGCCGAGGATCGCGATCCCGCGTAGCACGTCCAACGCGACGAGCCGGGCGGATGCGTGTGGCGGCGCCGCATGGGGCTGCTCGATGGTCTGCGCCCGGGGGTCGGCAATCGATTCGGACATGTCCCCGACTATCGCGCCGACCTGGGCCGAAACGGGTCCTCCGGAAGTACCACCTGCGGTATGACATTCGACTCCGCCGGTCGCGACGGATTCGGCAGGGTGCGTCGCCTAGGCTCGATGCCATGCAGCGCATCATCGGAATAGAGGTCGAATACGGCATCTCGACCCCGACCGAGCCGTCGGCCAACCCGATCCTCACCTCGACCCAGGCGGTCCTGGCCTACGCCGCGGCCGAGGGCGTGCCGCGCGCGAAGCGCACCCGCTGGGACTACGAGGTGGAGTCGCCGCTGCGCGACGCGCGCGGCTTCGACCTGAGCCGGATGAACGGGCCCGCGCCGGTGATCGACGCCGACGAGGTCGGCGCGGCCAACATGATCCTCACCAACGGCGCCCGGCTCTACGTCGACCACGCTCACCCGGAATACTCCGCGCCGGAGGTCACCGACCCGCTGGACGCGGTGATCTGGGACAAGGCGGGCGAGCGGGTGATGGAGGCCGCCGCACGGCACGCCTCGAGCGTGCCGGGGGCCCCGCGGCTGCAGCTGTACAAGAACAACGTCGACGGCAAGGGCGCCTCTTACGGCACCCACGAGAACTACCTGATGAGCCGGGACACCCCGTTCAACCAGATCATCCTCGGGCTCACGCCGTTCTTCGTGTCCCGCCAGGTGGTGTGCGGCTCCGGGCGGGTCGGCATCGGACAGTCCGGCGACCAGGCGGGCTTCCAGCTGTCCCAGCGCTCGGACTACATCGAGGTCGAGGTCGGCCTGGAGACCACGCTCAAGCGGGGCATCATCAACACCCGCGACGAGCCGCACGCCGACGCCGACAAATACCGCAGGCTGCACGTCATCATCGGGGACGCCAACCTGGCCGAGATGTCGACCTACCTGAAGGTCGGCACCACCGCCCTGGTCCTCGACCTGATCGAAGCCGGCGAGGACCTGTCGGATCTGCAACTGGCCCGCCCGGTCACCGCGGTGCACACGATCAGCCACGACCCGACGCTGCGGGCGACCGTCGCGCTCGCCGACGGCCGCGAGCTCACCGGCCTCGCGTTGCAGCGGGTGTACCTGGACCGGGTGATGAAATTCGTCGACCGCACCGGCAACGACGACAAACGCGTGCAGGACATCATCGAGAACTGGGCCATGGTGCTCGACCTGCTCGAACGAGATCCGATGGAATGCGCGCACCTGCTCGACTGGCCCGCGAAACTCCGCCTGCTCGAGGGCATGCGCAGCCGCGAGGGGCTCGGCTGGGCTGCTCCCAAGCTGCACCTGATGGATCTGCAGTACTCCGATGTGCGCTTGGACAAGGGTCTCTACAACCGTCTCGTCGCCCGCGGCTCGATGAAGCGGCTGGTCAACGAGCAACAAGTCCTCGACGCCATGACCAACCCGCCCACCGACACTCGCGCCTACTTCCGCGGTGAATGCCTGCGCCGCTTCGGCGCCGACATCGCAGCGGCCAGCTGGGACTCGGTGATCTTCGACCTGGGCGGCGACTCCCTGGTCCGCATCCCCACCCTGGAACCCCGCCGCGGCACCAAGGCCCACGTCGGCAAGCTGCTCGACGGCGTGGACACCGCCGCCGACCTGGTGGAGCAGCTCACGACGTAGTTCGCGCAGCGAGCCCGCGTCGCTGCCCGTTCCAGGCTTGTTCGCGACTCGTGCCCGAGCCACCGCCATGGCGTCCCGACCTACGCGCCCACACCAGCTCAGCCGCAGGTTTCGAGCGGAGCGAGACCGAGCATGCGTCGGTTCGCGGCCCGGCTCGTGTCCGAGTGGCCGCCGCGTAGGCGACGAAGGAGCAAGCGGCGGTCGCTCGGACGCGAGCCATCGGGGGGCCGCGAACACGCCGCGCCCGCGCGGCCGAGGAGACAGCAAAATAAGCACACTGTCGGTGCTGGTAGGTAGTGTTGAGGGACGAGCACGGACAATGCTCATGATCGGGACCGTGCTCAGGATGGGTTCCGATCATGGTGAGGACAGAGGAGGTCGGCTGCCATGGCACAAGAGCAGACCAAGCGCGCCGGGGGTGGCGACGAGGACGAGGGCCCCGACGGTGTGGACGCCGCGGGTCAGGAGCGCCGCGAGAAGCTGGCGGAGGAAACCGACGACCTGCTCGACGAGATCGATGACGTGCTGGAGGAGAACGCCGAGGACTTCGTCCGCGCGTACGTGCAGAAAGGTGGCCAGTGACAGTCGGTGACCCCTCGCGTCTCCACCTGGGGTACGCCCTCTCTTCCTTCTCCGACTATCTCCGTATGTATGCTCCGGACTTGTTGCCTGCCAACAGGTTCGGGCAAGGTGCCGCCGGAATTCCCGGCGGCACTTCCGCGAAGGAGATCGCTCCGCACGGCACCACCATCGTCGCGGTCAGTTATCGCGGCGGTGTGCTGATCGCGGGCGACCGGCGCGCCACCCAGGGCAACCTTCTGGCCAGCCGGGATATCGAGAAGGTCTACATCACCGACAGCTATTCCGCCGCCGGCATCGCGGGCACCGCGGGCATGGCGGTGGAGATGGTGCGGATCTTCGCGGTGGAGTTGGAGCACTACGAGAAGCTCGAAGGCGTGTCGCTGACCTTCGACGGCAAGGCCAACAAGCTGTCGAAGATGGTGCGCGAGAATCTGCCAGCGGCCCTGCAGGGTCTGGCGGTGGTACCGATGCTGGTCGGCTACGACCTGGACGCCACCGACCCGGACAAAGCGGGTCGCATCGTGTCGTTCGATGTGGTGGGTGGACGCAGCGAGGAACGTTTCGGATACGCCGCGGTCGGTTCCGGCTCGGTGTTCGCGAAGTCCGCGCTGAAGAAGTTGTACGCCAAGGGAATCGATCAGGATCGCGCGCTGCGCATCGCCGTCGAGTCGCTGTACGACGCGGCCGACGACGACACCGCGACGGGCGGCCCGGATCTGGTGCGCGGCATCTTCCCGACGGCGATCGTGATCGATGAGGAGGGTGCGGCCGAGGTGACCGATTCGCGGCTCGCGGACATCACTCGCGGGATCGTCGCCGACCGTGAGGCCGCCGAAGAAGGGAACGCCTGATCATGACGTTGCCGTACTACGCGTCGGCCGAGCAGATCATGCGCGACAAGACCGAACTCGCCCGCAAGGGCATCGGTCGTGGGCGCAGCGTCGTCGTGTTGACCTACGACAAGGGTGTGCTTTTCGTGGCGGAGAATCCCTCCGCGACGCTGCACAAGGTGAGTGAGCTCTACGACCGGATCGGGTTCGCGGCGGTCGGCAAGTACAACGAGTTCGAGAACCTGCGCAGGAGCGGCATCCTGCAGGCCGACATCCGCGGGTATCAGTACGACCGCCGCGATGTCACCGGCCGTGCGCTGGCCAACGCCTACGCGCAGGCTCTCGGCGCGATCTTCACCGATCAGCTCAAGCCGTACGAGGTCGAGATCTGTGTGGCGGAGGTGGGCTATCCGGAGCAGGCCGCGCAGTCGGTGCTGTACCGGATCACCTTCGACGGGTCGATCGTGGACGAGCGGGAGTTCGTGGTGATGGGCGGCACGACCGAGCCGATCCTCACCGCGTTGAAGTCCTCCTACCAGCCGGGTCTCGACTTGGCCGCCGCGATCGGCGTCGCGGTGCGCGCGCTGCAGGCGGGCGTGCCGGAAGGCGCGGAGAAGCGGGCGCTCGGTGTGAGCTCGCTCGAGGTCGCGACCTTGGAGCAGGCTCGTCCGCGCCGGGCGTTCCGGCGGGTGGCCAATACCGCGCTGGAGCGCCTGCTGAGCCCGGCGAAGACGGCCGGGGCCGACGGGTCGGAAGAGAGCGCATCCGGCTCGACGGACGCCGAGCCCTCGGCGAAGGACACTCCCCCCGGGGAGTGATCGGCGAGGGCCGAAGAAGCTGGACGGCCCGCGAACGGCCCCTCGTTCGCGGGCCGCGTCGGCGTGCTCCCGGCCGGTGGCCAACTGTGCATCCTTCGGTCGAAGCGGCGTTTCACCCGGGCAAATTCCGACAAAGCGGGCCAAATCGTTGTGAAGACGTATGCATCCGGGTTCTTCGGTGCACCCCGCAAGTCGCTGACATGGCTGTAATGTCGATGGTGTGCAGCGACGAATTATGGGGATCGAGACCGAGTTCGGTGTGACATGCACCTTCCACGGTCACCGTCGACTGTCCCCCGACGAGGTGGCCCGGTATCTGTTCCGCCGGGTGGTGTCCTGGGGCCGTAGCTCGAACGTGTTCCTCCGCAACGGTGCTCGGCTCTACCTCGATGTCGGGTCCCATCCGGAGTACGCGACCGCGGAGTGCGACAACCTGGCGCAACTGGTGACCCACGACCGTGCGGGCGAGCGGGTCCTCGAAGAGTTGCTGATCGACGCCGAGCAGCGTCTGGCCGAAGAAGGCATCGGCGGCGACATCTACCTGTTCAAGAACAACACCGATTCCGCGGGCAACTCCTACGGCTGTCACGAGAACTTCCTGGTGGTCCGCGCGGGGGAGTTCTCCCGGATCTCGGACGTGCTGCTGCCGTTCCTGGTCACCCGCCAGCTGATCTGCGGTGCGGGCAAGGTGTTGCAGACGCCGAAGGCAGCCACGTTCTGCCTGTCGCAGCGCGCCGAGCACATCTGGGAGGGCGTCTCCTCGGCCACCACCCGCTCGCGGCCGATCATCAACACCCGCGACGAGCCGCACGCCGACGCGGAGAAGTACCGCCGCCTGCATGTGATCGTCGGCGACTCCAACATGTCCGAGACCACCACCATGCTGAAGGTCGGCACGGCCGCCCTGGTGCTGGAGATGATCGAGGCGGGCGTCTCGTTCCGCGACTTCGCCCTGGACAACCCGATCCGTGCGATTCGCGAGGTCAGCCACGACCTGACCGGCCGTCGTCCGGTGCGGCTTGCCGGTGGACGGCAGGCCAGCGCCCTGGACATCCAGCGCGAGTACTACGCCCGCGCCGTGGAGCATCTGCGCAATCGGGATCGCGATCCCCAGATCGACCAGGTCGTCGACCTGTGGGGCCGCACCCTCGACGCGGTCGAGGCCCAGGACTTCGCGAAGGTCGACACCGAGATCGACTGGGTGATCAAGCGCAAGCTGTTCCAGCGCTACCAGGACCGTTACGGCATGGAGCTGTCCGATCCCAAGATCGCCCAGCTGGATCTGGCCTATCACGACATCAAGCGCGGACGCGGCGTGTTCGATCTGCTGCAGCGCAAGGGCCTGGCCAAGCGCGTCACCGAGGACGAAGCCGTGGACGCCGCGGTGGACACCCCGCCGCAGACCACCAGGGCCAAGTTGCGTGGCGACTTCATCACCGCCGCTCAGGAGGCCGGTCGCGACTTCACCGTCGACTGGGTGCACCTGAAGCTGAACGATCAGGCGCAGCGCACGGTGCTGTGCAAGGACCCGTTCCGCTCGGTCGACGAGCGCGTGGATCGCCTGATCGCATCCATGTGAGGCGGGCATGATCGAGGCATGATCATCGCCTTCTCCGTGACGCCGCTCGGGACCGGCGTCGACGTCGGGCGCGCCGTCGCCGAAGCGGTCCGTGTGGTGCGTGCCAGCGGACTGCCCAATCGCACCGATGCCATGTTCACCACCGTCGAGGGCGAATGGGACGAGGTGATGGCCGTGGTGAAACAGGCGACCGATGCCGTCCTCGCCGCCGCACCACGGTGCAGCCTCGTGTTGAAGGCCGACATCCGGCCCGGCGTGACCGACGCGATGACCACCAAGGTGGAGAAGGTCGAGCGTTACCTGTCCGAGGGATGACGCCCTGCGCCAGGCGCAGGCGCCGGCAAAACACCACCGAAACGCGCGCCGCCGCGCGAGGCTGGGGCGACGCAGATTACCCTCTATCGGGTGGCGATATCCAAGGTCGAGCGGCTGATGAATCTGGTCATCGCGCTGCTGTCGACCCGGCAGTTCCTGACCGCGGAGCGGATCCGGGACAGTGTCGCCGGATACGAGGACTCCGCCAGCGACGAGGCGTTCAGCCGGATGTTCGAGCGGGACAAGAACGAACTGCGCGATCTGGGCGTTCCGCTGGAGGTCGGTCCGGTGAGCCGGTACTCGACGATCGAGGGCTACCGGATCAACCGCGACGCCTACGAGCTACCCGACATCGACCTGACCGACCAGGAGGCCGCCGCCGTCGCGGTGGCCGTGCAGATGTGGGAATCGCCCGAGCTGGCCGCCGCCGCGGAGGGCGCGCTGCTCAAACTTCGCGCGGCAGGCGTTCATGTGGAGACCGATGTCGCCGTGGCCTCGGTGCCTGCCGTTCCGGCCCGTACCCGCGGCTCGGAACCGGTGCTCGGCAAGCTTCTGGCCGCCATCGACGCCGGACAGGCGGTGCGGTTCGAGCACCGCGGCGCCATCAACGCCCCCTATCTGATGCGCGACGTCGAGCCGTGGGGTGTCGTGACCCATCGCGGCCGCTGGTATCTGGTCGGGCACGACCGGGACCGGGACGCGGTGCGCAGCTTCCGGCTGTCCCGCATCGGCGACGATGTGACGGCGTACGGCGCGCGCAACGTGGTCCGCAAGCCCGAGGGCGTGGATCTGCGCGCCATCGTGGACCAGGTCACCAGCACCGCGCCGGTCAGCGGTTCGGCCACGGTATGGGTGGCCGAGGGCCGAGGGCGTGAGCTTCGCAGAATCGGCCAGGTGATCGGCGAGCGCACCGTATGCGGCCGCGCGGGCGCCGTGGTCGAGCTTCCGGTGCGATCCCGCGACTGGCTGGCCCGGCTCATCACGGGTCTGGGGCCGGACGCCGTGGTGCTGGCCCCCGAGTCCCTCCGTGCCGATGTCATCGCGCGGTTGCGTTCGGTGTTCGACCGCACGGAGGTGCGGGCATGAGCTCGCGGCTCTCGGTACGCCTTTCCCGGCTGCTCAACATGATCCCGTACTTCATCGCGCATCCCGGCATCAGCGCCGCCGAGGCCGCCGCCGACCTGGGCGTGACCACCAAGCAGCTGATGAGCGACCTGAATCAGCTGTGGATGTGCGGGCTGCCCGGGTACGGCCCCGGCGACCTGATCGATCTGTCGTTCTCCGAGGAGAGCATCGAGGTCACCTTCTCCGCGGGCATCGACCGGCCGTTGCGGCTGACCTCCACCGAAGCGACCGCGCTGCTGGTCGCGCTGCGCTCGATCGTGGACATGCCCGGCATGGTCGACCCGACCGCGGCCAACGCGGCCATCGCGAAGATCGAATCGGCGATCTCCGGCGGCGCGGCTCCCGCCGAGGAGGGGCAAACGCGAACGCCGCCGCCGGAGGCGCCCGCGGTGGCCGCCGTGCGGTCGGCGCTGGCACTCGGCCGGGCACTGCGGCTGGTGTACTACTCCGCCAGCCGTGACGTGGTGTCCGAACGCCTCGTCGACCCGATCCGCATCGTCCTCGTGGACGACAACAGCTATTTGCAAGCCTGGTGCAGGCAGGCCGAGGGCGTGCGCCTGTTCCGCTTCGACCGGATCGAGGCCGCGACCGAGCTGGACGAGCCCGCTCGGCCGCCCAAGCATGCCACCGAGGCGACGGCGGGCCTGGACCTGTTCCAGGACGATCCGGCGGTCCCGCAAGCGCATCTGCGTATTCACGCCGACTACGCTTGGGTTCTCGATCAGTACCCCATGCATCGGCTGGCGGTGCACCCGGACGGCAGCTTGGAGGCGACCATGCGGTTCGCCACGCTGGACTGGATGGCCCGCCTGCTGCTCGGTTTCGGGGCAGGCGTCACCGTCCTCGGCCCGCCGGAGCTGGTCGCGGCGGTGCGCGAGCGCTCGAACGCCGCGCTGGCCGCCTACGAGGAAGCCGGATATCTGGAGGCCCGATGAGGGACGAAGAGGCGCTGCCGGCATGAACAATCGCGTGCTCGTTCTGGGTGCGGGCAGTATCGGCAACTTCGTCGGCGGCAAGCTCGGTGTGGCGGGCGCGGATGTCACCCTGGTCGGCCGCAGACGCGTGCTGGACGAGCTCAGCGCGTCCGGGCTCCGGCTCACCGACCTCGACGGCGGCGACGACGCGTTACCGGCGGGCCGGTTCCACCTCGCCACCGATCCCGATGACGTCGGATCGGCCGATCTGGTTCTGGTCACGGTGAAATCGGCCGCCACCGCGGAGGCGGTGCGCGACCTGGCGGGCAAGATCCGGCCGGGCACCGTGGTGCTGAGCCTGCAGAACGGCATCGGCAACGACTCGGTGATCCGGGAGATCCTGCCGCACTGCGTGGTGCTGGCGGGGATGGTGATGTTCAACGTCGTGCACCATCCCGGGGGCCGTTTCCACCGCGGCACCGAGGGCGGTCTCGCGGCGCAGGACGATCCGGCGCTGGCGCCGTTCCTGGAGATGTTCGAGCGGGCGGGGCTCGGCTTGCGCCGGTATGCCGACCTGCGACCGGTGCAGTGGGCGAAGCTGCTGCTCAACCTCAACAACCCGATCAACGCGCTGTCGGGGCGCCCGCTGCGGGAGGAGCTCGCCGACCGGGACTATCGGCGCTGCCTCGCGCTGACGCAGCGCGAAGCGCTCGCGGTGATGAACAAGGCGCGAATTCGCCCGGCCCGGCTGACCGCGCTGCCGCCGCGGGTGATGGCCACGCTGCTGACCGTTCCCGATGGCCTGTTCCAGTGGGTGGCCGGGCAGGTGCTGGCCATCGATCCGATGGCCCGTTCATCCATGGCCGACGACCTCGAGCGGGGCCGCACGACCGAAATCTCCTGGCTGTGCGGGGAAATCGTCGGACTGGGCGCGATGGTCGGGATGCCGACACCGGTGAATCAGCGGCTGATCGAACTGATCGTCGCCGCCGAGCAGGGCGATCGGCGCGCGTGGACCGGGGGTGAGCTGCTCGGCCAGTTGCGGGCCGCCGCGGCGGGCGCGCTGCCCGAACGCCGGGCGAACGAGCAGTGACGGCGGCGTTCGCGCACGTCACGGTCCGGTAGCATCGAGACATCACAGTCTTGGGAGGTAGATCATGGGCAGTCTGAGCATCTGGCACTGGCTGATCATTGCGGTGGTTTTCGTGATGTTCTTCGGCGCGAAGCGGATGCCCGACGCGGCCCGCAGCCTGGGCCGGTCGTTGCGCATCTTCAAGAGCGAGGTCAGTCAGATGCAGAACGAGAGCAACGCGCCCAGCAACGGCTCCTCGGCTCAGCAGCCCGCGCCGCAGTTGCCCGCCGCGCAGCAGCCGGCCCCGTCGGCCACCGAGCCCCGCACCGAGCAGAAGTCGGTCTGAGCGGATCCGCTCGCGCCGGAGTGAGGAACGACTCACTCCGGACCTAGTGCTGGTGCCGAGCTGAGCGAGGCACGTCGACCCAGGGGCGATCACCAACAATGCGAATCCCGTTCGATCCGCGGCGCAGCAAGCGCAGGACCAATCCCGACGGCACGATGTCGTTGGTCGAGCATCTGCAGGAGTTGCGTTACCGGTTGCTGGTGTCGATCGCGGCGGTGATCGCGACGACGGTGCTGGGATTCCTGTGGTACGCGCACGGGTTCCTGGGGATCGACAGCCTGGGCGAGATCCTGCGCGGGCCGTACTGTTCGCTGCCCGCGTCCGCGCGCGCCACATTGAGCCCCGACGGTGAGTGCCGTCTGCTGGCCACCGCGCCGTTCGAGCAGTTCACGTTGCGGTTGAAGGTCGGCATGACCGCGGGTGTGGTGTTGGCCGCGCCGATCTGGCTGTATCAGCTGTGGGCGTTCATCACCCCGGGGCTCTATGCCAAGGAACGCAAGTACGCGATCGGGTTCGTGTCCTCGGGCACGGTGTTGTTCGCCGCGGGTGCGGTGCTGGCGTACGTGGTGATCGCGCACGCGTTGAGTTTCTTGTTGACCATCGGCGACAACGTGCAGATCACCGCGTTGAGCGGGTCGCAGTACTTCAGTTTCATCATCCAGTTGCTGGTCATCTTCGGGGTCAGTTTCGAGACGCCGTTGCTGATCATCGGATTGAACCTGGTCGGGGTGCTGACCTATGCGCGGCTCAAGGCGTGGCGGCGCGGAATCACGTTCGGGTTGTTCGTGTTCGCGGCGATCGTGACGCCGCAGGACCCGTTCTCGATGCTGGCGCTGGCGTTCGCGTTGACGGTGCTGTTCGAGGTGGCGATC
Source organism: Nocardia sp. CY15 (assembly GCF_009829295.1). Taxonomy (NCBI): domain Bacteria; kingdom Bacillati; phylum Actinomycetota; class Actinomycetes; order Mycobacteriales; family Nocardiaceae; genus Nocardia; species Nocardia sp. CY15. The sequence continues at coordinate 84,333 of NZ_VUOT01000012.1, forward strand.
CAGTTCTCCCGGATCAACGATATGCGCAAGGCGCGCAAGGAACGGGAGCGTTTGGACGCGTTGTCCGACGAAGAGGCTTCCGAGCTGAGCGGGCCGGAGCCGATCGACCCGGCCGAGTCGATCACCACTCCCGCGGAGAAATCCACACGACCGGTGTCGGACTACTCCGATACCCTCTGACAAGTGACAGATGCACGGTCGCAGACGGGCGAGTTGGCCGCATTTTCCGCCGAGCTGAAGTTCCGGCTGGATCCGTTTCAGAGTGCTGCCTGTGCGGCGCTCGAAGAAGGCCACAGTGTCCTGGTCTGCGCCCCGACGGGGGCGGGTAAGACGGTCGTCGGCGAATTCGCCGTGTATTTGGCGCTGGCCGCGGGTGGGAAATGCTTCTACACCACGCCCATCAAGGCACTGTCGAACCAGAAATTCGCCGATCTCACCGAGCGGCACGGCCGCGAGAGCGTCGGACTGCTGACCGGCGACCAGTCGATCAACCCGGACGCGCCCGTGGTCGTGATGACCACGGAGGTGCTGCGCAACATGCTCTACGCGTCCTCCGACTCGCTGCGCGGTCTGTCCTACGTCGTGATGGACGAGGTGCACTACCTCGCCGACCGGTTCCGCGGGGCCGTGTGGGAGGAGGTCATCCTGCATCTGCCGCCGGATGTGCGGCTGGTCAGCCTGTCGGCCACGGTCAGCAACGCCGAGGAGTTCGGCGCCTGGATGGAGACCGTGCGCGGCGACACCGCGGTGGTGGTTGACGAGACCAGGCCGGTGCCGCTGTGGCAGCACGTCATGGTGGGGCGGCGGATGTTCGACCTGTTCGACACCAAATCCACCGAACAGAAGGTGCTCGTCGACGAAGACCTGGTGCGGTTCATCCGTCATCGGGAGGCCGCCGACCGGATGAACAGCTGGGGCGCCCCGCGCAACGGCCGCGGCGGACCGCGCCGGGACTTCCGTCCGCTGCCGCGACCCGAGGTGCTCGCCAAACTGGACGACGAAGGCCTGCTGCCCGCGATCACGTTCATCTTCAGCCGGGCGGGGTGCGACGGCGCGCTCGCGCAGTGCCTGCGGTCGCGGCTGGACCTGAGCCGTCCGGAGGAGCGCGACCAGGTCGACGCCATCATCGACAAGCACACCGGCGATCTGCCCAAGACCGATCTGGAGGTGCTCGGTTACTGGGAGTGGCGCGAGGCGCTGCACCGCGGCCTGGCCGCGCATCACGCGGGGATGCTGCCCGCCTTCCGGCACACCGTCGAGGAACTGTTCGTCAACGGCCTGGTGCGGGCGGTCTTCGCCACGGAGACGTTGGCCCTCGGCATCAACATGCCCGCGCGCACCGTGGTGCTGGAACGGCTGGTCAAGTTCAACGGGGAGTCGCACGCGGAACTCACGCCGGGGGAGTACACCCAGCTGACCGGGCGGGCCGGGCGGCGTGGCATCGACGTCGAAGGCCACGCGGTGGTGCTGTGGCAGCCCGAGGTGGACACCAGCGCGGTCGCAGGTCTCGCCTCGACGCGCACCTATCCACTGCGCAGCTCGTTCCGGCCCGGCTACAACATGTCGATCAACCTCATCGACCGGATGGGCGCCGACGAATCGCGTGCCCTGCTGGAGCGATCCTTCGCCCAGTTCCAAGCGGACCGGTCGGTGGTCGGGCTGGTCCGCGGCATCGAGCGCAACGAGGCCGCGCTGCGCAAGCTGCGCTCGCAGCTCGGCGGCACCGAAGGCGGATTCCTGGAATACCTGTCGCTGCGCGAGCGGATCAAGCAGCGGGAGCGGCAGCTGGCCCAGCAGAGCCGCGCCGACCGGCGGGGCGCCGCGGTGGACGCCCTCGGCGCTCTTCGCCGCGGCGACGTGGTGGCCATTCCGTCCGGCCGCCGCGCCGGGCTCGCGGTGATCTTGGAGCCGGACGCGACGCCCGGCGATCCGCGCCCGCTGGTACTCACCGAGGACAAGTGGGCCGGGCGGGTGTCGGTGGCCGATTTCCCCGTGCCGGCCGAGGCGCTCGGACACATGCGGCTGCCGCGTCGGGTGGATCATCGCACCGCGCGCACACGCCGCGATCTGGCCTCCGCACTGCGCAGCACCGGGATCTCGGTGCCCGGTAGGCCCCGGCGCGGCAGGAACTCCGCCGCCGCCGACGACCGGGAACTCGCCACGCTGCGCCGCAGCCTGCGCGCGCATCCGGCGCACTCCCGGCCCGATCGCGAGCAACTGTCTCGGGTGGGCGAACGCTACAACCGGTTGCTGCGCGAGACGGAAGCGATGCGCCAGAAGGTTGCCGCGACCACCAACTCGCTGGCTCGCACCTTCGATCGGATTCTCGGCCTGCTGGAGGAACGCGGATTCGTGCACGAGAGCGAGGTGACGCCGGACGGGCGCCGGTTGGCCCGCATCTACGCAGAGAGCGACCTGCTGGTAGCCGAATGCCTGCGGAAGGGGCTGTGGCGCGGCCTCGGCCCGGCCGAGCTGGCCGGCGTGGTGTCGACCCTGGTGTACGAATCCCGTCAGGAGGGTGGATATCTCGGCGCGAGCGGACCCACGGCGCCGATCCGGCGGGCCGTGGGCGCGACCATCGGCGTCTGGTCGGAGCTGCGGTCCGACGAAGCGCGGCACAAGCTGCCGCCGACCCGGGAACCCGATCTGGGTTTCGTCGACGGCGTCTACAAATGGGCGCGCGGGGACGGGTTGGCCGAGTCGTTGCTCGCCAGCGGTGACCAGGGTGCTCCGCTGTCGGCCGGTGATTTCGTGCGCTGGTGCCGGCAGGTGATCGATCTGCTCGATCAAATCCACGGCACCGCCGACGATCCCGAGGTCGCCGCCACCGCGGCCAAGGCGGTGCGAGCGATCCGGCGGGGTGTGGTGGCGGTGGACGCCGCCTGAGCGGCCTGGGCGACGGGCCCGGCGACGGCAATATCAACACGGCGGATTCGATTGTGATTTGATTTCTTTCGCGTACCGACCGTGGCGGAGTAGTCGTGTCATGCGACGAGGCCCACGCGGGGGGCTACCGTGTGTACAACGATGCGAGTGGAGGCAAGCAGATGAGCGGCCCGTACGGACCGAACGACCCCGGGGAGGGACGCAACGATCCCACCCAGCAGTGGGGTGGACAGCAGGCGCCGGGCGCGGCCGGTCCCACACAGCAGTGGGGCGGTCAGCCGCAGACCCCGGCCTCGGCCCAGCCGACCCAGCATTGGGGTGAGCAGCAACCGCAGCAGCAGTGGGGACAACCGCAGCAGCAGTGGGGCCAGCAGCCGCAGCAGCCGCAGTGGGGTCAGCAACCCGCCCAGGGGCAGCCGCAGTGGGGCCAACCGCAGCAGGACTGGGGCCAGCAGGGCCAGCAGCCGCAGTGGGGGCAACCGCAGCAGCCGCAGCCGCAGTGGGGCGCGCCGGGCCAGCCGCCGCCGCAAGGCGGCAAGGGCAAAGGCCTGATCATCGGTCTGTCCGTGCTCGGTGTCGCGGTGGTCGGCGCGATCGTCGCGCTCGTGCTCGTGCTGACCGCCAAGGACCAGCTGGACCAGGCGGCGGTGCAGGACGGCGTGAAGAAGGTGCTGTCGGACTCCTACGGCATCCAGGACATCAGCGACGTCTCCTGCCCGTCCGGCCAGGAGGTCAAGGTCGACGCCACCTTCGAATGCAGCGTGAAGGTCAGCGGTGAGGCCAAGAAGGTGAACATCAAGATCACCAAGGACGACGGCACCTACGAGGTCGGCCGCCCCAGCTAGGTCGCGTTCATTTCCCAGCGCTTTGCGGCGCTGGGTGTTCGGGACCTGCTCGGCTCGCGTGCGAGCGGCCACCGCTTGCTCCTTCGTCGCGTACGCGGCGGCTCCTCGGACGCGAGCCGGGTTGTGCTGGTCCAGCCAGTGCTTGCGGCGCTAGGTGTTCGCCGGCTCGGCTCGCTGCCGATCGACCGCCGCCTGCTCCTTCGCCGTTTACGCTGCCGCCCCTCGGGCGCGAGCCGGGCCGCGAACGGACAACGCTCGGCCTCGCTTTGCTCGAAACCGGGAGTCGAGCCGGTGTGTTGCCTGCGGCGATGGTCGCGCTACTCGGGGGTGGTGGCCGGTGTATGCCCGATTCACCGCGAAATCGGCCTTTCGCAGAGGGAGCGGCGGAACTCTCGCGTTCCCGGGTCAGGCGGTGCGCGCGCCCAATGCCGTGATCAATCGCGTGATCGGGCTTTCGGCGTTGTAGGCGGTGGCCAGGGCGCGCAGGCGGTCCGGGTCGGCCGGTTCGGTGGGGAGCGCGTCGCTGCGAGACAGCGCCACCTCGGCGTCGCGGACCACTCGGACGACCGGTGCGGCGGCCTTCAGGTAGTCCTCGGCGGCCCGCATCCGGGCGCGCACGCCTTGTGCCAGGTCGGCGTCGGGATCCTCGACGGCCGCGATCAGGGCCTCCAGTGAACCGAAACGGGATATCAGCGTGGAGGCGGACTTCTCCCCGATACCCGCGACCCCGGGCAGACCGTCGGAGGCATCGCCGCGCAATGTGGCCATGTCGGCGTAGGCCGGGCCCGCATTGCGCAGCGGCACACCGTACTTCGCCGAGACCTCGGCCGGGCCGAACAGTTCCGCCTTGGCCAGCCCCCGTCCGGCGTAGAGCACCCGTACCTGTGGCGCGGGCTCGTCCCGCACGAGCTGCAGCAGGTCGCGGTCGCCGCTGACCACGACCACCTCGTCGGTGCGTTCCCGAGTCGCCAAGGTGCCCAGCACGTCGTCGGCTTCCAGACCGTCCGCGCCGCCGGTCGCGATGCCCGCCGCCGCGAGTACCTCCAGGATCATCTCGACCTGCGGCGTGAGCGTGTCGGGAACGCTCTCGGCGCCGGGTGCGGCCTCCGGCGACGGATCCAGCCGGTGCGCCTTGTAGGACGGCACCAGAGCGACCCGGTACGCCGGTCGCCAGTCCAGATCCAGGCACACCACCAGCCTGCTCGGGGCGAACTTGGTGATCAGCGAGGCAACCATGTCGGTGAAACCACGCAGCGCGTTCACCGACCGGCCGTCGGGCGCGGTGATCTTGTCGGGGATGGCGTGATAGGCGCGGAACCACAGACTGGCTCCGTCCAGCAGCAACAGGGGCCCACCGGCAGCAGAGGTCACGGGCTGAGGCTACTCGCTCGCACCGACACCACCGGGCGAAGTTCGGCGTTCATCGGCCGTGCGGGACGGGTAACGTCGGACGAATGAGCTCGCATACGGATTCCCCATTCGCGGCGGACGTCTACGGTGCACGACTGGAACGGGCGGTGGAACTGATGCGGGCCGCCCACCTCGACGCCTTGCTCATCACTCCGGGGCCCGACCTGCGCTACCTGATCGGCTCGGCGGCCGAATCGTTCGAGCGGCTGACCTGCCTGGTGATCCCGGCCGACGGCGCGCCCGCGTCGGTGGTGATCCCGAAACTGGAGCTGGCGTCGCTGGAAGCCTCGGCGGCGGGGGAGCTGGGCCTGCAGGTACTGGACTGGGTCGACGGCACCGACCCGTACGCGCTGGTGAAGTCGACGCTGCACGTCGGCTCCCGGGTAGCGGTCGCCGACGTCATGCCCGCCCTGCACCTGTTGCCGTTGGCCGAGTCGTTCACCGGTCTGCCGGTATCGGCCACGCCCGTATTGCGGGAGCTGCGCATGATCAAAGATCCGGCCGAGGTGGACGCGCTGCGCCGGGCAGGCGCCGCGATCGACCGGGTGCACGCGCGCATGGGGGAGTTCTTGCAGGTTGGACGCACCGAGGCAGAGGTCGGCCGCGACATCGCCGCCGCGATCGTGGCGGAGGGGCACACCGAGGCCGCGTTCGTCATCGTCGGCAGCGGTCCGCACGGGGCAGATCCGCATCACGCGGTGTCCGAGCGCCGGATCGAGGCCGGGGACGTGGTGGTCGTCGACATCGGCGGCCCGGTCGAGCCCGGCTACTATTCCGACTGCACCCGCACCTACGTTCTGGGCGAGCCGGATCCGCAGGTGGCCGCCAGGTACGCCGAACTGGAGAGCGCACAGGCGGCGGCGGTCGCGGCGGTCCGGCCAGGTGTCACCGCGGCCGCGGTGGACGCCGCCGCGCGGAACCCGTTGACGGAGGCCGGTCTCGGCTCCGCCTTCGTGCACCGTACCGGCCACGGCATCGGTTTGTCGGTGCACGAGGAGCCCTACATCGTCGCGGGCAACGATGTCGTGCTGCGACCCGGCATGGCCTTCAGCGTCGAGCCCGGTATCTACTTCCGAGGCGAGTGGGGTGCGCGCATCGAGGACATCGTGGTCGTCACCGAGGATGGCGGCGAATCGGTGAACAAGCGCCCGCACGGCCTCACGGTGCTGTGACCGACGGCTGACCGCGGCGCGGACCCCTACGCGCCTGTGCCGTTCGCCACGCGCCTGCTCCGTTCGCCGCGGCTCAGCCCTCGGCGGCCGGTGCGACGAGCGTGCTGCTGGACAGCACGCGCCGGACCTGGATGGCGATCACCACGCGTGTCGGGTTCTCGCGCGGCACGCGATAGCGACCGGCGTACCGCTCGACCGCTTCGGCGACCTCGTCCGGGGCGTCGAGCACGGTCGCCGGGCCTTCCAAGGTGATCCACCGGATCCCGTCGACCTGACTGACCGCCGCGTACCCGGAGCGGCGCACATTGCGGACCTTCACCGACCCGTCGTTGGTGATCACGCGCGCGATCCCGGCTTCGCCGTCCCAGGTGAACCCCACCGCTACGACATGGGGCGTCCCGTCCGCCCGCAATGTCGTCAGTGTGGCGAGGTGCCGTTCGGCGACGAACTCGAGGGCGGCGGGCGACAACTCAGCGGTACTCGTCGGCATTCCCTGACCGTAGCTCTCGGCGCCTCCGCGCGCCCCATCGGCCCGGGCGGTGACGCGTGCCGCGCCGGTGAGCGATGACGGGCCGCACCCACGCCAATGACAGACTGGGGCGCATGGGAACGCGTGGATTGGTCGACGGGACCGTACTGCTGCTGGGCGGCCGCAGCGAGATCGGGCTCGAAGTGGCGCGGCGGCTGGCGCGCGGGCGAGCGGTTGTGCTCGCGGCCCGGCGCAGCGACGAGCTGGACGCGCAGTGTGCGGAAATCGCGGCCGCGGGCGCGAGTGCGGTGCACACCGCCGAGTTCGACGCCGACGACACCGCGAGTCATGCGGCGCTGCTGGAGAAGATCGCCGCGGAGCACGGGCCCATCGGCATCGCGGTGCTCGCCTTCGGCGTGCTCGGCGATCAGCAGCGCGCCGAGCGGGATCCCGCCCACGCGGCGGCGATCCTGCACACCGACTTCGTCGCCCAGGCCAGTGTGCTCACCATCGTGGCGAATCTGCTGCGCGCCCGAGGCGCGGGACAGATCGTCGTGTTCGGCTCGGTCGCGGGCGTGCGCGTGCGACGCGCCAATTACGTCTATGGATCGGCCAAAGCGGGACTGGACGGATTCGCGTCCGGTCTCGCGGACGCGTTGCACGGAAGCGGAGTTCGATTGCTGCTGGTCCGTCCCGGATTCGTCATCGGCCGGATGACCGAGGGGATGTCTGCGGCTCCGTTCTCCAGCACTCCGGACCAGGTCGCCGACGCCGTGGTCAAGGGTTTGCGCCGCGGCGCGAGCAGGGTCTGGGTGCCCCGGGTCCTGCGACCGGTGTTCTTCGCGATGCGCCTGCTGCCGCAAGCGATCTGGCGCCGGATGCCCCGGTGAGCGCCGGGCCCGTGACGTGGACCGGCACGCCCATCGCGGTCGTCGGGATCGGCGCCGACGGCTGGGACGGTCTCGGTCGCTCCGCACGGGACGCGGTCGGCGATGCCGAGATCCTGTTCGGTTCCGCGCGCCAGCTCGACCTCGTGCCGTCCACCGTGGCCGCGCGGCGGGTGAGCTGGCCGTCGCCCTTGCTGCCCGCGCTGCCCGGCCTGCTCGGGCAGCACGGCGGTGCGCGGCTGTGCGTGCTGGCCAGCGGCGATCCGATGTTCTACGGGATCGGCGTCACCTTGTCCCGTCTGCTCGGTCCACGCGCCCTGCGGGTGCTGCCGCAGCCGTCGTCGGCCTCGCTGGCCTGCGCCCGGCTGGGGTGGCCGCTGGCCGAAACGCCGGTGGTCAGCGTGGTGGGGCGGCCATCGGCGACGGTGCTGCCCGAACTGGCCGACCGCAGGCGGCTGCTGGTGCTCAGTGCCGACGAGCACACGCCGGGAGAGCTGGCGCGTCTACTGGGGCGCCATGGTTTCGCCGATTCCGAGCTCACGGTCCTCGAGCAGCTGGGCGGGTCCGCCGAACGACACCGCACCGGAATCGCGAAGCAGTGGGAACACCCGCCGGGCGACCCGCTGAACATAGTGGCGATCACTTGCGCGGCCGACCCGGGCCGGCCGCGTGCGACGCGCCTTCCGGGCTTGCCGGACGAATTGTTCGGCGGCGACGGGCAGCTCACCAAGCACGAGGTCCGCGCTCTGACGCTGGCGGCGCTGGCGCCCGCTCCCGGCGAACTGCTCTGGGATGTGGGCGGTGGGTCGGGCAGTATCGCCATCGAATGGTGCCGGTCGCATCCGGGTAACCGGGCCGTCGCGTTCGAACGGCTCGAGCACCGGCGGCGGCAGATCGCGGACAACGCCGCCGCCCTGGGGGTCCCGCACATTCTCGTGCGCGGCGAGGTGCGCGCCGAACTCGCCGCCGACACCGAAACAGCCGCTCCCGACGCGATTTTCGTCGGTGGCGGCCTCACGCAGGATGGCGTGCTCGAGACATGCTGGTCGCAGTTGCGTCAGGGTGGGCGGCTCGTCGCGAACGCGGTGACGGCGGAGTCGGAATCGTTGCTGCTCAGCTGGTCGAACGCCCAGGGCGGCATGTTGCGGAAGTTCCAGATCTACCGTGGCGAACCGCTGGGCTCCTTCACCACGTGGCGTCCCCAGCTTCCGGTCACCCAGTGGTCGGTGGTGAAATCCGCGACGGCGTTCCCCGCTGAGGGGTGAACACGTTACCGGTCACGCGGTAGGGTCGGGGCCGAGTTCCGATCGTGATCGGAAATCCGATTCCTATTGGAGAGATAGATGAAGTACAAGAAGTTCGCCGCCACGGCATTGCTGGCAGTCGCCGCCACCGGAGTCACCGCCGGTACTTCCTACGCCGCTCCCGCACCGCCCGCGGTGCAGGACCAGACCGCGGCCGCGCCTACGGTCACGGGCACGGACCAGGGCGTCGGCTACGCGCTGCAGCTCGCCGAGGCGGGTAAGTCCGTGGTCACCAGCGTCACCGGGGGCGCCTTCAGCGTCGACACCGGCAACCAGTCGGTCACCCTGAAGAACTCCGCGGGCGAGACCGTCACCACCATTCCGCTCACCGCGACGGCCAAGGGTCAAGAGGTGAAGATCGCCGCGAACGTCGCCGACGAGGGCAGGCAGCTGACGCTGACCCCGCAGGTGGCGCCGACCGCGAACGCGCCGGTCGCCGCCGAGTTCATCGGCGCGCAGGAGTGGTTCTTCGCCGAGTTGCAGCGCGCCTCGCTCGGCGCCCTGGTCGGTGGCCTGATCGGCGCGGCCATCGGCATCGTGTTCTTCGGTGTCGGCATCCTGCCGGGCGCGGTGCTCGGCGCGCTGATCGGTCTCGCCGTCGCGGGCGGGCCGTCGCTGCTGAACGCGGGCATCGCCTACTTCAGCGGCCAGCCCTGAGAGTTCTGATTCTGGGTGGCACCCGAGAAGCGCGGGAGCTGGCCCACATCGCCACCGGCGAGCGAGGATTCGAGATCGTGTCCTCGCTCGCCGGTCGTGTGCGTGCGCCCTTGCTGCCCGAAGGGGCGGTCCGCATCGGCGGTTTCGGCGGCGCCGAGGGGCTGCGCGCCTGGCTGGCGGCCAACGATGTGACCGCGATGGTGGACGCCACCCATCCGTTCGCCGCGGGTATCAGCGCCAATGCTGCGGCGGCCGCACGGATGTCGGGCGTGCCGCTGGTGCACCTGCGTCGGCCCGGGTGGGTGCGGCAGGCGGGGGACCGTTGGATTCGCGTGCCCGATCTGGCCGCGGCCGCGTCGCAGACGGCGGCTATCGGTGAACGTGTCTTCCTGACCATCGGCAGGCAGGGCGTGGACGCGTTCGCGGGACTGACCAGGCAGTGGTTCCTGATCCGTGCCATCGATCCGCCGGAGGGCGCACTGCCGCCGCGCCACGAACTGCTCCTCGCCCGTGGACCGTATGCGTTCGAGGACGAGTCGCGACTGCTCATCCAGCACCGGATCGACGTGCTCGTCACCAAGGACAGCGGCGGCGATCAGACCGAAGCCAAACTGGTCGCCGCACGCACGGCGCGAATCCCGGTTGTCGTCATCGACCGTCCACCAATGCCAGAGGGGGCGCAGGTCGTGGAATCGGCGGCGCAGGCGCTGGATTGGCTGCGCGAGAGGCCGATTCGTCGCGACTGACCGACGTTCCGGGGTTTCACGCGCTGTCCGGCAGCGTGCTGGATGGTCAGCTGTCGAGTATCTCCGGCAGATGGTCGAACCACTCCAGCACCGCCCGCTCGTAGCGGATTCCGAAATCCAGGGTGGCGCGGGCGAAGGCCGACATCCCCTCCGGATCCTGGGCGAGATACCGCGTGAGCCGCGCCTGATGGATTTCCCGGTTGGCCGCGACGATGCCGTGGAGCCGATCGCGATCGAGATGCTCTCCGAAGGAGAGCGTGAGCAGCAACGGCACCCGGATGGTCTCCCCGCCCGGATCGCGGGCGACCCACTCCAGGAACGCTTCGCGCCCCGCGTCGGTGAGGTGGTAGGGCGTCCGTTCCCGGGCTCCGGTCTCACCCTTCTCGACGAGTCCCGCCGCGTCCATCGTGGCGAGTTCCCGGTAGACCTGACTCTGCGTGATCGTCCAGAAATCGCCGATGCGGTCTTGGGCCTCGGCGACCAGATCCCACCCCGACATGGGCCCTTCGTGCAGAAATCCGAGCAATGACGCCGCTGTCGAGTTCAGTGGCTTGAGTCTGGTCGCGGTGTTGGTCAACGACTGCTCCCTTCGCTCTCAACATTCCATAGTGGAATATTACCTGAACGGTTCGAGTCAGGCGTCGCCGGTCAACTTGCCGAGCTGGGCGAGCACCCGCGCCATGCCCTGCTCCAGCCGCGCCTGTCCCTGTTCGAGCTGTGCCTGTCCTTGTTCGAGCTGCGCTTGGCTGCGCGCCAGCGCCGCCTGACCCTGTTCCAAACGGACCTGTCCTTGTTCGAGCACCGTGACCCTGCGGGTCAGTTCGCCCACGTTCTCACGCAGATCGCCGACATCGCGGCGAAGCTCGCCCGCGGCTTCGCCGATCGTCTCCGCGCGTCGATCGATCCGGCCGATGCCGTCGAGCGCCTTCCTGGTCAGCGCCGCGAGTTCGCCGAGGACGTCGCCCTGCTCGTCGAGTGCTTGTTCGCTCGCGGTGGCCCTGGCCTCCAGGGCGCGGGCGCGCAGCGTCAGCTCCGACAGTGTCGCGGCCAAGGTCCCTCCGATCTTCGGTGCGTCAGGCGATCCTACGCGCCGTCGGTCGCCGCGTCGCGCGCGTGACCGTAGCGCCGGGAGGTGTAGACCCGGATGCCCTGGTCGGTTTCGAGCGCCGTGGTGGTGGACGCGCCGATGATCAGCAGCGTGCGCATGTCCACCTCGTCGGGGTCGAGATCGCCGAGTTGCACCACCCGGACCGATTCGGTGGGTCCGCCGACGTCGCGCCCGACGACGACGGGAGTATCGGGCTTGCGGTGCTCGAGCAACAGGTCCCGCATCGCGCCCACCTGCCAGGTGCGTTGCGAGGACGCCGGGTTGTAGATAGCGATCGCCATGTCGGCCGCGGCGACAGCGGAAAGGCGTTGCGCCACCACCTCCCACGGCTTGAGCCGATCGGAGAGTGAGATCATCGCGTAGTCGTGCCCGAGCGGCGCGCCCACCCGGCTGGCCACCGCGTTGGCCGCGGTGAGGCCGGGCAGCACGCGCACCGGCACGGTACGCCACCGCGGGTCCGCGGATTCCTCGAGCACCGCCGCCGCCATCGCGAAGACCCCGGGGTCACCCGAGGAGACGACCGCGACCCGTGCGCCGCGTCCGGCCAGATCCAAGGCCATGGCCGCGCGCTCGGACTCGACGCGGTTGTCGCTGGCATGACGACGTTGGCCCGCACGCTCGGGGACCCGGTTCAGATAGGTGGTGTAGCCGACCAGATCGGTGGCGTCCGCCAAGGCCGCGCGCACCTCGTCGGTGGTCCACTCCGCTGCGCCGGGACCCAGCCCCACGACCACGACCTCACCGGCGCGGTCGGTCGTGTCCGTCTCGTGAATCCGCTGATCCGCGATGGGATCCGGCTCGAGGCGGGGTAGTGGGGTGGTCGGCTCGGGGCCGGGCACGAGGGTGATGGCGAAGTACGGCACCTCCGTGTCATCGACCGCTCCGGCGTGCAGTACGCGCTGGTCGGTGCTGCTCGCGCGCTCCACATAGTAGGCGCCCGCCAGCCGGCCGGAATCCGAAAGCGCCTGACGCACACCGGGATAGGTGCGTCCCAGTTTCATGATCGCGGCCGCGTCGGTCGTGCGCAGCCGCCGGGTGAGCTCCTCGACCGGCATGGTGCCCGGCAGCACGGTGAGCACCTGTTCGCCCTCGACCAGCGGCGTACCCAGCGCTGCGGACGCCGCGCTGACCGAGGTGACGCCGGGAATGATCTCGGCGTCGAACCGATCGGCCAGCCGCCGGTGCATGTGCATGTACGAGCTGTAGAACAGCGGGTCGCCCGCGGCGAGCAGCGCGACGGAGCGGCCTGCGGCCAGATGCGCGGCCAGCCGCTCGGCGGCCTCTTCGTAGAACTCGTCGATCGCTCCCTGGTAACCGCCGGGGTGGTCGGTGGTCTCGGTGGTGACCGGGTAGACGAGATGCTCCTCCAGCTGGCCCGGCCGCATGTACGGCGCGGCGATGCGGCGGGAGATGCTGCGGCCGTGGCGGGCGCTGTGGAACGCGACGACGTCGGCCGCGCCGATCACGTTGGCCGCCTTGACCGTCACCAGTTCCGGATCACCCGGACCGAGTCCGACGCCCCACAGCTTGCCCGGAGTGCTCATTCCTGTTCGCTCGCAATCGCGTTCAGCGCGGACGCGGTGATGGCGCTACCGCCACGCCTGCCGCGCACCGTGAGGTATTCGACGCCGCCGAACTCGATCAGCGCGTCTTTCGATTCGGCCGCCCCGACGAACCCGACCGGGATGCCGAGCACGGCGGCGGGCCGGGGCGCTCCCGCGTCCAGGAGGTCGAGCAGATGGAACAGCGCCGTTGGTGCGTTGCCGATCGCGACGACGGCGCCGTCGAGACGGTCGCGCCACAGCTCGAGCGCGGCGGCGGAGCGGGTCGTGCCCTTGGCCGCGGCCAGCTCCGGCACGCGCGAATCCGCGAGGGTGCACAGCACCTCGTTGTCGGCAGGCAGTCGTTTCCTGGTCACGCCAGAGGCGACCATGGTCGCGTCACACAGAATCGGCGCGCCCGCGCGCAGCGCCGCTCGTGCCGAGGCGACGACACCGGGTGAGAAGGCAACGTCCGCGGCGAGATCCACCTGACCGCAGCCGTGGATCATCCGCACCACGACCTGTGCCACGTCCGGCGGGAATCCGCTCAGATCGGCTTCGGCGCGGATCGTCGCGAACGAGCGACGGTAGATCTCGGCCCCGTCGGTCAGGTAGCTGGCACGTACGTCGGACATGCGGTCCACCATATGGGTGCGGGTCCGGACAGGTCGGTCCGGGTCGGGCGCGTCGCATGGCCGCCCGAGCCGCCGGATACCGGGCGCCCGAGCGCCGCCGGATCAGGTCCGGGGACGCTCGAGAATCCGTGACATGACGATGGCGCTGCGGGTACGCCCGACCCGCGCGTTCTCCCGGATCCGTTCCACGGTCACCTCGATCTCGGCCATGTCGGTGGCCATGACGTGCACCAGCGCGTCGGCCTCGCCCGCGATCGTCCACACACCGACCACCTGCGGGATCGGGTCCAAGCTGCGTTTGAGTTCGGTAGGGGAGATGTTGTCGCGGTAGTACACCTCGACGTACGCCTCCGTCTTCCAGCCCAGCGCCGCGGGATTGACCAGCGCGGTGAACCCGGTGATCTGTTTGGCGGCGACCAGCCGGTCGACGCGCCGCTTCACCGCGGGCGCGGACAGTCCCACCACGCCGCCGATCTCCTGGAACGAAGCCCGGGCATTCCTCAGCAATTGTTCGAGGATCCGCCGGTCGAGGTCGTCCACGTCACACCTTCTCTCCTCCTCCGCAACGAATCATCGCTTTTCTGGGCAGATGCACAACGAATCGTTGTTTCTGGCGCAATACTAGGCGACTTACCTTCATATCAGCCGAAAGTCCCCGCTGATCTCCGGGAGTTCCGTTGACTTCTGTAGCCACCCTCCCCGCCGAGTCCGCCGTCCGCCGTTCGTCGCCGCGCAAGTTCGTGATGTGCCGTCCCGATCACTTCGACGTCGTCTACTCCATCAATCCATGGATGAATCCCGCCGAGCCCGTCGACCGCGCGCTGGCTGTCGAGCAGTGGGAAACGTTGCGCGCCACCTACGCCGAGTACGGGCACACCGTGGAAGTGGTCCCCGGTGTGGCGGGTCTGCCCGACATGGTGTTCGCCGCCAACGGCGGGCTGATCGTCGGAAACCGCGCCATGTCGGCCCGGTTCACCCACCCGGAACGTGCTGCGGAAGGCCCGGCCTACCACGCCTGGTTCGCCCGATACGGCTTGCCGGAGCTGGTGGCGGCCGAGGAATGCAACGAAGGCGAAGGCGACTTCCTCCTCGTCGGTGATCGGCTTCTGGCCGGTATGGGATTCCGCAGCTCCCCGGCCGCGCACGAGGAGGTGTCGCGGCATTTCGGTCTTCCCGTGGTCTCACTGGAACTGATCGATCCGCGCTTCTATCACCTGGACACGGTGCTGCTTCCACTGAGCGACACCATTGCCTACTATCCGGCCGCCTTCAGCCCGGCGGCACGCGCGGTGCTCGCCGAGTTCTATCCCGATGCGATCGTGGCCACCCACGCGGACGCGGCGGTACTCGGGTTGAACGGAGTCTGCGACGGTTTCAACGTCTTCCTCAGCAGCGCCGCCACCGCCTTGTGCGAAGCCCTGCGCGCGCGTGGCTACCATCCGGTCGGCATCGAGATGTCCGAGCTGCTCAAGGCCGGGGGCTCCGTCAAATGCTGCACCCTCGAGATCCATGGCGGGTGAGGTGCCTGGGCAGCGCGGATGAGTCAGTCGACGCGATAGCCCTCATCTGTCGCGACGATATCGGTGACCTCCCCTTGGGGCCGGCCGCAGCGGCGAGCGCAGCCGGACCAATGCTGACGCCCGGCCACCGCGACGTCTGTTGGGGGCATCGCCTGCGGGACATCTTGGCCCGCGGAGGTTCCGGAAACCGGCGACTCGGCCTGCTCGGTTCGGGCGGGTAGCACGCGGCCCGTGTCGATCGCCGCGGCGACGTCGGCTCGGACGTCGGTGTGCGACTTCGCGCAGCCCGGTTGCCCGGCGCAGGCGCTGACCAGCAGCCACGGCGAGTCGGCGTCGAAGATCAAGCCCATCGGGGCGAGCACGCGCACGACCTGCTCGGCGGCCCATTCCTCCAGGTCGGTGACCACCAGACTGCGCCACGGCGTGAGGAAGACCGGTCGCTCGACCGCCGCGAGGAACTCGGCCGTACGGGCGGGCAGGGACCCGAGGCGCACACCGGCGCCGAGACCGACCAGTCCGTTGTCCTGCTCGAGCCATCCGATCGGAATGCTCCGGGGCGGGCAGAAGTGGAGCCGCTCGGCGCCGGGAGACAGGCCGAGGAGATCGACGACGCGTTCGGCGCCCCGTTCGATGTCGCGCAGCCGCCAGCGGCCCGCGTCGTCACCCCGCAGTCGCAGGAACCCGTGGGCGGCGGCGAGCATGACATCGACCGCGTCGGCGGCGGCCACCCGCACGCCGCTGTCACCGCCTGCCAGCAACAACGCGAACTCGTCCCTCCCGACCGCGTGCACGCCGATGTCGGCGCCGAGTCCGCTGACGTCACCGCGCCCGTCGTCGAGGGTGAACAGCACTCGGCCGGGAAGCTGCGCCAGCCGCGGCGCCGCGCGCAAGCCCGCGTCCAGCACGGGAACCAGCGGGTGCACGTCCGCCGAGCCGCCGATCCGGCCGGACAGCGGCGAGGCGATGATATTGCGCACCCGTTCGTGCGTGCTGCTCGGCAGCAGGCCCGCGGCGGCCAGCCGGTCCGTCAGTGCCCCGGCGTCGCGCACCTGGCGCAACTGGACGTTTCCCCGTGAGGTGAGCTCGATGTTCCCGTCCGCGAGATCGTGCGCGGCCTCCGCCAGCGTCTGCACCTGCACGGGCCCCAGGCGCCCGCCGGGCACCCGGATTCGCGCGAGCGGCCCGTCGGCCGCGTCGTGCAACCGCAACACACCCGGGCAGGAATCAGGAGCACGTCGTGTCATAACGATCCCAGCCTACGGACGCGCCGGGCGCGGCGAACGGCCGGTTACGCCGCGATCGTCCGCACCCAATCGATGACGGCGGCCCGATACTCGGCGGTGTTCCGCGCGAGATTGACCGAATGGCCGCTGTCGCGCAGCACATAGGTGCGCAGCTGGGCGGCCGGGCCGAAGAACGGCGCTTCGGCGGCGTGCAATGTCTCGGCGTTCGCGCAGACCGCGTACCCGGGGCCGCAGGAGAGCCGGTCCAGGCTGCCGTCGACGACCAGGACCGGGACGTCGATGAAGTTGGTCATCGGCGGGATGGTGGAGGTCAGGCCATCGGGATACTCCATCGGCGAGAACACTTCCTTGGTCGCCTCGTCGACGGCGAGAACTTCGGGATCGGCCGTCTCGGGCGCGAAGAAATTGCCCGCGCGGGTACCGGGCCGGGTCGTCAGATAACCGGGATCGTATCCGCCCGCGGCGAATCGCGGATCCTGGGCGGCTTGGTGGTAGGTGGAGATCACGCCGAGGACTTCGGCCACATCGAGAGCGTGGGAGAAGCCGGTGAGCAGCACGCCGTCGACGTCCTGGTACGTGCTGGCCTCCAAGACGTCGATACCCGAGCTGAGCGAATGACCGCCGGTGACGACTGTGCCGAACGGCGGCGCGCCCGCCAGCCCTCGGCGCAGGGCCTGAACGATGTCGTGCAGGGCGCGAGCCGAGACCGACGCCGTGACCTGCGTGCTCGGCGGTCTCGTGCTCGCGCCGTTGCCGAGCCGATCGACCACCAGCGTCGCGATCCCCGCGGCATTCATCGCGCGCCGGAAACTGTAGGTCTCGGGTGCGTAAGGGAAGTCCCAGTACGTGTGGTTGTAATTGGATCCCGCGATGAGCACCATGACGGTGTCGGTCGCGTGTGCCGTGGGAGTGCACAGGGAACCGGCCATCACGCCCAGTGGGACGGGGATGGACAACGATTCGCAGCGACCCGGATCATCCTCGGCATAGGCCACGCCGGGTGTCAGGCAGAGCAGGAGCGCCGCCGCGGACGCGGCGATCGACCGTAGCGAGGTTCGCACGCGACGCAGGCTATGCGCGAAAATAATGGCGCGCAATACCTTTCGCCCACGCACATCCCCGCTCGGGTCCTGGCCAGCTGGACCGTCACTCGTTCCCATCAGGCTGTTTCACTATGTTCGCGGGCCGGTGTCGGCATGGCGAGAAGGAACTCGGTGACGTCGTCGATCGCTCCGGTCCGACGACCTCGAACGAGCGGCGTCGAGAGGGCGCAACCCAACTCGGGGCGGCGGCGAAGCGGTATCAGCTGTCGAGACCCGCATTGCTTGTCGAGGTCTTCGGGGGTGTCGTAGATCATGATGGAGAACACGGTGGCCTGCGACCCGCCCGAGCCCGGGGGTCGGTAGCGCGCCTGACTACCCGGCGAACGCCGATACCCCACATAATTTTCCGTGGCTATCACATAGTTGGTGCCGCCGAGCGTGCACTCGGACGCAACGAGATCGCGTCCGGAGGGTGAATGTCCGGGACGAGCGGTGAACAAGGAGCGCGGGGACGTGGGGTCGACGAGACAAGGGGCGGATACCCGGGCGGTGCATTTCGTCGGTAGTTTTCCGGCCGAGAGCACGGAAGTGGCGATGCGGGCCATGCTCGACAGCGCTGGGGCGCGATTACATACCCTGCCCACCGGAGAGACGCGCCGTTACGAGTTCTACATTCAGCCCATCATCGAAGACCTGGTCGCCCGAGGTGTCCTGGCGGTGAAGAAGCCCGGATCGTGGCGCTCGAGCCGGGAGCGGACGATCCATCGCGCCCCGCGCGGCACCGAATTGTCCGGCGCGGGCCTGGATCTCGGATATCTCCGCGAGGCCGAAGAGGCGCTGCCCCTCCTCCGTGAGCTCCGCGGCGAGCGGGAGCTGCCCGATCTCGCGCTCCAGATCGGCATGCCGACCGACTTCACGTTGACGTTCATCGCCATGGGGGCATCAGGCGTGCGGCGGCATCGCCGGGCATTCTTCGACGCCACCGTGCGCGACATCACGGCCATGCGGGAGCTGGCAGGCGACGACATTGTCGTGCAGCTCGAGGCCACCGCGGAGCTGGTGCTCATGTCGAAAACGCAACCGCTGCACCGGCTGATCGATCGGGCGCTGGGGCTGGGGGAGGGAATCGCCGCGCTGGCCGCGGCCGCTCCGGAGGGAACCCGTTTCGGGGTCCACCTCTGCCTCGGCAGCTTGCGCAACAAAGCCCGGGGAAGGTTGCGGAACGCGCGGCCCCTGGTCGATCTGGCCAATTCCGTCGTCCGGCATTGGCCGCGGGGGCGCGCTCTGGAATTCGTGCACGGCCCCGTGGCGGCAGGTGACATACCACCGTCGACGAAAGCCGAATTCTATGCGCCCCTGGCGGAGTTGTCCTTGGGTGCGGGCACGGATTTCTATGCCGGGTTGGTGCACGACCTACCCACCGCCTCGCAACAGTCGCACACATTGCGGGTCATCGAGAACGCGCTGGGGCGCCCGGTCGACGGAGTCGCCTGCGCGTGCGGTCTCGGCCGCCGTCCCCGCCCGGTCGCGGACGAACTCATGGCCCGAGCCCAATTGCTCGCGGCGAGCGGGGCGACGGACGATTGAATTCGTGCACCCCTGTGCGCAGTGACATCGGACCTTCTCTCCCGCAACGTCAATTGGTGCGCACGTTTCGTCCCCGGAGCGAATCTGGGCGGCTGGCAATGACTTTTGTTACGATCCCGATCAGCGAGATCGGGGAGGTATGGTGTCCGGCATGGAGCGAGCACCGCGTGGCGTCGATCCGAACCTGCCGAATTCAGCCCGGGTATACGACTATCTCCTCGGCGGCAAAGACAATTACGAAGTGGACCGGGCGGTCGCGCACCGAATGCTGTCCATCGCCCCGGACACCCGGACCCTCGCCTGGTTCAGTCGCAAATTCCTGGTGCACGCGGTCCAGTTCGCCGCGGAGGCCGGGATCCGGCAGTTCATCGACCTCGGCGCGGGTATCCCGACCTCGCCCAATGTGCACGAAGTCGTCCACGAGATCGATCCGTCGGCGCGGGTGGTGTACGTCGATTTCGACCCGGTCGTGTACGCGCATTGCAATGCCCTGCTGACCGGTGCGGAGGGCGTGACGGCGATGCTGGGTGATGTGCGCCGTACGGACGACCTTCTCGACCGGCTGCGGCACGAAGAGTTCATCGACTTCGATGAGCCGGTGGCGATCACGTTGGTCGGGGTCCTGCACTTCGTGATGGACGGCGAGGGCCCGGCCGACATCGTCGCCCGGCTCCGTGCGGCCATGGCGCCGGGAAGCTATCTGGCATTCACGCACGGCTCCGACGACAGCGATCGGGACTTCATCGACCAGTCGTCGTCGGACACCGCCAACTCCTCGGCCCAGGTGGCGTATCGCTCCCCCGCCCGAGTCGAATCGTTCTTCGAGGGCTTCGACATGATCGATCCCGGCGTAGTCCCCCTGCAACAGTGGCTCGAGGAGGACCTTCCGGCCACCAAGCTGGTGCTCCTGGGCGGGGTGGTCCGCAAGACCTCGGACCGAAGCGACGACTAAGGTCGGCGTATGTCCGAAATCTCGGCCCTCGCAGACCGGCTGGCCATCGTCGATGTGATCACCAAGATGTTCGTCTACACCGATCAAAAACGCTGGGAAGGCCTGTCGGCCGAGGTGTTCACGCCGAAGGTGGATTTCGACGGCGGTTTCGGCGGGCCGGTCGGTGAGCGGTCCGCGGCCGACATCATCGCTGATTGGCGCACCGGCCTGGCCGACCTCGACGAAGTGCACCACCAGTCCGGTAATCACCTCATCGATGTGGACGGTGACACGGCGCGGGTGCACGCCGACGCCATCGCGGTGCACGTCAAGAACGCCGCGGTCGAGGGCAAGACCCGTACGTTCGTCGGCAGCTACTCCCTCGGCGTCGAACGCACCGCGGACGGGTGGCGGGTCAATCGGTTCCACTACCACCTCAAGGTGATCGACGGGAACGCCGACTTGGTGTAGGTCCGGGCATCGCTCGCGACTTCGGATCGTATCGGTGCGCAATGGGCTCGCGATCCGCGATCTGATCGGCGGCGGTATCGTGAACGACTGGTCGCCTTGTCACCGACGAGCGATCGTCACGGTGCGGTGGCCGGTTCCGCTTCCTGCCGAGCGCGCGCGGGTTTCGTTTTCGCGTGTGAGCGTCCCGGCGCCCACACGCCGATGAGGACTGCGGCGACGAGAGTGACTATGCCCAGCGCCAGCGCGGATTGCTGCGCTCCGTGGACGAATGCGGTCTCGGCGAACTCGGCCAGCGGTGCGGCTTGTGGCCCCATCCGCTCGGTCACCTGCAACGCCGCGGCCAGCGAGTCGCCGACCGGTTCGCGGATCGGTTCGGGCAACCGGGGCAGGGCAGGCGCGATGCGGTCGCTGTACCCCGCGGCCAAGACGCTGCCCGAGATGGCGATGCCGACGGCCGCGCCGACTTCGCGCGCCGCGTCGTTCACCGCCGCCGCTACGCCGTGCTTCTCCACCGGGGTGCCCGCGATGATCGCCGCCGTCGCCGGCGCGGTGCACAAGCCGACGCCCGTGCTCATCACCAGCAACGACCAGACCAGATCGAGGTAGGTGGTGTGGGTGTCGATCCTGGACATCGCGAGCAGCGCGATGGCGATGATCGCCAGCCCGGAGGCGATCGGCAACCGCAACCCGACCCGCTCGGCGAGCCGCGGCGCCACGACCGAGACCGCCACCATCGGCACCATCATCGGCGCCATCGCCAAAGCCGACGTCAGCGGCCCATACCCGAGAATCAGCTGAAGGAACTGGACCATCAGGAGGAAGGCGCCGAAGGACACCAGGAACTGCACCATCACCGCCGCGGTACCGGAGCCGAACCCCCGATCGGCGAACAACCGCACATCCAGCAGCGGGTGCGCCACCCGTGACTCGACCGTCACGAACACCACCCCCGCCAGCACCGCCGCGACGGCCATGGCGATCACCACCGGATCCAGCCAGCCGCGCTCGGGCGCCTCGATCGCGGCCACGACGAGCAATCCCACCGCGACGGCAGCCGTCGCCGCCCCCCACAGGTCGATCCGCGGGCGAGTCCGGTCCACCGACTCCGGCACAGTGAACCCGGCGATCATCAGCAACAGTCCCGCTACGGCCATGGCGAGAAAGACCGAGACCCAGGACCAGGGCTCCAGCAGCAGACCGGAACCGAGGATGCCGAGCACCGCGCCGATACCGGCGACACCCGCCCACAGCCCCACGGCGTACGCCCGGCGGGATTCCGGGAACCCGGCGGTGATCAGCGACAGCGTCGACGGCATGACCAGGGCGGCGCCCGCACCTGCCGCCGCCCGCGTCGCGATCAGCCAGCCGGGTGTGTCCAGCAGCAGCGGCGCCGCGGAGGCGGCCGCGAACACGAAGAGCCCGATGATCAGCATCGCCCGCCGCCCGTACCGGTCGCCGAGCGCGCCCGCCGGAAGCACCAGGCAGGCCAGCGCGAGGGTGTACCCGTCGACGACCCAGGTCAGCTGTTGCTGACTGGCTCCGGTCGCGGCGGCGATCTCGGGCAGCGCGGTGTACAGGGCCGCCATCGACGCGACCACCAGGGCCACGGCGGAGCAGGATATCGCCAACATCCACCGCTGGGCGGCGGACAACCGTGTCGCGGTGGATTCCATGACGCCTCCCCAAAAAGGAAACCAACAGTATCGCTACGCTACTATCAGTAGCATAAGTGGGCCAGGTGGCGATAGGCGTCGCGGAAGGAGGAATGTTCGTTCCATGACCGGTGCCGCCGACCCGATGCCGCACGACTCCGCTCGCGACGACGATGTCGATCCGCGCAAGCTGCGTTCCCGAGCCAGGCTGCTCGACGCCGCGACCGCCCTGCTCCAAGCCGGTGGGCTGGAAGCGGTCACCGTCGAGGCGGTCACGACGATGTCCAAAGTCGCGCGCACCACGCTGTACCGGCATTTCGACAACGCCATGCAGTTGCGCGCCGCCACGCTCGAGCGCCTGCTTCCTCCGGTCATCGAGGCGCCGCCCGCCGGTCCGCTACGGCAGCGTCTGACCGAAATGCTCAGCAGGCAGGCCGCGGTCGTCGACGAGGCTCCGCTGCAGACGTCCACATTGGCGTGGCTGGCTACCGGTGAACGCGGCGAGTCCGGCGCGGGCCCGGCGTTCACGTCGCTTCGTCAGCGGCTCATCGAGCAGTATCGCCAGCCCTTCGACCAGCTCTTCGACGATCCGGAGGTGCGCGGGCAACTCGGCGAGTTCGACGTGACGCATGCGTTGACCCAGCTCGTCGGTCCGATCGTCTTCGCCAGGCTGGTCGGCCTCGGCCCCACCACCCCGGCCGACTGTGCGCGGCTCGTGGACGACTTCTTGGCCGCCCGCGCGAGCGACCGTGACCGCCGCGCGGCCGAGCCGGCCGGACACGTGGACGAAGCCGATCGGGACGGCAGGTAGGCTCGGCGTGCTCGGCGGACGACGAGGAAACCGGTGGAAGTCCGGTGCGGTCGCGCCACTGTAGAAAAGCCAGACCCTCCCCGGCGAGCAGCGAACCCCCGATGGGCGCGTCACCCGAGGAAGGCTGCCACCCGTGATAGTGCTGTTGTCCACGTCCGACACCGATCTGCTCAGTGCCCGCGCCAGCGGGGCCGACTACCGATGGGGGAATCCGGCTCGCCTGCTGGTCGACGACCTGCCCGGCCTGCTCGACGGCGCCGATCTGGTGATCGTGCGCATCCTCGGCGGCAAACGGGCCTGGGAAGACGGGCTGGAGGCGCTGCGCGCGAGCGGGATTCCGCTGGTCGCCCTCGGCGGTGAGCTCGCTCCGGATGCCGAGCTGATGGAATGCTCCACCGTGCCGGGCGGCGTCGCGGCCGACGCGCACAACTACCTCGCCGCCGGTGGCCCGGAGAACCTGCGCCAGCTACACAATTTCCTGTCCGACACCGTGCTGCTGACCGGCCACGGCTTCGAGCCGCCGGTCCAGCTGCCCAGCTGGGGCGAACTGGACCGGGTCGCCGCCGATCGGGCCGATGGGCCGACCGTGGCGGTGATCTACTACCGCGCACAGCATCTGGCCGGCAACACCGCCTACATCGAAGCCCTGTGCACCGCGATCGAACAGGCCGGCGCGCGAGCACTGCCGCTGTACTGCGCGTCACTGCGCACCGCCGAACCCGAGTTGCTGGCGATCCTGCGCCGCGCCGACGCATTGGTGGTCACCGTGCTGGCCGCCGGAGGCACCAAGCCCGCCACCGCGTCGGCGGGCGGCGAGGACGAGGCGTGGGACGTCGGCGCACTCGCCGAGCTGGACGTGCCCATCCTGCAGGGACTTTGCCTGACCACCGGCCGCGACCAATGGGAAGCCAACGACGACGGGTTGTCACCGCTGGACGTCGCCACCCAGGTCGCCGTGCCGGAATTCGACGGGCGAATCATCACGGTCCCGTTCTCGTTCAAGGAATTCGACGCCGACGGCCTGTCCACGTACGTCCCCGATCCCGAGCGCGCCGCCCGCGTCGCCGGCATCGCGACACGCTACGCGAGGCTGCGCCACATCCCCGCCGCGCGCAAGCGCGTCGCCGTCATGCTGTCGGCCTACCCGACCAAGCACGCCCGCATCGGCAACGCCGTCGGACTGGACACCCCGGCGAGCGCGATCCGTCTACTCACCGAAATGCGAGCCGCTGGTTACGATCTCGGCGCGCCCGGCGAGGTGCCCGGACTGGACGAACAAGACGGCGACGCCCTCATCCACGCCCTGATCGCGGCCGGCGGCCAAGATCCCGACTGGTTGACCGCCGAGCAGTTGGAAGGCAACCCGATTCGCATCGGCGCGGCGACCTACGCGGCCTGGTTCGACACCCTGCCCGAGGACCTGCGTGCCGCCGTCGTGGCGGCATGGGGCCCGCCGCCGGGTGAACTGTACGTCGACCGCTCGTCCGATCCGGCCGGTGAGATCGTCATCGCCGCGCTGCGTTTCGGCAATGTCGTGCTCATGGTGCAGCCGCCGCGCGGCTTCGGCGAGAACCCCGTCGCGATCTACCACGACCCAGACCTGCCGCCCAGCCACCACTACCTCGCCGCCTATCGCTGGCTCAGCGCGCCCGAGGGATTCGGTGCCGACGCGATGGTGCACTTGGGCAAGCACGGAAACCTGGAATGGCTGCCCGGCAAGACGCTCGGCATGTCGGCCTCCTGCGGCACCGACGCCGCCCTCGGCGACCTGCCGCTGATCTACCCGTTCCTGGTGAACGATCCGGGCGAGGGCACCCAGGCCAAGCGCCGCGCGCACGCCACTCTCGTCGATCACTTGATCCCGCCGATGGCCAGGGCCGAGAGCTACGGCGACATCTCCCGCCTGGAGCAACTGCTCGACGAGCACGCGAACATCTCCGCGCTGGATCCGGCCAAGCTTCCCGCCATCCGCCAGCAGATCTGGACGTTGATGCGCGCTGCGAAGATGGACCACGACCTCGGCCTCACCGAGCGCCCGGATGAGGATTCCTTCGACGACATGCTGCTGCACGTCGACGGCTGGCTGTGCGAGATCAAGGACGTGCAGATCCGCGACGGCCTGCACGTCCTCGGCCAGGCGCCCGCCGGAGAGAGCGAACTCGACCTGGTGCTGGCGATGCTGCGCGCGCGCCAGCTCTGGGGCGGCGAGCGCAGCGTGCCCGGCCTGCGCGAAGCCCTCGGCCTCGACGAGTCCGGCGGCGAGGCGCGCGAGCGCGTGGACGCGGTCGAGGACAGCGCCCGCACGCTGGTCGGGGCGTTGCAGGCGGCGGGCTGGTCGCCGGACGCGGTCGACGGCATCACCGACAACCCCGAGGTTCGGCGCGTGCTGCGCTTCGCGGCCATCGAGGTGGTGCCGCGCCTGCGCCAGACCGGCGTGGAGATCGACCGGGTGCTGCACGCGCTCGACGGCGGATTCATCCCGGCGGGGCCGAGTGGTTCGCCGCTGCGCGGCCTGATCAACGTCCTGCCGACCGGACGTAATTTCTACTCGGTCGACCCCAAAGCCGTGCCGTCCCGGCTGGCCTGGGAGACCGGGCAGGCCATGGCGGAATCCCTGCTGGATCGCTATCGCGCCGACCACGACGAATACCCCCGATCGGTGGGCCTGTCGATCTGGGGCACCTCGGCCATGCGCACCTCGGGTGACGACATCGCCGAAGTCTTCGCCCTGCTGGGCGTCCGGCCGGTCTGGGATGAGGCGAGCCGCCGGGTCAGCACGCTCGAGGTGATCTCGCTCGAGGAACTGGGCCGCCCGCGCATCGATGTCACCGTGCGCATCAGCGGCTTCTTCCGGGATGCCTTCCCGCACGTGCTCGCCCTGCTGGACGACGCGGTCCGCCTGGTGGCGGACCTCGACGAGCCGGAAGAAGCGAATTACGTGCGTGCGCACGCTCGGGCGGATCTGGCCGAACACGGCGACCAGCGGCGCGCGACCACCCGCATCTTCGGCTCCAAACCCGGCACGTACGGGGCGGGTCTGCTGCAGTTGATCGATGCGAAGAGCTGGCGCACCGACGACGACCTCGCGCAGGTGTACACCGCCTGGGGCGGCTATGCCTACGGGCGCGACCTCGACGGCGCGCCCGCCGCCGAGGACATGCGCGGCGCCTATCGGCGGATTGCGGTGGCGGCCAAGAACACCGACACCCGCGAGCACGACATCGCCGACTCCGACGACTATTTCCAGTTCCACGGCGGCATGATCGCCACTGTGCGTGCGCTGACCGGCAAGAACCCGGCAGCCTACATCGGCGACAGCACCCGTCCGGACGCGGTGCGCACCCGGACGCTGTCGGAGGAGACGGCGCGGGTGTTCCGGGCACGCGTGGTGAATCCGCGCTGGCTCGAGGCCATGCGCAGGCACGGCTACAAGGGCGCGTTCGAGATGGCGGCCACCGTCGACTACTTGTTCGGCTACGACGCCACCACCAACGTGGTGGCCGACTGGATGTACGAGAAATTGACGGAGAGCTACGTTTTCGACGACGTGAACCGGAAGTTCATGGAGCAGTCCAATCCCTGGGCGCTACACGGCATTGCCGAGCGTCTGCTGGAGGCGGCCGAGCGGAAACTGTGGGAACATCCCGACCAGGAAACGCTCGATCGGTTGCGTCAGGTGTACCTGGAGGCCGAAGGCGAGCTGGAGTAGCCTCCAGTCGCTCTCCCGTTCTCTTCGATCGGCACGAGATGTGCTGGCGGGCAAGACATTTCGGGCATTTTCAACTGCCGGAAATGGTGATGCAGAACGTCTATAATCGCTAGTGTTTCACGGCTGTACCCAGGTAACGACAGATCGAATCTGCTGAGGATGGGAAGGCTCATGAAGTTCAGGAATTTGGTTGCGACCACGCTGCTGACCATTGCCGCCACCGGCGTGACCGCGGCGACCGCATTTGGGCAAGCCGAGATCGATGGTGCGGCGGTGAGCGAGAACCACAGCGGTGTCGCCTACACCGCGTCCGTCGCGCCGGACCGGTCGAGCGCCGCGGTCACGCTCGCTTCCGGTACGTTCGCCCGCACGCCGGACGGCATCGCGGTGCTGGGGCCCGACGGTGCGGTGGTGACGACGGTGCCGACAACCCTGCAGTCCATGTTCGGCCAGCAGGTCGGGGTGGCTCCCCACATCGATGCGGCCGGGACGACGCTGACCTTGACGCCGGTCGGCACCGCGATTCCGGAGCCGGGTGCGCCGCGGTTCATCGGTGACGCGGCGGCCACGTTGGGCGGTGTGGCGATCGGCTGTGCCGTCGGGGCGCTGATCGGCCTCGTCTTCTTCGTTGTCGGGGTGTTCCCCGGCTGCGTGGTCGGCGGACTCATCGGTGCCGCCGCGGGCGCGAGCCGGTAGGTGCGGGACTGATCCGCCAGTCGGCGGCATCGGCCGCGCTCGGCGCTCGCGCCGGGCGCGGCCGCGTGCTATTGCCGTCCCGCCGCCCGCCGGAAACGCGCTGCGGTGGCGACCAGATGCTCGGCCAGGGCCGGGGAGTCCAGGACCTCGAATTCGACGTCGGCCAGACCGAGATACAGCGTCAGCATCCGGGGCGAATCCGAACCCACATGTGCGACACAGTGATCCGGCCCGTCCGGTTCGACCTCCACCGCCGCGGGCATGCGGGCCCGGATCACCTCCGCCGGGGCGGCCATCCGTACCCGGGCGCGATAGGCCCAGGTGGCCGTGCCCACTCCGCGCCGGACTCGCTCGGCGATCTCCTCTTCGGACAGGGCACGGGGAGTGAATCGTGGCCCGTTCGGGATCTTCGGGATGATCCGGTCGACACGGAAAGTACGCCAGTCGCCGCGCTCCACATCCCAGGCGACGAGGTACCAGCGGCGCCCCCAGTGCACCATCCGGTGCGGTTCGACATCCCGGCTGGACGGTGTGCCGGAATGGCTTTCGTAGTCGAAGCGCAATCGCTCGCTCGCTCTGATCGCCCCCGCGACCGCGGTGAGCACCGCCGCGTCCACGGTCGACTCCTCGTCGCCGGGCACGTGCACGGTGGCGGCCGTCAGCACCTCGACCCGGTGCCGTAATCGAGACGGCAACACCTGCTGCAGTTTCGCCAGCGCGCGCACCGCCATCTCCTCGATGCCGGTGATCGCCCCGTTGGCGGCGGTGACCAGCCCGATCGTCACCGCGACGGCCTCGTCATCGTCCAGCAGCAACGGCGGCAGCGCCGATCCGGACCCGAGCCGGTACCCGCCCGCGACACCCGGCGTCGCGTGGACGGGGTAGCCGAGCGTCCGCAGCCGCTCGATGTCGGTCCGAACAGTGCGCGTGGACACGCCCAACCTGTCGGCCAGCGCGGGCCCGGGCCAGTCGCGCCGGAGCTGCAGCAGCGACAACAGCCGCAACAGACGTGCGGAGGTTTCCAGCATCGCTAGATCATGACAGCTATCGCGGAAGTGTCGCTTCCGCGATGGACGAACTAGCCAGCCTGTGTCATACACGGCTCGACAGTGAAGTCGAGCCCGAAGTTGTTCAACGCCACCGGCAGCGGTGCGTCCGGGTTGGGCCGCGGCGTGGACCGCAGCCGGAAGTCGGCGGAGGTCAGCAAGTGCGCGAGTAGCGTGCTGGTGACGAACAGCACCAGATTGCGGCCGGGGCAGTCGGCCGGACCCGCGCTGAACGGCACGAGTTGTGGGTACTGCTCCGCGCGGCCGTCCAGCCAGATCTCCGGGACGAATTGGTCGGCGAACGGCAGCAGATCGGGATCCCGGTGGAACGCCGGGACCGCGATCATCAGGGCGGCGCCCGCCGCGATGGTGAAGCGCTCGTCGCCGTCGCGCCACTGGGTGTCGGCGGTGATGTCCCGCAGCAGCATGGGCGTGGTCGGCCACAGCCGCACCGATTCGAGCACGCAGGCGCGTAGGTAGCCGCGCAGGTCGGCACGCTCCGGGTCGACGGCGTCGGCGAGCGCCCTGGCGTGATGCTCGGGATGGGTGGTCAGCACGGCGAGCGCGCGGCTGAGCGCGATGCCCGCCGCGTCGAAGGCGAACAACCAGTGCGGTATCTGCCCGACCGGATCGGTGGCGCCGCCCGCGGGCACCGCGGCCAGCGCACCGGCGAGGCTGTCCGGCGGAGCGGACTCCACGTGGCGATATAACCGGTTGGTGAACTGATCGCGCTGCCTGCGATGCGCAGGCGCCAGGAACGACCAGTTGCCCGCCGAGCGGAGCCGGGACAACTCGTCGGTGAGGACGGTGTCGTCGCGTCCCCGCAGCCCGAGCACGATCCGCCGGACCAGCCGCCACCACTGCGTGGTGAACTGCCGCGCGTCCAGGTGGCCGCGGTGCAGGGCCGACACGATCATCTCGCGCGCCTCCTCCGCGATGGCCTCCGCGAACGGCCCGGCCAGACGGTGCAGCGGCTCGGCGGAGTCCAGCGCGGCCTCGTTCACGGCGCGGCGCTGGTCGCGGATCGGCCCGTCGGACAGCAGGACGCCGTGCGGCTGGAACTGGCGCAGCGAGGCCCGCTTCTCACGATTGGCGGGATGAAAAGGGGCCGGCGCGTCGGCCAGCACCCGCCCGACGTCCTGCGGGTCGAGAACGACGACGATCCGGCGGCCTGGCACCACGAGCTCGACCGGTCCCGCCCCGAACTCGCGCCGCAACTGCCGCACGCGCTCGATCGCCCGGGAATCGGCGCCGGTGCGTTCGAGCAAGCCGAGCACCGGCCGACGCCGCGCGATGACGCCCGAGGCGACCGAGGCGAATCCGAGATCCGCCAGTGCCGCTACCGCGGGCACTCCCACCAGTCGGTGTTCGCGGTTGTCTGCCATACGGCCTCCTCCCGGTGCGCTCAGATCGGCACGGTGCCGACGACCGGGCACATACCCGGCGACCGGAGGTCGAAACCGTGGCGGGCTCTGTACTGCACCGATGCGGTGCCGAGGCTCAGCTCGGTGACTGGGTCTCGTCCACCGCGAGCGCGTCCTCGACCGAGTCGAACACGGTGAGCAAGCGGTCCAGCGCGGTCACCTCGATCGGCCTGCGCGCCGCGTCACTGGGGACCACGCGCAAGCCGCGCGAGCCGGTGGCCTCCGAAGCCGCCAGCAGGACGCTCAGCCCCGCGGAGCCGAGGAACCCGACGTTCGACATGTCCACCACAACCGCGGCCGGTGTGTCGCGCAGCGCCTCGTCGAGCGCCGATTGCAAGCGTGGCGCGGACGCCATGTCTATCTCGCCGTGCACGGTCACGATCGCCGTGTCCTCCGACGACCGCACCTCGACCTCCAGCGCTCGGGGCGCGCTATCGGAACTCACAATCCACCTCCCGTGCCAGCGACGCGTCCTCGGCAGTGCGCCACGTCGACCTCCCGCTCCGGTTCGCGTCTCTTGCGCACAGGCGCGGCGCAGAGAGCGAGCATTCCGCGGTCAACTTACCCCATCCTGCCGCGCGGCAATCACGCTGTGCGCCTCATCCCGCATCGGAAGGGGGCGTGTCACCGTTCCAGAGGGGGACGGACGCCGGTTGTGAAGTGGACGCCCGAGTACTCGTCGCTGTGGCAAAGATGCGGCATGCCTGCGAATGCGTCACCGTGAACACGAACCGGGCACAGGAGGGGAGACCGAGGTTGCGAGCCGGTTCTCGACCCGGTGACAAGTCACACAACGGGCGGCAGCGATGGGTCGATCGCGTCCGGAACCGGGGGGGGGGCGGTGAGTCCCTGCGCTCCGCGATTCGTACCGGTCGAACCGGGCGGGCTGCGGGAAACGCTTGGGACTGCAGCGAATACCGATCGCCACACCCGAGAACGGCTCTCGTGTCATGACCGCAGCTCGGCCACCATCTCAGGAGTGAGGGAGTATCCATACGCAGGATCGACGGCCGGACAACGCACGACCGCCGCCGGGATCCGGCTACTCCGAGAGTGCCGAATCACGGCGGCGGCAGTGGATTCCAGCCGGCGAGGCGCGGTTATCGCATCATCGTCCCTATTCGGGCCAAGTGCCGGTGAGTGATTCGTAGCCCGTCGCGCCGGCGCGATCGATCGCAGCCTTGACCAGCCCGAAGATGGCGCCTTGCAGGGCAGCGGCGAAGAGCACTTCGCGCCACGAGTAATCCCGCGCGGTGGATGTCGGTGCTTGCTGTTCGCCGCTGATCCGACTCCATACCCTGGTGAACACCGCGTTCGCCGCGAGGCCACCGAGCACGCTGATCACCATGCCGAGTGGCTTGTAGAGCGTCTTCATCGCCGCCTCCGTGCGATCTGCCACACCAGTGCCGTGATCACCGCGGCGCCGAGGGCGGCCGGGATCGGATGCGCGCGCAACGCTGCACCGGCCTGCTTGCCGCGTACGGCCACCGGCTCCGGTGTCGCCTCCACCGCACGGTGGGCGAGGCCCGCGGCGGCCGTCCGGGCCTGCTGAGCCTTCTCCGTGACGGCGAGCGCCGCCTCCGACGCCGCGTGCTGGGTCGCCTCGACGGCGTCGTGCGCCTTTTCCTTGCCGCGGGCGGGCACGTCGAGTTTGTGGCCGAGTTCCTCGACCGTCCTGCCGAGGTCTTCTCTGGCCTGATCGCGGTCGCGCCGCAGCGCCGCGACGTCGTCGGCGGGCCTGCCGGCCTGCGATCGGCTGTCGCTCATCCTCGCCTCCTGTCCTTGATCACTTCGATGTCCTCGCGCACGCCCTCGACCGCTTCCTGGGGTATCGGCGGGGTGGCGGTCTCCACGCTCTTCTTTCCGGATAATCCGAGGATCGCCGCGACCACGAGCAGCGCGCCCGCGACGATCAACGCCGAAGCCCACCCCGGCAGCAGTTCGGTGAGCCCGAGCACCGCCGCGGCGACCAACGCCGCCCCGCCGTAGAACGCCAGCAGCGCGGCGACCCCCGCCAGGCCCGCTCCGCGCCCGAACTGTTTGCCCTTCTGCCGCATCTCCACGCGGGCGAGCTGGAGTTCGTCGCGGATGAGCCGGGACAGCTGTGCGGTGGCGTCCTCCACCAACTCGGCGACCGACCGTGAATTCGCTGGCGGGCGGGTCGGTGTCGTTCCGGTCATGAGACCTCCTTCGGCATGTCGCACCTCCTGCAGGGCGACTACCCGCGCGGCCGCATTCCAATCGGACGCCTCCGCGGGGATCGCGCCCCGCGGGCTCGGGACGTACGGAGGTGGGTCACCCGTGCGATCGGAGATCACGCCGCGTTCCGAAGCGGTTGGGCCGCAGACGAAATCGCTTCAGGACGGATCGATGTAGTCGCCGATCTGCCCGATCGCTTCGACCGGATGCCGGGCCCGCACTCCTCTGCCGATCCCCTCGAACTGCCAGCCGCCGTCGGTGCGACGCACTCGACCGAGCACCAGGCCGGTGTGCGCGCCGCCGCCGGTGAGGTCGTAGCGGGCCAGCTGGGTGCCCGCGGCGGTGTCGATCACCCGGCAGTAGGCGTTCGCGATCCGCTCGAAACTCTGGCCGGTGTAGCAGGTGACGAGGAACAGCACTGTCGTGACTTCCGTGGCGAGCCGGGACAAGTCGACGCTGATGATCTCGTCGTCGCCCGACCCCTCACCGGTGATGCTGTCGCCGTGCAGCCGGACCGACCCGTCCGTGGAGTTGAGTTGTTCGTGGTACACGACGTCGACCAGCCGGCCCGTGGCGAAGAGCAGAGCCGCGACGTTGAGATCGATCTCCTCGCGCCGGCCGAAGAAGCGCCGGTGCGCGGCGGGGTCCCAGCCGATCGCCACGGTGACGAGCTCGAGCGGGATTCCGCGCTCGTCGCGGAGCACGGTGAACATAGGGATTCTCCTCTGCGTCGGAGCCCGGGGCGGTATGCCTCCGCCATCGGGCGTCGAGTGCGCTCTGGTCGTCGGCCGACGCGCTGAGCGTGACCGCTGGGCGACGTTTGTGCCGAGACGATCGGGACGAGTCGGCGGACGAGCAGCGTACCTGTGCCGGTGTCGAAAATGGCGAGAATCCAATCCGCCAGGCGCAGCGCAGCGAAGTCCAAGGCATGCGGGTTGGCACAGGGCAGGTGCGCCGAGGCCGCGGCGCGGATCCACCCACGCGCGGTCGTTCGCCGGCGCGATCCGCGGTCCGTTCGAGTCCCGAGGTAGCGGCGAGCGCGCGATCGGCGGGTGGGGTGCGGGCGATCGGTGCAGGACATCCGGTCGGTCCGTCACAAGGCGACCGGCCATGACCGACACCAAGCCGTGCCGCGCGGAGCTGACCGACCTGGCGTACCCCTACGCGATGGACGCGGTGGCCGAGATAGAGCGCAGGCACATCGAAAACCGCCTCGCCGGAGCCGATTTCGGCACCGCGGCGGCATTCGCGGTCGCGGTGCGCGGGATCCGGGAGACGCTGGCGGCGCTGAGCGGCGCCGAGGCGGTGAACCCGCCCCCCACCCTCGAGTCGAAGATCCTCCGGGCGATCGACGACTCGGCTCCGGCCGCGCGGCGCGGTCGCCGTGACCTCCGCGAGGTCTTCCGTCGCCGCCGCGTGCTCCGCCTGGCGGTGGCCGCCGCGGTGGTCATCGGAGTGGGGACGGGCAGCGTGGTGGTGGCCGAGCGGATCGCCCGATCGCATGCCGCGTCGGTCACGGCCGACCAGATCCTCGGGCAACCGAACGCGCGGTCCCGGGAGATCCCCCTGCCGAGCGGCGGCAGGCTGACCATCAGCACTTCCGATCAGCTCGGAGCCGTCGCGATCACCTTCGACGCGGTACCCGAGCCGCCCCCCGGACGGGCCTACCAACTCTGGCTGGTGTCCGCCGCCGGTGCCGCGCGCTCGGTGGGAGTGCTGACCACGGTGCCGCCGCTGGGTGTGGCGACCGGATTCGATCCGGCGGAGGCTCTCGCCGTCACGATCGAACCGGCGACGGGATCGGCCGAGCCGACCTCCCCGCGATTAGGCACCGTCGCGCTCAGCTGACCGATGCGTCGGAGCGCTGCGCTAGTCGCACCCTTCGAGGGTCGCGCCCGCCACCTCTTCGACGACATCATCGACCTCGCCGCGCGCCCGCAGCGCCCGCACCTGCCGTTGTGCGCCGTTCCCGCGGGCGAGCAGGCGAGCGAAGGCCTCGTCGACGAACTGGCGGTCACCAGCGTCCTCCAGCGCGGGCGAGATGTGCTCGATCAGCCGCAGCAGCAAGGTGCGAACGGGCGCCACGTTGCTGTCGTGGGGGTCGACACCCTCACCGGAAAGTCCGGAACGCGCCGCTTTCCAGTACGCGGCTCGCAGCACTTCGGCGGGCACCGGCGGCGCGACGTGGCCGGCGGCCAGAGATCTCCGCGCCGTTGCGACGATGGCGCGCACCATTGCCGCCAAGAGCGCGGTTTCCTCGACCATTGCCGGGATGTCGCTCACCCGCACCTCCACGGTGGGGAACGAGACCGACGGACGGACGTCCCAATAGACCATCTGCTTGTCCAGGATGCTGCCGCTGTTGAGCATCATCGCCACCATCGCCTCGTAGTGCCGTGCGGACTCGAAGTACGGCGGGGGTCCGGCGCTGGGCCAGCGTCGCCACAAGATGCTGCGCCAGCTGGCGAACCCGGTCTCGGTGCCTCGGTAGATCGCCGAATTGGCGGTCATGGCGAGCAGTTGCGGCAGCCACGGCCGCAGGTAGTTGCTGACTTGGATCGCGGTTTCGGTGTCCGGGATGCCGACGTGCACGTGGCATCCCGACAGCCCCTGTTCGTGGGCGAGCATGCCGAAGTTCTCGGCGATGCGCTGGTAGCGCGGGGTATCGGTGACCGGGAAATCGTGCGGGACGGTCGGTGGGATACCGACCGCGAGCAGGCGAGCGTCGTTGCGATCGGCGCAGGCGGCGATCCCGCGGCGCAATTCGCGAAGCTGCCGGTGCAGTGCGCCGATGTCGGTGTGCACGGCGGTGCTGGCCTCCACCTGGCAGCGGGTCAGCTCGAGCTGCAGGTCGATGCCGATCTCCTCGGCCGTGCGCGCCACTTCGACATTGCGCGCCAGCGGTGCGCCGGTACGGGGGTCGACGAGCAGGAACTCTTCTTCCACACCGACGGTCAGGCGCCCATCGTCCATGCGGGTGCGATACCCAAGTCCGCGCGGCCTAGTCAGGTGATCGCGCGGGGATCGCCGACTGGTTGCTGCCCGGCTCACGGCCGTTTGAACAGCCGAAAGGCGGCAACGCGCACCACAAGGGGGCCGGAAGAGAAGGAGTTGTCGGATGTTCCGCATCGCGCTACGTCTCGCCGTGACCGGGAGTTCCGCCGTGGCGGTGGCCGCCGCCTGCGCCGGGCAGGCCGCTGCTGGACCGACGTTGTCGGCGGACACCCAGGAAGAGGGCACTATCGCGGTGAGTAGCCAGCCGCCTGCCGAGGATTGGAACTGCGTGCTGGTCGGCTCGGGCGAGCAGGCGGGTATGCGGGTGGACATGGCCCGCACCGGTGAGAGCCGGGGCGGCTTCGCGCCGGGCAGCACCGTCACCGCCGGCTGTGCCGGGCCGCAGTGGCCGCTGGTGGCCGTGACCACCGGCGTCACGTCGCTCGACGACGACGACTGACGCCGACAGCCGCACCGCACGCGCCTCCCACGGGCGATGCTGCGAAAACGCCGCGTGGCGCGCCGGGCTGGATACGCTCGCCGACACGCTGCCGCGACCTGGTACCCGCTCTCGCCGACAGTGAAGTGCTGGAAACCGTGGTCGGATTGCGCCCCGGCCGCCGCGAAGTCCGCGTGGAACTCGACCACGCCGTACTGCCCGGCACGCCCGTAGTCCACAACTACGGTCACGGTGGCTCCGGGATCACCATCGGTCACGGATGCGCGCTGGAAAGCGCCGCTCTGGTCGCCGCGCTGTGAGCGGCGCGCTCTCCCGTCCGATCAGTTGGCGTAGCTGCGCGCCACGACCGAGTTCAACGCTTCCAGGAAATCGCTGAGCACGCCCGGCTCGACCCGGTCTCGCGGTGTGCGGCGCTCGGAAGAATCGGTCGCGGGGACCGCGAGGCGCGCGTCCACGCTGTCGCGCAGGACGGCGTGCACCGCTTCGATCGGAACGCCCGCCTGGGCGCACCGGCTCGCCGCGTGCTCGAACCGGCCCAGTGCGAGGCTGCCCGCGGCCTCGGCCGCGTCCACCAGGACGAGGGCCAATTCCAGACCCATTCTGATCAGCGCGTCGGGACCGCCGCGGTGGGTGCCACGATCGAATCTCGCGGACACCTCGGCAATGTCCCGATCTTTTTCGTGCGGGCCGATGTTCATGGCCCTCCCTCCGCCCGACGACCCTGCCGCCACCGACGTTACGACGGGGATCGAAAGTTTTCGACCGCGCGAATACGACTTGTGAGGCTTCACAGGGGCGGGCCGTCCGATTCGGGTGGTGTCCCCAACCGGGGGCTCGGCCCTCGGAACGTCGATCCGGTCAAGTTACCGTTGAGTACTTTCCGCGATCGGGGAGGGAAGGAGTCACATGTCCATCACCGATTCGGCAGGTCCGGATCTGACCCTGTCGGGCCGCCCGGCCAGTTCTTCACTGCGAGACGTGCGGAATCTGTCGCGCAAAATGGTCGGCCACTTCATCGAGACCGTCGCGCACTGCCGGACGCTACCCGGGGAGGCGCTCAACGGAGACATCACCAACATCACCCGTCTGTGTCTGGAACTGGCCGTCAGCATGCTCGACGGCAGCGACATCCCCGAGAAGACCCTCCTGCTGCGCAACGCCGCGGCGGGCTGGGCGCGTGAGGGCATCCCGATCGACACCATCCACCACGCCGTGCACGAGGGATTCAAGCTCGGCTTCGACCTGATCGTCGCGAACGCGACCGCCGCCGACTTCGACAGTCTCAAGGACATCAGCCGCCGCCTGCTGGAGATCCTGGACACCATCACCTCGACCGTCTCGCGCGCGTATGTGACCGAGTTGCGTGCTGTGGTCGGCGAGCATCACACGGCCGCCCACACACTCGCCTCGGCCCTGCTCGGCGGACATCCCACGTTCACCATGGCCCGCGAATGCGGTATCCAGATCGCCGACTCGTATTCGGTTCTCGCGCTCGCGATTCCGCCTCATCCGGAGGAGGGCAACCCGCAACTCGACGCGGCGGTGGTGGCGCGGCGAAAGCTGCGCCGAGTGCAATCCGAACTCGCGACCCGTTGCGGTGACACGGTGCTGTCGCTGCTGAGCGTCGACGGCGGCACCGTCCTGCTGCCGTCCGCGCAACCCGAGGACAAGGCGCTCGACGAACTGGTGGAGAGCCTCGGCCGCGCGGCTCAGGTACCGATCGCCGCCACGGTGATCGCCGCGACGCCGGTCGAGGTGCCGACTGCCGCCGACCGCGCCCACGAGTTGCTCGACATGGTGCAGCGGCTGCGCTGGACACGCGGGCTGTTCCGCTTCGACGACCTGGCGCTGGAATACCAGCTCACCCGGCCGGGGCCCGGGCTGGAAACGCTTCGGACCCTGCTCGATCCGCTCGACGAGCACCCCGAACTGCTCGAAACGCTCAGACGTCATATCAGTACCAACTTGAACCGCCAGCGCACCGCGCGCTCGCTGCACATCCACACCAACACGGTGGACTACCGGCTCAAGCGCATCGGTCAGCTCACCGGATTCGACCCCGCACAGGCATCCGGCGTGTGGTACCTACGCGCCGCGCTGGTCGCACGCAGCTACCGGGACTCCGAGGGCGAACCGCCGGTCGGCGCGTGGTCCGGGACCGCCACGATCTCCTCGTAGGCCCGACGCCGCCCCTCGCCTGCGCCGAGCAGCGCGCGGACTGCCTCGGGGGTCCATCGCCGGTCGGCGCCGGGACGAGTGGCGAGATAGCCCGCGGTCGCCCGGATGGACCAGCCGTGCGCGACGCGCAGACCCGCCGCCAGGTACCGCAGGTAGGCGGCGGCGGGTGGATTGCCTCGCACGTCGCGATAGCGCCAGGGCGCGGTGAAGGTGAGCACGGGGTGCCCCGCGTGGGTGCCGGCGCAAACCAACGTTTCGTACCGGCCGGAGCCGAGACTGGTTGTGCCCCTGTCGATCACCTCGGTCAACTTCACCTCCGCACCCGGTGCCCGATACATCTCTTGGGCCACGATGTCGGAGAACTGCGCGGCGGTGAGCAGGTGGGCGTGCACGGCGACCTCGCCAGGACAGCCCGGGTCGTAGAAAGCGCGGCCGCCGGTCCAGGTCAGCGATTCGGTGGCGAAATACAGCACGCCCGGCAGCAGGAGGGGTATCGAGCGGACCGGGTCGGACGGGTCGCGGCAGCCGGGCAAGGTAAGGGCTCCGCCTTCCGGCCTGCCGCCACGAAGATAGGTACGCAGCCTGTTCGGGCACATATTCGAGCCGTACGCCGCGTACCAGACCAGGCCGGATGCGCGGCGATCGCCATCCGCCGCCGACCCGGCCCCCTCGGTATGCGACGCCGTCATGGCACCCATTCTCGGCGCTTCGCCACGCCCTGCCCACCTACGTGGACCGTTCGCGCCGGAATCGCGCTCGGAATCTCGGAGAATTGCGGAAGCGAATCTTCCGCAATAGCGCGGAGAGTGTTCTGTATGACGAACACGAAGCAGATCCGCCCCTTTCGCATCGACATTCCCCAAGCCGAGATCGACGAGTTGCGGGTGCGGCTCGCGCGGACGCGCTTTCCGCACGTCGTCCCGGGTACCGAGGGGGATTGGGGGCGCGGGATAGCGCCGCGATACCTGCGGGAACTGGCTGAATACTGGCGTGAGGAGTTCGACTGGCGGGCGCAGGAAGCGCGGCTGAACGCCTACGACCAGTTCACGACCGAGATCGACGGGCAGATCGTCCACTTCTTCCATGTCCGTTCGCCCGAACCGGACGCGATTCCCTTGCTGATCACGCACGGCTATCCGGGCTCGGTGGTGGAGTTCGTGGACCTGATCGGTCCGCTGACCGATCCGCGGTCGCACGGCGGCGATCCGGCGGACGCGTTCCATGTGGTGATCCCGTCGCTGCCCGGGTTCGGGTTCTCCACGCCGCTGGCCTCGACGGGATGGGAGCTGGCGCGCACCACCGAGGCGTTCGCGGAGTTGATGAGCAGGCTCGGCTACGAGAAATTCGTGGCGCAGGGTGGCGACATCGGCGCGGGCATCACCGGGCGACTGGCCGCTACCCATCCGGAGCGGGTGATCGCGACGCATGTGAACAGCGACCGGGGCATGCTCGGCCTGGTGGGCGAGCAGCTGCCGATGCCGGACGGGCTCACCGACGACGAACGCGCCGAGATCGCGGCCGCACGCGAGGAATGGGATCAGCACAAGGGTTACCTGATGCTGCAGAGCACCCAGCCGAACGCGCTCGCGGCCGCGCTGACCGATTCGCCGGTCGCGCAACTCGGCTGGATCGCGGAGAAGTTCCAAATGTGGACCGACCCGGCGCGTCCGGAAGGCGAAGCGGTGGATCGCGACCTGCTGCTGACCAATATCAGCATCTACTGGTTCACCCGCAGCGGCGCGTCGGCGGCGCAATTCCTGTGGGAGTCCGCCCATTCCGGCCGGAACTGGGTCGCGCCGTCCGGGGTGCCGCAGGGATGGGCCGTGTTCAACACGCATCCGCTGATGCGTCGCGTGATGAACCCGGAAGGTCACATCGAGCATTTCACCGAATTCGCCGAGGGAGGGCACTTCGCCGCGGCGGAGCAACCCGCACTGTTCGTGGCGGACGTACGCGCGTTCTTCCGCGATCATCGCGGCTAGCGGCCGAGCGTCGGGCGGCCGCACGAGCGCGCCGCCCCGAGCCCCTTCCCTAGGCCGACTCGGCCAGACCCGCGGAGCGCCAGATGCCGGCGAGGTCGTCGAGGGGGACCGAGAGCGCCTGACCCAACGCCACCACGGTGCCGAACGCGGGAGAAGGCAACCGACCGGTCTCGATCTTGCGTAGCGTTTCCGGTGATATCCCGGCCGCGCGTGCGACTTCGCCGAGTTCGCGGTCGGAGCGTGCGGCACGCAGGGCGGCACCGAGGCGGCGGCCTGCTTCGATCTGCGCGGCAGTCAACGGGAGGCGGACCATGCGCTCAGGCTACGGACGGTATTTATATACCGCAAGCGA
Organism: Nocardia sp. CY15; assembly: GCF_009829295.1. NCBI lineage: Bacteria > Bacillati > Actinomycetota > Actinomycetes > Mycobacteriales > Nocardiaceae > Nocardia > Nocardia sp. CY15. The sequence goes on from NZ_VUOT01000012.1 coordinate 124,292, forward strand.
CTCGATTGGTATTAAAATACCGACGGAGCTATGGTGGTATTAAAATACCGATGTTCTGGAGGATTGATGGTCGAGTTGAAGAGTCCCGCGGAGATCGCGCGGATGCGAGTGGCGGGGCGCTTCGTCGCGGACGTGCTCACCGAATTGCGTGAGCGCGCCCAGGTGGGAGTGAACCTGCTCGACCTGGAAGCCCACGTTCGCGAGCGCATCCGCGAGCGTGGCGCGCAGTCCTGCTACTGGGACTACGCGCCCTCGTTCGGGCGTGGGCCTTTCCGAAACACGGTCTGCCTGTCGGTGAACGACGCCGTGCTGCACGGGCTTCCGTTCGACTACGCGCTGCGAGACGGCGACGTGCTGAGCATGGACCTCGCGGTCGGGATCGATGGCTGGGTCGCGGATTCGGCGGCCACGGTCGTCGTCGGCGGGGGCGCGGAGGAGGACCTGCGGCTGGTGCGAGCAACCGAGGAGGCGCTGGCCGCCGCGATCGCGGTCGCGATGCCGGGCAATCGCATCGGCGACATCTCCGCCGCCATCGCCGCGGTGGCCCGCGAGCACGGCTATCCGGTGAACATCGAGTTCGGCGGTCACGGCCTCGGGCGCACCATGCACGAGGATCCCCACGTGCCCAACGATGGCCGCCCCGGGCGTGGCTACCGGTTGCGGCCCGGGCTGACCATCGCGATCGAGCCCTGGTTCGCGCGAACGACCGATCGGATCGTCACCGACCCCGACGGCTGGACCATCCGGTCGGCGGACGGGTCACGCACCGCCCACTCCGAACACACCGTCGCGATCACGCCGGACGGGCCGGAGGTGTTGACCGCGGCCTGACCGCCGTGACTACCCGCCGGACAGCCACGCGGCCAGGTCGTCGGGAGCGCGCAGCTCGTCGGCGACGGCGGCGCGTTCGTCCGGGGACATCTCCATCGCGCGCAGCTCGGCGCGGATCTGCTCGGCGCGGCCGGGGTCTTCGATCGCGACCGACACTTCGGCCAGCGCCGCGAGCGCCCTGGCCACGTCCAGCCGCGGCGCCTCGGCTCGGAACCGGCCGAGGCCGACCTCGAGTACGCGGAACGCGGCCTTGTCGTCGTTCTTGAAATCGCGCAGGATGCGGGCGTTGTCCAGCACCTTCGCCAGTCCCTCCAGCGCTTTCGATCCGCCGTACTCGACTTTCATGGGTTCGTCGCGCTGGATGAAGATCACTTGATTGCCTGCCGGGTCGACCACGGTGAACCGGCTCTGCCCGGGCCGGAAGCGGGTGATCCGCGGAAGGCCCTTTGCGGGTACCTTGCCGTATCGCGCGCGCAGCACCTTGGTGAAGAGCTGATGCCTGGTCGCGACGTCGTCGACCATGACCAGGCAGCCGGCGCGTTCGGCGGGCACGTCGCCGCTGTCGGGAACGGACACGAAGTGCAGAGCGCAACCGCGATCCTCCACGGCGCCGTAGACGTAGGGCCGGGTCTGTTCGTAAGTCACGGTGTAGCCGAGTGTTTTGTAGAAATCCAGCGTGCCGACCAGATCGCTGGTCCAGAGCTGCGGTACCGCCGTGTCGGTCATGGAACCTCTCGATCACCTACAGTAGTCAACTTTGAGTAGTCGAGCTTAGGGTCGATCTGGGGCGGAAGTCAAACTTGAGTACCATACGACCGGGAGTGGAAAAGGAGGTCTCCGTGTCGGTGGTGCGCTTACTGGTGCTGGGGGTGATGCGCCTGCGTCAGCCCGTGCATGGCTACGCCGTGCGTCGAGAACTGTTGTCCTGGCGCGCCGAAACCTGGACGAACGTCAAGCCCGGTTCGATCTATCACGCGCTGAAGCAACTCACGCGTGAGGGGAAGCTGAGCACGTTCGGCACCGAGAACAGCGACCAAGGCCCGGGGCGCACGCTGTTCGAGCTCACCGAGGCGGGCGAAGCCGAGTTCCGCCGGCTCATGGACGAGGCGCTGGTGAGCATCGACATGGAGGAGTTGGGCGCGGGCATCGCCTTCATGGACGCGTTGCCCAGGGCGCACGTCATCGCGAAGTTGCGTGAACAGCGCCGCCGCAGCGAGGAGGTACGCGCCGGCCTGGTGGCGATGATCCCGGAATTCCCGGGGCGATACGACGCGCCGCACGCGACCGATCTGCTGGAGTTGTGGAGCGGCGTGTTCGGCACCCTGTCGAAGTGGACCGACGGCGTGGTGGCGCGCCTGGAGGCGGGGGAGTACCGGATGCCGGAGTAGGACATCGGCGAGTCGCCTGGCCGGGGGATACGCTGCCCGCATGACGAATTCGCTGGACGCCGTCGCCAAGGCCGATTACGTGCTGCTGACCACCTTCCGAAAGGACGGAACCCCCGTCGGCACCGCGGTGTGGGCGGTGTCCGAGAACGGCAAACTGTACGTCTGGACCGTGACCGACAGCTGGAAGGTCAAGCGCCTGCGCCGCAATCCGGCGGTCACCGTGCAACCGTGCAGCGCGACCGGTAAGCCGCACGGAGATGTGGTCGAAGGGACCGGGCGGATCCTCGACGCCGAGGGCACCGAACGGGTGCGCAAGCTGCTGCGGCGCAAATACTGGCTCACCGGTCCGCTGATCATCCTCGGCAGCAATCTGCGGCGCGGCAAGGCCGGGACCATCGGCATCGAGATCAGTCCGGCCGCCTGATCCCCCGGGTCAGGTGGCCTGGCTGACCGACGACATGTGGAAGTCGGGAACGCGCATGGGCGGCATGGCCGTGCGAGTGAACCAGTCCTTCCACTCGCGCGGCAGCGTGTGTTCGGTCGCGCCAGCCTCGCTCACGCGCCGGAGCAGATCCAGTGGGCTCTCGTTGAACCGGAAGTTGTTCACCGCGGCGGTGACCTCGCCGTTCTCCACCAGATACACCCCGTCCCGGGTGAGACCGGTGAGCAGCAGCGTCGCCGGATCGACCTCGCGGATGTACCAGAGGGTGGTCAGCAGCAGGCCCCGCTCGGTGCGGGCGATCATATCCTCGAGCGTGGCGTCCGAACCTCCGGTGAGCAGCAGGTTCTCTCCGGGCACCGTGGCAGGCGCATCGAACTCGGCGGCGGTGGCGCGCGGATAGATCAGCGCGGAGATCACGCCGTCGCGCAGCCAGTCGACCCGCTCGGCGGGCAGGCCGTTGTCGAAGACCGACATCGATTCCGACGACGCGGTCGCCGCCACGAACGGACGGTATTCCAGACCGGGTGCGTACGGATCCGAGTAGAGCGTGAGCGGAACAGTGCTGAGACGCTCGCCGACCCGGGTCCCGCCCGCCCGCGCGAACGCCGTGTGCCCTTCCTGCGCGCCGCGCCCTTCCATCGACCACGCCAGGTAGATCATCAGGTCGGCGACGGTCGAGGGCGGCAGCAAGGTCTCATACCGGCCCGCGGGCAGCTCGATCTTGCGTTTGGCCCAGTCCAGGCGCCGGGACAGGTCGGCGAGCAGGCCGGAGACGTCGACATCGGTGAAGTCCGCGGTGCCCACACCGACCCACGCGCTGGCCAGATCCGCGCCGTCGCCGCGTTTGCCGTTGATCTCCACCGAACCGGTGGGCTGCACGAAACGGCGGCGGATGCCGGTCGAGGTGCCCAGCCATGTGGTGTGCATCTGGTGGTGGGCGAAGCCGTAGAGGCGGTCGGCGCTGTCGAACCCGGCGGCCAAACCGTCGGCCAGACCGGTGAACACCTCGATGCCGGTGCTTCCCGCGGGAGCGGCCCAGTCGTCGTCGACGGCGTCCGGTTCGAGCAGCGGCATCGCGTCCCGGGCGGGCTCGGCGCCGAGCGCGGCCTCCTCGGCGGCGCGCACCACCGCCTCGATGTCGCCGGGGTCCACGCTGGTCGAGGCGATCGTGCCGACGCGGGCGCGGGTGGGCCCGTCGCGGAACACCGCGATCACCGCCCAGTTGCGCGAGACCGACGACCCGTTGGTGGTCATCGAGTTCCCGGCCCAGCGCAGCGATGCCTCGTGCTCGTCGCGGACGATCACCATCGTCTCGTCGGCGCGCGAGAGCGCCAGCGCCCGCTCCACGGTCGCGCTCGCGGGAAACAGATCGTCGGTCACCGGCCCGCCTCCGTCCGGGTGTTGAGCACGTTGACGCCGCGTACCAGGATCGACGGGCAGCCGTGGCTGACCGCGGCGACCTGGCCGGGCTGGGCTTTTCCGCAGTTGAACGCGCCGCCGAGCTGCCAGGTCGAGCGTCCGCCGACCGCCTCCATCGCTCCCCAGAAATCGGTGGTGGTGGCCTGGTATGCGACGTCGCGCAACTGGCCGTCCAGTTTGCCGTCGCGGATGCGGAAGAACCGCTGGCCGGTGAACTGGAAGTTGTAGCGCTGCATGTCGATCGACCACGACTTGTCGCCGACGATGTAGATGCCATCGTCCACCCGCGAGATCAGCTCCTCGGTGCTGGTGTCCCGATCCGGGTCGGGTTGCAGTGAGACGTTGGCCATCCGCTGGATCGGCACGTGATGCGCCGAGTCCGCGTACGAGCAGCCGTTGGAACGATCCAGGCCCAAGCGCGGCGCGAACACCCGATCCAGTTGGTAGCCGACCAGGAGGCCGTCGCGGACCAGATCCCACCGCTGCCCGGCGACGCCCTCGTCGTCGTAGCCGACACTGGCCAGCCCGTGGGCTTCGGTGCGGTCGCCGGTCACGTGCATGATCGGGGTGCCGTAGCGCAGCGTGCCGAGCTTGTCCGGCGTGGCGAAAGAGGTGCCCGCGTAGGCGGATTCGTAACCGATGGCCCGGTCGTATTCGGTGGCGTGACCGATGGATTCGTGGATGGTCAGCCACAGGTTGGTCGGGTCGATGACGAGGTCGGTCGGTCCGGCCTGCACGCTGGGCGCTTTCACCTTCTCGGCCAGCCACTCCGGGATCCGCGCGAGTTCACCGTCCCAGTCCCACACTCCGTCGGCGCCGGTGACGTACTCCCACCCGCGGCCCACCGGAGCGGCCAGCGTGCGCATCGTCTCGAACACACCCGCCGAGGCGTCCACCGTGATCGCCTCGAGGCTCGGGTGCAGCCGCACCCGCTGCTGGGTGATCGAGGAACCCGCGGTGTCGGCGTAGAAGGTCTGCTCCTTGACCTGCAACACGCTCGCGGTGACGTGATCCACCCCGTCGGCGTGCGACAGGCGCTCCGAATAGTCCTGCAGCAGTGCCACCTTCTCGCCGGTCGGCACGGCGAACGGGTCGAGCTCGTAGGCCGAGACCCAGCGCGCGCCGGCGTAGCGCGGCTCTTCGGCCAGCTCGACGCGTTCGCGGTTGAGCGCCCGCAACGTGGTCGCGACGGTGACGGCGGTGCGCGCCACCTCGGCGGCGGTGGCCGGGGTCAGCGCGGCGTGCGAAGCGAAACCCCAGGTACCGTCCACGATCACGCGCACGGCGAAGCCGAGTTCGATGCTGTCGGTGACGGCCTCGACCCGGCCGTCGCGCAACCGGATCGACTGGGTGACCAGGCGGTGCACCCGCAGGTCGGCGTGCTCCGCGCCGGACGCCGTGGCCGCGGCCAAGGCGGCATCGGCGAGCGCGGCCAGTGGCAGGTCGAGGAACTCGGCGTCCACGTCTCTGGAAGTCGCGATGCTCACCCGCACCAACCTAGCCGGTGCCGCCGACAGCGTGAGATGGGGTGATCACACGCTGTGGGGAAGCGCATCGGCTGCCCGCTCGCGCCGAATGCTCGGTAGCGCAGCGTGAACGGCGCGCGCGACATTCGGGCTTGCGGCGTGTTGCTCACCGGATGCCTTACTGTGCCCGCGTGCCGCCATCCCCGCTCCGTGACCGCAAACGCGAACGTACCCGCCGAGCCATCCTCGAAGCCGCAGCCGAGCTGTTCGAGACCAGAGGCTACGAGGAGACGACGGTGGCCGACATCGCCGCGGCGGCGGACGTCGGCACGCGCACGTTCTTCAACTATTTCGCCAGCAAGGAAGAGCTGCTGTTCCCGGAATCCGACGAGCGCGTGCGCGCTGCGGTGGCGGCCATCGCGAGCAGGCGCCCGGGGGAACGTCCGGTGGAGGTCCTGCTGCGCGCGTTGCGCGCCGCCGGTGACAATCCCGGTGAGCACCTCGTCGACGACCTCAATGCCCGGATCGGCGCGCTGCGGGCCCAGGTGTCACGGACCGTGCCCGCGGTCAGCGGCCGCGCCGCGCACGCCCAGCTGGTCACCCAGCGGGAGATCGCCAGGCAGTTGCACAAGGCGTTCCCCGCCGAACTCGACGAAGTCGGTGCGGCCGCGTTGGTCGGCGCCGTCGTCGGCGCGGTGTCGGGTGCGTTGACGGTGTTGTTCCAGCAACCGGTGACCGGGGTGGAGGACGGTGAGCGCCTGCACCGCAAGATTCACGAGACGACCTCGCGGGTGCTGCAACCCTGGCTCGCCACCCACCACGCCGGGCCGGTCGGCTGATCAGCCGAACTGCTGCCAGCCCAACCGGATCACCATCCCGATCACCACCACCAACAGCACGATGCGCACGAACTCGGCGCCCTTCCGCAGCGCCATGCGCGCGCCGACCACCGCTCCGAGCACGTTCGCGACGGCCATCGCCGTGCCGAGCGCCCATAGGATGTGCCCGGTCGCCCCGAAGAACAGCAGTGCGCCGAGGTTCGAGCCGCAGTTGATCACTTTGGCCATGGCGGCGGCCCGAACGAACTCGGTGCCGAGCAGGGTCGCGAAGGTGATGATCAGGAACGTTCCAGTGCCTGGCCCGAGCAGGCCGTCGTAGAAGCCGATCAATCCCGCCGCCAGCGCCACCGTGAGGACGACCTTCCGCCGGGTGGGCGGGTGGGTGGCCAGCGTGACCCCGATCGAGGGGCGCAGCGTGACGAATACGGCGACGCCGACCAGCACCACCATCACGATCGGAACGAACAGCTCGCGGTCGATCAGCGACACCGCGGCCGCGCCCAGCGCCGCCGTCAGCGCGGCGATCGTCGCGGCGGGCAGCAGCACCCGCCAGCGCATCGGCACCTTGCGGGCGAAGGTCAGCACCGAGGCGCTCGTCCCGGCGACCGCGGCGAGTTTGTTCGTCCCCAGCGCGGTCTGCGGCGCGATCCCGGGAGCCACCACGAACAGCGTCGGCAGGACGATCAGCCCGCCGCCGCCCACCACCGCGTCCACCCACCCCGCGGCCGTCGCCGCCGTCAACAAAACCGCCCAGTCTCCGATCTCCACCCCGTCAGACAACCAGACCCCGGTCGGGAGGTGTACGCCGCGGCGGGGAGCCCTCCGCCGGTGCGGTGTGTCCGGCTTCCGGGCGCACCTAGGCTGACCACGTGCGCCGTTTCAGTCTGTGGCTCAGAGGCAAGCCCATCGTCGCCGATTCGGTGCTGGCGGCGGTTCTCCTGCTGCTCGAGATCGTCGGGGTGGGAAACGCGCACAACAAACTCGCCTACCTGGCGATCGGGGTGCTGCTTCCGCTGCCGGTCACCCTGCGGCGGGTGTATCCCCGGGCCATGGCGGCGGTCACGTTGGCCCTGTCGCTGACGACGTCGCTGGTGGGGTTCCTGACCGAGGACGACGCCGAGCACATAGCGCTGCTGTCCCACGGCATCATGCTCTACACGCTGGTCGCCTACGTCGGCAGGCGGGAGGGACTCTGGTACGGGGCCGGCCTGGCGGCGGATCTGGCGCTCGCAATCGTGGCGATCGGGAAACCCTCCGGGCCCGACATCGTCTTCACCGCCATGTTCTACGCGCTGTCCTGGACGCTCGCGGAATTCATCGGCGCGCGGCACGCCTACGACGCCGAGGTGGCGGCGCGACTCGCGGTCGCCGACTACGACAAGGAGCGGCGCGCGCACGACGCCGTCGCGGCCGAACGCACCCGCATCGCGCGCGAACTGCACGATGTGGTGGCCCACGCGGTGAGCGTCATCATCGTGCAGGCCGACGGCGCGAAGTACGCGCTGCGCCGCGACCCCGACGCGGCCGAACAGGCGCTCGCCACCATCGCGAGCACCGGCCGCGAAGCGCTGCGCGAGCTGCGCAGAACCGTCGCCCTGCTGCGCACCGAGCACGCCCCCGACCAGCTGCCCCAGCACGGCACCGCAGGCATCGCCAAGGTCGTGGAGATGATGCGCGGCACCGGCTTGGCCGTGGAACTCGAGCTGACCGGCGAACTCGACGACATCGCGCCCGAGGTCAGCCTCGGCGTGCATCGCATCGTGCAGGAATCGCTGACCAACACCCTGCGGCATGCCGGTCCGCACCCCAAGGCGTGGGTGCGGGTGCGTCGCACGGAGGCCGACGTGCTGATCGATGTCACGGATACCGGCGGTGTGCCGCTGCACGATTCGGGCACGCGCATCGAGGGCAGCGGCCTCGGCTTGGTCGGGATGCGCGAACGGGTCGCCGTGCTGGGCGGCAGCCTCGACGCAGGCCGCGACGCCGACGGGACCTGGCGGGTGCGCGCCAGCATCCCCTTGCGGCCCGGTCCGCCGGAGTGAGCCGGGCCCTGCTCGTACGCGAGGGTGTAGAACGCTGCGCCACAGTCGGATTCGCTCGGCCCCGCGATTCGGGCGTCACCCGGACGAAACCGGTCGCGCCCAGCTCGCCCGGTGCGCGGAAGCGGCCACGTTACATTGGGGACGTGCCGATCACCGTTCTCGTCGTCGATGACCAGGAACTCATGCGAATGGGATTGAAGATGGTGCTCGGCGCACACCCTGACATCGAGGTGGTCGGTGAGGCCGCCAACGGCGCCGCCGCGGTCGCCAGAGCGGCGGAACTGCGACCCGACGTCGTGCTGATGGACGTGCGGATGCCCGTGGTGGACGGGGTCGTCGCTACCACCCGCATCGTGGAGGCCGGGCACGGCAGCAGAGTGCTCGTCATGACGACCTTCGACCTGGACGAGCACGCACTGGGCGCGCTGCGCGCGGGAGCGAGCGGGTTCCTGCTGAAGGACACCCCGCCGGAGGACCTCGTCTCGGCCATCCGCAGCGTCGCCGCCGGTGACGCCGTGGTCTCGCCGAAGGTCACCAAACGCCTGTTGGACCGGCTCATCGCGGAGAATCCGGCGCGTACCCGCGACCCCGGGGTGCTCGACGTGCTCACCGCCCGCGAGCGCGAAGTGCTCGAGCAGATCGCGGCCGGACGCTCCAACGCCGAGATCGCCGAGCAGTTGTACCTGTCGGAGGCAACGGTCAAGACGCATGTGGGGCGGGTGCTCACGAAACTCGGTCTGCGGGACCGGGTTCAGGCGGTCGTGCTGGCTTATGAGACCGGGTTGGTGCGGCCCGGCGGCTGAGGCCGGGCGATCTCAGCGACCTATCAGGCGCATCGGGGAGAAAAATCCGGGTGTAAGACGTTGAACCGGGTAGATCGTCCGAAAGGATCGCCATGCCCGCGTTGTTGTTCGTGCTGTACATCGTCGTCGAAGTCGCCGCCCTGGTCACAGTCGGTCAGCTGCTCGGCGTGCTGCCCGCCATCCTGGTGCTGATCGCCGGGTCGGTCGCGGGCATGCTGCTGGTCGGCTCGCAGGGGCGGCGGGTGTTCGAGCAGTTCCGCCGGGCCGCCCGCGGGGAAGTGGCGCCAGGGACCGCCGTGGCCGACGGCGCCCTGGTCGCCGCCGGTGGGGTGCTGATGTTCGTCCCCGGCCTGGTCACCTCTCTGTTCGGTCTGCTCCTGCTGCTGCCGCCGACGCGGCTGCTGGTGCGTCCGCTGGTCACGGCCTTCGCCGCACGCCGCTTCCGTGGGCTCGCCGCGGCCGCGCCCTACCGTGGCGTGGTCATCGACGGCGGCGAAGTGGTCGACGGTGTCGTCGTGGGGCAGTGGTACGACGATGGCCAGGGCAACGCGCGCCGCGCGATCACCTCGCCCTGAGGGCGAATCGCCGCAGCCGGTTCCGTGTGGTCCCGCGAAGGGCTATCGTGGCGCGATGGCCACCGAGCAACTCACCGTGACGGTGAGCGAGGAGCTGGCCGCCGCGGTGAAACGTGCGGCGGCTGCTGCGGGACAGTCGATTTCCGGATTCACGGCCGCGGCGCTGCGGCTGGAGCTGATCGCGGTGGAGGCGGGCTGCCTGCCCACGGCGGCCGCGGGGACCGGTGGCGCGCCGCCGGAATACGCGGAGGTGATGGCGGTGCTGGCGCAATCGGAGGATCTGGCGCGCCACCCCGTCCTGAACGGCTGACCGGAACCGCCGGATCGGGCATACGGCAGACTGGTGCCTCGTGAGTACCCAGTTGCTGATCGGCGGTCGTTTCTACAGCGCCAGTTCACCCGACGCCACGGCGATGGCGGTGAGCGACGGTACCGTCGTCTGGCTGGGCGCCGAGCAGCCCGGCCGCGTGCTGCACCCGGACGCGGAGATCGTCGACCTCGACGGTGCGTTCGTCGCCCCCGCGTTCGTCGACCCGCACGTACACCTCACCGCGCTGGGCTTGAAGCTGACCGGACTGGACCTGTCTGCCGCACGGTCGCTAGAGCACTGCCTGCGGCTGCTGCGAGACTATGCCGAGGCACATCCGGACGGCGCCGTCCTGGGCGACGGGTGGGACGAGACAGCCTGGCCGGACGGGCGGCCGCCCACGGTCGCGGAGATCGACGCGGCGGCGGGCGCCGGGCGGCAGGTCTACCTCTCGCGTGTGGACGCGCACTCAGCGGTGGCGTCCTCGGCGCTGCTGGACACGCTGCCCGAGCTGGCGACAACCGACGGATTCACTCGTGGCCAGCCCGTGCGGGCCGCCGCCCACCACTTGGTGCGCACCGCCGCGCTCGCGAGTCTGTCTCGGGCGCAACGGGATCGAGCGCGCGCCGCGGCGCTGGACCATGCCGCCGCGCACGGCGTCGTCGCGGTCCACGAATGCGCCGGCCCGGAGATCGCGGGGCGCACCGACGTACGCGAACTGCTCGAATTCGAACACGGCGTGCAGGTGCGGGCCTATTGGGGGGAGGCGGTGCGCAGCGCGGAGCAGGCCCGCGCCCTGATCGCGGAACTCGGCGTGCACGCCCTCGGCGGTGACCTGTTCGTGGACGGCTCCTTCGGTTCGCACACCGCTCGGCTGCGTGCGCCCTATGCCGACGAGACCGGCTGCGGCCGAAGCTATCTCGATGCCGAGGCGATCGCCGACCACGTTCGCGCCTGCACCGTCGCCGGTATCCAGGCGGGATTCCACGTGATCGGTGACGCCGCCATGGACGCGGTCGTCGCCGGTGTCCGACGGGTGGTCGCCGAACTCGGCGGCCCTGCCGTCGCGGCGCTCGGACACCGCGTCGAACACGCCGAACTGATCCACGCCGAGCACATCGAGCTGCTGGCGCGCTGGGGTGTGATCGCCAGCGTGCAACCGGGATTCGACGCTGCCTGGGGCGGCCCGGACGGCATGTACGCCGCGCGGCTGGGGGCCGATCGGGCCGCGACGCTGAATCCGTTCGCCGCCATGGCCTCGGCAGGCGTCGCCCTGGCGATCGGCTCCGACGCCCCGGTCACGGCGCTCGATCCGTGGGCGGCGGTGCGGGCCGCGGCCAACCATCGCACACCCGGCCACGGCCTGTCCCCACGCGCGGCCTTCGCCGCGGCCACGCGGGGCGCCTGGCGTGCGGGCGGGGTGCGCGACGGGGTGGCGGGGACCCTGGTACCCGGGGCTCCCGCGTCCTACGCGATCTGGGATGCCGACGAACTCGTCGTCGCCGCCGCCGCGGACTCGGTGCAGCGCTGGTCCACCGATCCGCGCTCGCGCGTGCCGGGATTGCCCGCGCTGGAATCGGATTCACCGCTGCCCACGTGCCTGCGCACCGTGCATCGGGGAGTGACGATCTATGCGAAATGAGCGAGCGGTCGCGGAGCCGATGGTTGCCGACGGCTCCATGACCGGCGTTCGTGTGCGTGATCACCGGAGTTGCGGTAGGGATGGCCGGCCGCTCGGAGTGTTCACGCCCGGGGCGGAACCGCTGGACGGGGGGTCGCCGGGAGGGGCGCGGGTCGCGGATCTCCTGATGGACTCGCCGACGATCACGGCGCGGACGCCCCGCCGCGCCATCGTCGAGGCGCGATCCTGGACCGCCGAGTCACCGCGCTGGGCGTGGAGCGAGAGTGCAGAGCGGTATGACGTGGGCGGGCGAGCGACGGAAGTGTCCGCTTCCGTCTACTCGACCGGCTCGCTGTGGGAAGCCGCTGTCGGAAGTCCGGCCACGCCGTTGTGGGCGCAAGCCTCGCAAGGCCGGTACCGCACCGTCCGGTGGCCTGCCCGCGCGCAGTGGCGTCCGGTGGGGCGCAGGACGGAGTTGACCCGAACCCCCGCCGTAGAGGGCTTCACGGTCCGGTCGCGGTCGTCTATCGACGGGTGCACCCAGGTCGGCTCCCACACAGTCGGCCGTCGACGTGTGACTCGTGTCGTGTCCGCCGCGGGGTGCTGCCGCGTACTGAACCGGCAGCCACAGACTGCGCCGGGTGAAGCGGATCGCCACCGGGCCGCTTCGACCACACTCTGCGCCGCTCGGCGAGCCGACGCTCCGATGGCAACCCCCAGCGGCCGCTCCGGCCGACGGCGTCCAGGCCTGAGATGGCACTCGGTGCCGCCTAGGCACACGCCACTTGTCTCGCCTGAGAGACGCCGGTCCGTCCGGTGGAGTCCGAGCCCGGAGCCGACATCGCCCACCCGGTGGTCGACGCTTCCGCGGCCATCCGCGATCGCAGAGTGCGCACCTGCCGATTCGTACATGGTGGTTCGTGGTCGTCTGGGCCGTAACCTCACCGACGCGGTCGCGCCCACCAGGGTTGTGCGGTGCGCTGGGACTGCTCTGCGCACGCGAGGCATGGCGTTTTCGACGCCCGGTGTGAGAAGCGTCATAGTGAGCCCGTGGCCGGGTTCCGCCGGGTGGCGAACCGTTGGTGGATTGCGCCCATCGGCTGTCCGGTGCCCATCGGCCGACCGGCGGTCGCAGGCGCCATGCCGGACAGTGGCCGAGTGATGGTGCGAGAGCGAGTGCTCGGAGCGATGCGACCGGCCTGGGCGGCGGTATCCCGGCATCCGGTGGCGGCGCGCTCGGCGGCGGCGATCTTCGCCGGGCTGCTGTTGTTCGGCAGCTTCCCGCCCCAGCCGTGGTGGTTTCTCGCACCGCTGGGCATCGCGGTGCTCACCCTCACCGTACGCGGCGACGGACGTCTGCGGGCGGGCTTCGGGTACGGATTCCTGGGCGGTCTGGCGTTTTTCGTCCCGCTGCTGCCGTGGACCGGTATCTACGTCGGGCCGTTGCCGTGGCTGGCACTGTCCACCGTGTGCGCGCTGTACGTGGGCGTGTTCGGCCTGCTCGCCCGGTTGATCGGCGCGCTGCCCGGCTGGCCGCTGTGGGTGGCGCTGGCCTGGACCACCGCCGAGTGGGGTAGATCCAGCTTCCCGTTCGGCGGATTCCCCTGGGGCCGTTTGGCCTTCGGCCAAGCCGAAGGCTGGTTCCTGTCGCTGGCAGCGGTCGGCGGCGCCCCGCTGGTCGGATTCGCGGTGGCGCTCACCGGAACCGGTACGGCGGCGCTGGTCTCGCTGCTGTGGCGAAATACCGCCGGTAAGGGGAGCGGATCCGCCGGAGACGGGATCGAGCGGCCCGGGCGGCACACTCCGAGTGGACCTGCCCCGGCGACTCGACTCGGGTACGCCGCTGCGGCTTTCACCCTGCTCGTCATGCCGCTCACCGGTCTCCTGCTCACCTCTGCCCTGCCCGATCCGGACGAGGGCGATCGAACGGTCACGGTCGCGGCGATCCAGGGCAGCGTGCCGCGGCTCGGACTGGACTTCAACGAGCAACGGCGGGCTGTGCTGGACAACCATGTACGGCGCACCGAAGAACTGGCCGCCGAGGTAGCGGCGGGCCGCTCCCCTCGGCCCGATGTGGTGATCTGGCCGGAGAACTCCTCGGACATCGACCCGTTGCGCAACGCCGACGCCGCCGCCCTGATCACCGCGGCCTCCGAGCGGATCGGCGCGCCCATCCTGGTCGGTGCCGTGCTGATCAACCCGGATCGGACGACGACCAACTCGGTGATGGTGTGGAACGGCGCGGGGGGGCCGGGCGAACGGCACGACAAAAAGATCATCCAGCCCTTCGGCGAGTACCTGCCGATGCGCGGATTTTTCCGGCTTTTCTCCGAATACGCCGATCGGGCGGGATATTTCGTGCCGGGAAATGGTGACGGAGTTGTGCACGCGGCAGGTATCGACATAGGCGTCGCAACGTGCTATGAAGTGGCCTTCGACCGGTCGTTCGAAGACGCGATGCGCGCGGGCGCGCAGCTGCTCACCGTGCCAACGAACAACGCCACCTTCGGCGACAGCGAGATGACCTATCAGCAGCTGGCCATGTCCCGCATCCGTGCCGTAGAGCACGGTCGAGCGCTGGTCGTCGCCGCCACGTCGGGTGTCAGCGCCATTATCGCCGCCGATGGCGCTGTGCGGCAGGAAACCGCGTTGTTCGTGCCCGCAGCCCTGGTCGCCGAGCTTCCGTTGCGCGATGGCACCACTATCGCAACGCGAATAGGACCTGCGCCGGAGCGGTTGTTCGTTATCCTGACGGCTGTTGCCGTACCGGCCGCCGTTATTCGGCGGCGATCATCCGCGCGGGAGGGCGCCCGGACCGGCGGTCGAGCCGTCGCCGGCCGATAGCGGGTTCCCTGCCGAACCAGCGTTAACCGAACTTTCGGTATGTTCTTTCCTCCACCGCCCCGAAAGTAAAGGTGCGGAATTAAGTTGCGCAACGTTCGCCTGACAAGCGGGACGCCTGGCGAAGTACCATCGAACAGTCTGGTCAGAGCCCGTTTTGCTTCGGTTCGACCTAGTTGAGTCACAATGTTTGCGGAAATGTAACCAACCAAAGTGGCCTTCTGCCAAGGACGTTGGATGTGAAACAAATCCAAAACGTCGGCAATCCGGCTTAGGCGATGCTCCGAATCATAGGGCGTGGATCACGTCCTACGGCAGGCGCGCGTGCGCTTGCTGTAGTGGTGCTCGGGGAGTTGCGTCAACAGCGGCAGAACGGAGTGATTGATGAGTTCATTGGCCACGGATCGCGTCGACCAATGTTCATCCGGCGAATTTTCGGCACAACCGTTTGCACTGTCACCCGCACAGACGGCTCTCTGGTACGCGCAGCGCATCCGGCCCGACGTACCGTTGACGATCTCCCAGTACGTCGAGATACACGGCGACCTGGACGAGGGACGGCTGCTGTACGCGATCGAGCGTTTCGGCGCCGAGACCCAGGTGGGTCAGCTGCGCTTGGTGGAGATCGATGGCACTCCGTATCAGATCGTGGATCCGGTGCACCGGCCGGGCTGGGTCCGCATCGACCTGCGTGGTGAAGCCGATCCGTACGCCGCGGCGCTGCGCTGGATGCACGAGCACACGAGTTCGCCGATCGATCTGGAACGCGACCCACTGACCTCCAACGCGGTCCTGCGGATCGGGGAGACCGACTACATCTGGTATTCGTTCGCCCACCACATCGTCATCGATGGTTACGGCGCGATGAACGCACTGACCCGTACCGCGGAGATCTACACCGCACTGGAGAACCGAACCGAGCCGGTCGCCTCGCGGGCGACTCCGCTGGCCGAGATCTACGCCGACGAGGCGCGCTACCACGACTCCAGCCGCTTCCAGAGCGATCGCGAGTACTGGGCAGGGCAGCTGTCGGGGGTGGGCGAGCCGGTGAGCCTGGGCGGGACCAGGCTCGGCGCCGCCACGCACGACGCCGGACGCAGGCTGGCCGCCGCCGTGCTGACCGACGAACACCATGCCGCGATCGAGGCGGCGACCAGCGCGTGGAACACGACCGATTCGGCGGTGTTCGTCGCGGCGCTGGCCGTCTACGTGCGGTCGGTGACAGGCAACCCGGACGTGGTCTTGAGCCTGCCGGTCTCGGCGCGCACCACGGTGTCGCTGCGCCGCTCGGCGGGCGTGGTGTCCAACGTCGTGCCGATCCGGCTGCGGTTCGACGAGTCCACCACGATCGGCGACCTGGTGAAAGTCGTCGAGCTGCAGATCACCGGCGCCCTGCGTCATCAGCGCTACCGGCACGACGACATCCGGCGCGACAGCGGTTACTCCCGCGACGCCCGCGGGTTCTTCGGTCCGATGGTCAACCTGATGCTGTTCCACGAGGAGCTGCGTTTCGGCAGCCTGGTCGGCTCCATGCACGTGCTGGCCACCGGCCCGGTGGAAGACCTCTCGGTCAACGTCTACAACGGCGCGGGCGGGCGCTTGCACGTCGACTTCGAAGCCAACCCCCGCCTCTACGGCGAGGCCGAGGTGAACGTGCATCACGCACGCTATCTGGACTTCCTCGGCCGGTTCCTGGCAGCTGAAGCGACGCAGCCCACCGAGTCGCTCGGCGCGATCACCCTGGCCGAGCGGGAACAGGTCCTGCACGGCTGGAACGCCACCGAGGCGACCCGGCAAGAAGGCACACTGGCGAGCCTCTTCGCCGAGCGCGTCGCGACCGACCCGGAGGCGATCGCGCTCGAATTCGGCGACGAGGCGCTGACCTACGCCGAACTCGACGCCCGCGCCAACCGCCTGGCTCGGCTGCTCATCGCGCGGGGCGCCGGACCCGACACGACGGTCGGTCTGTGCCTACGCCGCAGCCTCGACCTGGTGGTCGGCATGTACGCGATCATCAAGTCCGGGGCGGCGTACCTACCGCTGGACACCGAGCATCCGGCCGAGCGGATCGGGCAGATCGTCCGTCAGGCCGAGCCGCTGTGTGTGCTCACGGTGGCCCGCGACGAGATCGAACTGCCCGCGATCGCCACCCGGCTGGACATCGACTCCGCGCAGGCGTCCGCCTTCGACGACGCGCCGATCACCGACGCCGATCGCAGAGGCGAGTTACGCCCCGGCCACCTGGCCTACGTGATCTTCACCTCCGGATCGACCGGAAAACCCAAGGGCGTCGGTGTGACTCATGCCGCCATCGTCAACCGCCTGCGCTGGATGCAGCACGAGTATCCGCTCAGCCGCGCCGACGCGGTGCTGCAGAAGACCCCGGCGACCTTCGACGTCTCGGTCTGGGAGTTCTTCTGGCCCTTACAGATCGGCGCACGGCTGGTCGTCGCCGCGCCGGACGGGCACCGCGACCCGGAGTACCTCGCGCGGGTCATCGCCCGCAAGCGCGTCACCACAGCGCATTTCGTGCCGTCCATGCTGTCGGTCTTCGTTACGGAGGCCGATCTGCGCGGTTGCACCAGTCTGCACCGGGTGTTCTGCAGTGGCGAGGCGCTGCCCGCCGCCACGGTGCGCGAGTTCTACGCGGCGTTACCCGCGTCCGAACTGCACAACCTGTACGGCCCGACCGAGGCCGCCGTGGACGTCACCTACTGGCCGTGCCCGCCCGACGCGAGCGCCGTGCCGATCGGTTCGCCGGTGTGGAACACCCAGACGTATGTGCTGGACGACCGGCTGCGGCCCGTTCCGCCCGGCGTGGTCGGCGAACTGTATCTCGCCGGGATCCAACTGGCTCGCGGCTACCTCGGACAGCCGCGGCTCACCGCCGACCGGTTCGTGGCCAACCCCTTCACCCCGGGCGCGCGGATGTACCGCACCGGCGACCTGGCCCGCTGGCAGATCGGCCGCTCCGGCGCGGAGCCGGGTGTGCTGGAATATCTGGGCCGCAGCGATTTCCAAGTCAAGATCCGCGGCCTGCGCATCGAACTCGGTGAGATCGAGGCCGCCCTGCTCGAAGACCCGAAGGTCGCTCGCGCGGTGTGCGTGGCGCACACCGGACGCGCCGGTGACGAGCTGGTCGCCTACGTCGTCGCCAAGCAGGAGCACGACGACGCCCGGCTGGACACCTCAGCGCTGCTCACCACCCTGCGCCATACGCTGCCCGGGTACATGGTGCCCTCCGCGCTGATGGAACTCGACGAGCTACCGTTGAGCGCCAACGGCAAGATCGATCGCAAAGCGCTGCCCGCTCCCGTGTTCGGGCCGCGTTCGATCCGGCCGATCGCCGAACCGCGCACCGAGGTCGAGCGAGTGCTCGCGGGCATCTTCGCCGAGGTCCTCGACACCGAGATCGGCATCCAGGACAACTTCTTCGATATGGGCGGCAACTCGCTCATCGCCGCTCGGGCGGTGGCCAGGATCAACGCCGCGCTCGGCACCGCGCTGAGCATCCGGGATCTGTTCGAGGCCGCCACGATCGACGCGCTCACCCAGCGGTTCGCCATGCAGACCACCGACGCGTCCTCACCGCGGCTGGCGCCGGCCGAGCGGCCGGAGCGGATTCCGCTGTCGCAGGCGCAGCAGCGGCTGTGGATCCTGAACCGGTTCTCCGAGCATGCCGCCGCGTACAACATGCCGCTGGCCGTCGCGGTGGAGGGACCCCTTGACGTGGCCGCGCTGCGGGCGGGTCTGGTCGATGTGATCGAGCGGCACGAGAGCCTGCGCACCACCTTCCCCGAATCGCCGGACGGGCCCTACCAGCTGATCCACCCGGCAGAGGCGATCCCGCTGACGCTCGACCCGATCGATGTCACCGACGACGACGTGGCCGGGCTGGCGACCGAGTACGCCGGCTACGGCTTCGATCTACGCGCCCAGGCCCCGATCCGGGTTGCCCTCTACCGCACCGGAGCGCAGCGGCACGTCTTCCTCATCGTCCTGCATCACATCTGCGGTGACGGCTGGTCCATCGCGCCGCTGGCCAAGGATTTGATGACCGCGGTGGCGGCGCGTGCGAACGGTGTCGCGCCGCAGTGGACGCAGTTGCCGGTGCAGTATGCCGACTTCGCGCTGTGGCAGCGCGAATTGCTCGGCGAGGAATCCGATCCGGCCAGTGCGCTCAGCCGCCAGCTGACGCACTGGCGTTCGGCGCTGGCCGGGCTCCCCGAGCAACTCGACCTCCCCCTGGACCGCCCGCGTCCACTGCGCCGATCGACCGTCGGCGGCCGCGTCGAGTTCACCATTCCGGCGGAGATCCGCCGCGGCGCGATCGAGCTCGCGGCCAGCCGGGGCGTGAGCATGTTCATGGTGCTGCACGCGGCGCTGGCGACGCTGCTGTCGCGGTTGTGCGCGAGCGATGACATCGCCATCGGCACCCCGATCGCGGGCCGTTCCGATCCGGCGCTCGACGACTTGGTCGGCATGTTCGTCAACACGCTGGTCCTGCGCACCGCGGTCGACCAGGGATCCGGGTTCGACCGGATGCTCGACGTGGTGCGCGAGACCGACCTCAACGCCTTCGCCAACGCCGACGTGCCGTTCGAGCGGCTGGTCGAGGTGGCCAACCCGGAGCGTTCCCCCTCGCGCCACCCGCTGTTCCAGGTGATGCTGTCCTACGACCACGCGCCGGACCTGCGGATCGATCTGCCCGGTGTGCGTGCCGAAGTGCTGCCGATCGCCTCCGACGTCGCCAAGTTCGACCTGCAGCTGGTCGTGCACGACGACTCCGGCGACGGACCGCTGTCGGCCGAATTCGGCTATACGACCGATGTTTTCGACCGTTCCACGGTGCAGTCGTTCGCCCGCCGTTTCATCGCGGTGCTCGCCGGCGGCGTGGCCGCCCCCGAACTGCCGGTGGGCGACCTGCCGATCCTGGACCGCAGGGAAACCGAGAACCTGGTGCCCATCGGGGGCGCACCCGCCGAGCCGCCGATCACCCTGGCCACGTTGCTGACCGACACCGCACGCCGCGTGCCGGGCGCGGTGGCGGTGCGTTACCTCGGCGCCGACACCACCTACCGCCAACTCGACGAGCGCTCGAACACGCTGGCGCGCGCCCTCATCGACCACGGCGCCGGTCCAGAGACGGTCGTCGCGATCGCGCTGCCGCGCGGTCTCGACGCGATCACCGCAGTGTGGGCGGTCGCCAAAACCGGTGCGGCGTATGTGCCGATCGATCCGAACTACCCGGGCGAGCGAATCGCGCACATGATCGGTGACTCGGGCGCGATGGTGGGCCTGACCGATCCCGAATGCCTCGCGGCCATGCCCGCTTGGCCCACGGCGCGGGGCAAGCACCGCAAGGCCTACGTCGACTGGCTGGTTCTCGGCTCCGCGGAACTGACGGCCGAACTCCGAGGTCACTCGGCGGATCCGATCACCGACGAGGAACGGCACCATCCGCTGCGGGTGAGCCACCCGGCCTATCTCATCTACACCTCCGGCTCCACCGGCACGCCGAAAGCGGTGGTCGTCACCCACGCGGGCATCGCCTCCCTCGCCGGTGAGCAGAACCACCTGTTCGGCATCACGGACGCGGCGCGCACGCTGCACTTCTCCTCGCCCAGCTTCGACGCGTCGGTGCTGGAGATGCTGCTCGGTTTCGCCGCGGGCGCGACGATGGTGATCGCCCCCTCGGGCATGTACGGCGGCGCCGAGCTGGCCACACTGTTGCGCGAGGAGCGGGTCACCCACGCCTTCGTCACACCCGCCGCGCTGGCCACCGTGCCGAACGAGGGGCTCGACGAGCTGGCGACGGTCATCGTCGGCGGCGACGCCTGCTCGGAGGAACTCGTCGAGACCTGGACCGCCGGACATCGCATGCACAACATGTACGGTCCCTCGGAGGCCACCGTCGCGGCGACCGCGAGCGGGCCGATGGAGCCGGGCCGTCCGGTGCCGCTGGGGACGCCCGTGCGCGGCATGCGACTGTTCGTGCTGGACAACCGGTTGCACCCGGTCCCGCCCGGCACGCCGGGCGAGCTGTACGTGTCGGGTCCCGGTGTCGCGCGCGGCTACCACGGGCGTTGCGGCCTGACCGCGCAACGGTTCGTGGCCAACCCGCACGGCAGGCGCGGGGAGCGGATGTATCGCACCGGCGACCTGGTCGTCATGGAGCGGTCGGGGCAGCTGCGGTTCCTCGGACGCGCGGACGACCAGATCAAGATCCGCGGTTTCCGCATCGAACTGCGCGAGATCGACAACGTGCTGCGCCTGCATCCCAGTGTCCGGTTCGCGCTCACCGTGGTGCACACCGACGAGCACGGCCAGGTGCGGCTCGCGTCGTATGTCACGGCCGACCGTCCGGTGGAGGCGCAGGCGGTGCTGGAAACCGCGCGCAGGCGGCTGCCAGGCTACATGGTCCCGGCCTCGGTGGCCGTACTCGACGAGATCCCGGTCACTCCCGCGGGCAAGTTGGACCGAAAGGCGTTGCCGGAACCGGTGTTCGCGGCCGCCGGGACGTCTCGCGCGCCGAGCACGGCACTGGAGCTGGCCGTGGCCGGCGTGTTCGGCGGGGTGCTCGGGCGCCCGGTCACCGGAGCCGAGGACAGTTTCTTCGACCTCGGCGGCAACTCGCTACTGGCTACCCGGCTCGCCGCCGCGCTACACGCGGAGTTCGGTGTGGAGCTGCCGGTACGGTCGATCTTCGAGGCGCCCACGGTCGCCGGGATCGCCGCGCATGTGGACCGAGCGCCCCGGACGCAGCGGCCGGCGCTGGCGGTGCGGACGCCGCGTCCGGGACGTATCCCATTGTCGCTGCCGCAGCAGCGTCTGTGGTTCCTCAACCGCTTCGCGCCCGAATCGAGTGCCTACAACATCGCTTTCGTGATCCGCGTCGCCGGAGATCTGGACGTGCCCGCGCTGCGGGAGGCGCTCACCGACGTGCTGCGGCGACACGAGGTGCTGCGCACCGTCTTCCCGGAGGACGCCGAGGGCGCACAGCAGGTCGTGCTTCCGGTCGAGCGGGCCGTGCCGGATCTGACGGTCACCGACATCGACGACTCCGGCGCGAAGGACGCGCTGGAGTCGTTGGCGCACAACGGATTCGATCTCACCAAGCAGACGCCCGTGCGTCTGGCGCTGCTGCGCACCGCGCCCGAGCGTTACCTGCTCGGCGTGGTGGTGCACCACATCGCCGCCGACGGCTGGTCGCTCGGTCCGCTGACCAGGGACCTCGCTGTCGCGTACGCGGCGCGGCACGAGGGAGATGCCCCGTCGTGGACGCCGCTGCCGGTGCAGTACGCCGACTTCGGGCTCTGGCAGCGTGCCTGCCTGGGCTCCGAAGACGACCCCGGCAGTGTCGCGGCGACCCAGCTGGAGTACTGGCGTACCGCGCTGGCCGGCATCCCCTACCAGCTGCCGCTGCCCTATGACCGGCCGCGTCCCTCGGAGCCGACGCAGCAGGCCGGGACGGTGCGCTTCGCGGTGCCGGAGCAGCTGCGGCGCGGGCTCGCCGCGCTGGCAGGCGAACAGGGCGTCAGCACGTTCATGGTGCTGCGTTCGGCGTTCGCGGTGCTGCTGCGCTGCGTCACCGGCGGTCGCGACATCGTGATCGGCACACCGGTGGCGGGCCGTACCGACACCAAGCTCGACGACCTGGTGGGCATGTTCGTGAACACGCTGGTGCTGCGTTCGGACGTGGACCCGGACCGCAGCTTCGCCGATCTGCTGCGCGCCGACCGGGACACCGAGCTGGCCGCGATGGCGCACGCCGACATTCCGTTCGAGCGCATCGTGGAGGAACTCGGCGCGGAGGCCCGCTCCTCGGGTCGTCACCCGCTGTTCCAGGTGGCGCTGAGCGTGCAGGACGGCCCGGTGCCGGCACTGCAACTGCCCGGCCTCGCGCTGCGCGCGGAGCCGTTGGACATCGCGCTGGCGAAATTCGACTTGGAGCTGCGCGTCTCCAACGACGCGGGTGGCCCGGGATCCGTCTCGGGCGATCCGGAGAGCGTTTTCGAATTCGTCTACGCCACCGAGCTTTTCGACGCGATGACGATCGAGACGCTGGCGGACCGGTTCTTACGCGTGCTCACGGCCGTCACCGGTGACCCGCGCGTACTGGTCCGCGACGTCGACGCGCGCACCGACCACGAGCACCGCACCCTCGCCCCGGCGCGGGGCGGGCAGGCGGCACCGCCGTGCACGCTGGCCGCGTACTTCACGGCTACCGCGCAGCGGTATCCGCATAACACGGCGCTGCGCGCCGGCACGGCATCGCTCACCTACTCCGAGCTCGACCGGCGCTCGAACCGCCTGGCGCGTGCGCTGATCGCGCGCGGACTCGGCCCCGGGACGCGTGTCGCGCTGGGGCTCGTCCGCTCGATCGACTCGGTGGTGACGATGCTGGCGGCGGCGAAGTCCGGCGCGGCGTTCGTCCCGGTCGACCCGAAGTACCCACCCGACCGGATCCAGCACATGCTCACCGACTCCGGCTGCGCGATCGGCGTCACGGTAGCGGCGCATGTGGAGCAGCTGCGCGCGGGCGCCCCCGCTGGAGGACACACCGAGTGGCTGCTGCTGGACCGTCCCGAGTTCGCCGCCGAACTCGACGGCCACGACGACGCGCCGATTCACGACAGCGAACGCTCGCGCACCATCCAGGTCGCCGATCTGGCCTACCTGATCTACACCTCGGGATCCACCGGAAAGCCCAAGGGCGTCGCGGTGACCCACAGCGGCCTGTCCAACCTGGCCGACGAGATCCGCGACCGCATCGGCGTCGACGAGCATTCCCGCACATTGCACTTCGCCTCGCCGAGTTTCGACGCGGCGATCCTGGATCTGCTGATCGCGTTGGGCGCGGGCGCGGCGATGGTGATCTGCCCGACCGACATCTACGGCGGCGACGAACTGGCCGCGCTGATGGACCGCGAGGAGGTCTCCCACGGCTTCATGACGCCGGCCGCGCTGGCCACCATCAATCGCGAACAGTGGCCGCTGCCGCACATGCGTGCGCTCCTGGTCGGCGGTGAGGCGGTGGCGCCGGACCTGGTGGCGCGCTGGGCGCCGGGCCGCGTGATGTGCGATGTGTACGGACCCACCGAGACCACGGTCGTCATCACCATGTCCGGTCCCCTGCGGGTCGGCGAACCGATCAGCATCGGCAGCCTGGTGCGTGGCGCTCGAGGATTGGTACTCGACGAGCGGCTGCGCCCGGTGCCGGTCGGCGTTCCCGGCGAGTTGTACCTCGCGGGGCACGGTGTCGCGCGCGGTTACTTCGACCGGTTCGGTCTCACCGCCGCACGTTTCGTGGCCGATCCGTACGGCCCGGCGGGAGCCAGGATGTACCGGACCGGGGACGTGGTGTGCTGGAGTGCTTCCGGCGAGCTGGCCTACCTCGGCCGCAGCGACCACCAAGTGAAACTGCGCGGTTTCCGCGTCGAACTCGGCGAGGTCACCGCCGTGCTCGGCGAACACCCGTCCGTGCGGTTCGCGCACACCGAGGTGCGCCGCATCGCGGGCGCCGACCGGATCATCGCCTACGTCCAGCCGGCCGACCGCACGGCCGGGGTGGACCCCGAGGCGGTGCGCGCCTCCGTCGCGCGACGGCTGCCCGCACACATGGTGCCCGCGGGCATCACCGTGCTGGACACGATCCCGCTGACGCCGGTCGGGAAGCTGGATGTCAGCGCATTGCCCGAGCCCCGATTCCTCGCGCACCCCACCGGTCGCGAGCCCCGGACCGAAACGGAGGGTTTGGTCGCCGCGGTGATGGGTGAGCTCGTCGGCGCCGCGGACGTGCGCGCCGACGACAGCTTCTTCGACATCGGCGGCAACTCGTTGCTGGCCACGCAGCTCGTCGCCCGGCTGGCCGCGGCGACGAACGTGCGACTGGCCGTGCGCATGGTGTTCGCCACGCCGACGGTCGCCGGGCTCGCCGAGTTGCTGGACGCGGGCGCCGAGTCCGACGCCGACCGCCCCGCGCTGGTGCGCAGGCAACGCCCGGAGCGCATCCCGCTGTCGGCCGCGCAACGGCGACTGTGGTTCCTCAACCGTTTCAACGCCGGTGGCGGCTCGGCCCCGGGACAGTCGGCCGGCGCCTACAACGTCCCGCTCGTGCTGCGCATGACCGGCAGCTTGAACGTAGACGCTCTCATTCGCGCACTGCACGCGGTGCAGGCCAGGCACGAGACCCTGCGCACGGTGTTCCCGGAGAGCGACGGCGCACCCGCCCAGGTCGTCCTCGATCCGGCCGAAGCGGCGATCTCGCTGGCGCGGGCGACGGTGCGGCCGGAGCAAGTGGAGGGCATCGTACGGCGTTTCGCCGCACCGGGGTTCGATCTGGCCGCGGCCGTTCCGATCCGGGCGGCACTGATCTCGGTGTCGACCGGCGACGAGCCCGCGGAGCCCGCCGAGCATGTTCTGGTCGTGGTCGTGCACCACATCGCGATGGATGGCTGGTCGCTCGAGCCGATGGCCGCCGATGTCGCCGTCGCTTACCGCGCGGCCTGCGGCGGTAACGCGCCGGACTGGGCGGAGCCGGAGGTCCAGTACGCCGATTACACGCTGTGGCAGCAGGACGTGCTCGGCAGCGAGGACGACCCGGACTCGGCGGTGAGCAAGCAGCTGGACTACTGGCGGCACACTCTCGACGGCATCCCCGAGTTGCTGACCGTACCAGCCGACCGGCCGCGTCCGCCTGCTCCGTCCTACCGGGGCGGCACGGTGGAGTGCGCGGTGGACCCGGTCACCCACCGCGAACTGCAGGCGATCGCGGGCGGCAACAACGTCAGCTTGTTCATGGTCCTGCACGCCGCGCTCGCGGTGCTGCTGCACCGCATGACGGCTACCGACGACATCATCGTCGGCACCCCGATCGCGGGCCGCGGTCACCCCGCCCTGGACCGGCTGGTCGGCATGTTCGTCAACACGCTGGTGCTGCGCACCCGCCTCGACCCCGGCGCACGGTTCACCGACCTGCTGCACGCGGTGCGCGAAACCGATCTGGACGCCTTCGCCCACGCGGACCTGCCGTTCGAGCGTCTCGTGGAGGTGCTCAACCCGGCCAGATCTCAGGCGCACCATCCGATGTTCCAGGTGATGCTGTCGGTGCGCAACGAGCCGGTCGGCGGGCTGGACCTGCCCGGACTGCGCATCGAGGCGGCTGACATCGACACGGGAGTCGCCAAGTTCGATCTCCAGTTCACGTTGACCGAAACGCAGACCGCGCAGCGCGATCCGGCCGGCATCACCGTGGCGGTGAACTATGCGAAGGATCTGTTCGACGAGTCGACCGCGCAGCGGCTCGGCAAGCGGCTGACCCGGTTGCTCGCCGCGATCGCCGCGAGCCCGACGACCGCGGTGGGCGATCTGGAACTGCTCGACCCCGCCGAGTGGTCGGGCCTGGCGCCGGTACGCGGTGGCAAACCGGACCGGCCGATCACCTTCCCCGAGGTGTTCGAGCAGGCGGCGAGCGTCGACCGCGCCGCGGTCGCCCTGGTCTCCGACGGTACCGAGGTGACCTACGGCGCCCTGGATCGCTGGACGAACCGGCTGGCGCGGGTGCTCATCGCCCGTGGGGTCGGTCCGGAAACTCTGGTGGCGCTCGGCATCCCGCGATCGGTCGAGTCGGTGGCGACGGTGCTCGCTGTGGCCAAGGCCGGAGCGGCGTTCGTGCCGGTCGACCCGTTGTACCCGCAGCAGCGCATCGCGCACATGCTGTCGGATTCCGGTGCGGCGCTGGGCATCACGCTGTCGGGCTACCGCAACGAGATGCCCGAGGGCACGGAGTGGATCGTGCTCGACGATCCGGACTTCCGCGGGCTGGTGCTGGACGCGCCGGACGAGCCGATCGCCGAGACCGAGCGCCTCGCCCCGCTGCGGATCGACAACCCGGCGTACGTGATCTACACCTCCGGCTCCACCGGCACGCCGAAGGGCGTGATGGTCACCCACGGCGGGTTGTCGAACTTCGCCGCCGAGACGGCGTCCCGGTTCGACGTCCAGCCGGGGTGCCGCGTACTGCACTTCGCCACGCCGAGCTTCGACGCCGCGATGCTCGATCTGCTGCTGTCCCTCGGCGGCGCTGCCACTCTGGTGATCACGCCCACCGGCGTGGTCGGCGGCGATGACCTGCGACGGGTCTTCGCCGAGGAGCGGATCACCCACGCGTTCATCACCACCTCCGCCCTCGGCACGGTCGACCCCACCGGACTCGACGAGTTGCAGCACGTGCTGGTCGGCGGTGAGGCGCTGCCGCCGGATCTGGTGACCAGGTGGGCGCCCGGCCGCAGCCTGTACAACGTCTACGGTCCCACCGAGACGACCATCGTCACGGTCATCTCACAGCCGATGACGCCGGCTGGGCCGATCACCATCGGCGGCCCCATCCGTGGCGTCAACGCGGCGATCCTGGACGCGCGACTGCATCCGGCTCCGATCGGAGTGACCGGGGAGTTGCACCTGGCCGGTGACGCTCTCGCCCGTGGCTACCTGAATCGTCCTGGTCTGACCGCCCAGCGGTTCGTCGCCAACCCGTTCGGCAAGCCGGGGGAGCGGATGTACCGCACCGGCGATCTGGTGCGCTGGTGGGCAGGGACGCGCGAGAACGGGTCGGCGGACGCCGCGCACGAGATCGAGTACGTCGGCCGCACCGACCATCAGGTCAAGATCCGCGGTTTCCGTATCGAACTCGGTGAGATCGACGCCGCGCTCGCCCGCCATGGCGCGGTGGCCTTCTCCACCACCATCGGGCATCGCACCCCGGCGGGCGCGACGGCGCTGGTGTCGTACGTCAAGGCCCGCGACGGCGTGACACTCACCGCGGCCGAGTTGACCGGGCACCTGGCCCGGCTGGTGCCGAACTACATGGTTCCGCAATCGATCATGCTGCTCGACGAGGTGCCGCTGAGCCCGGTGGGCAAACTGGACCGCGCCAAGCTGCCGGAACCGGTGTTCACCACGGGTGAGGGCTACCGCGCCCCGTCCACCCCGACGGAGCAGGCGCTGTGCGCGGCCTTCGCCGAGGTACTCGGTGTCGAGTCGGTGGGCGTGGACGACGGGTTCTTCGAACTCGGCGGCAACTCCCTGCTGGCCACGAAAGTGGTTGCGCACGTCCGGGAAACCGGCATCGACCTGCCGGTGCAGCTGATGTTCGGCGACGCGACGCCCGCGGCCATCGCGGCGCGGCTGGACGGTGAAGGCGCGACCTCGGGCGCCGCGGTGGCGGCGATGCTGGCGCCGGTGCTGCCGATCCGGCCGAGTACCGCGGCAAGCCCGGCGCCGCTGTTCTGCGTGCACCCGGCGATCGGATTGGCATGGTGCTATTCGGGGTTGCTCGCGCACCTGCCGTCGGACCGCCCGGTGTACGGCTTGCAGGCTCCGCATGTCGCGGGAGAGGCCGGGCACGAGTCGATCGCCGAGGCCGCGAGCCACTACGTGGCCCGGATCAAGGAAATCCAGCCGCAGGGGCCCTACCACTTGCTCGGCTGGTCACTCGGCGGACTGATCGCGCAGGAGATGGCGGTGCAGCTGCAGGAAGCCGGCGAGGAGGTCGCGCTGCTGTCGATGATGGACAGCTACCGGCTGTCGGACGCATTGCTCGAGGAGGCGACCCCGAGCGTGGCCGAGATCGTCGGGGAGTTCGGCAGCGACGAACTCGACGGGGAGATCGATCCGGGCATGAGCCTGCGCGACGCGGCCGAACTGCTGCGCGCGCGTTCCGGGCCGTTCGCGGCGCTGACCGTCGAACATCTGGAGCGGCTCTACGCCGGCTACGAGAACGGCACCGTGCTCGCGCACAGCTTCCGGCCCCGTGCGTTCGACGGTGACCTGTTGTTCTTCACCGCAGGCGACGACCCGGTCAACCGGGCCGATCCGGATCGGCGCGCCGAGGCATGGCAGCCGTACATCACCGGCGCGGTCCATGACTACGAGCTGCGCTGCGGGCATTCCGCGATGACCACACCCGAGGCGCTGGCCGAGATCGGGCCGGTGCTGTCGAGGTGGCTGGAGACGAAGGAGACGCACCGGTGAGTCTGGCGGTGGAGGTAACCGGCCTGGTGAAGAACTATGGCCGGGTCCGCGTGCTGGACGAGGTCGACCTACGTATTCCCACCGGCACCGTGATGGGCTTGCTCGGCCCGAACGGCGCGGGCAAGACGACGACCGTGCGGATCGTCACCACGCTGCTGAAGCCATCCGCCGGGTCGGTGCGGGTAGCGGGCATCGATGTGCTGCGTGACCCGGCGGCGGCGCGCAAACGGATCGGGCTGTCCGGTCAGTACGCCGCCGTGGACACCAACCTGTCCGGCTACGAGAACCTGCGTATGGTGGCTCGCCTGTACGGGATGTCCCCGAAACAGGCGAGCGCCCGGGCCACCGAACTGCTCGATGCCCTCGGGCTGGACTATGCCGCGCACCGCAGGGCCGGAACCTACTCCGGCGGCATGGCCCGGCGGCTCGACCTCGCGGGTGCGCTGGTCGCCCGGCCGTCCGTGGTAGTACTGGACGAGCCGACCACCGGGTTGGACCCGCGCGGCAGGCTGGACATGTGGAAGGTGATCGGCGACCTCGTCGATGACGGCACCACGGTGCTGCTCACCACGCAGTATCTGGAAGAGGCGGACCTGCTGGCCGATCGGATCACCGTCATCGACCACGGGCGCGTGATCGCGCGCGGCTCGGCCGACGAGTTGAAGACCTCGATCGGTGGTGACCGGCTCACCGTCACCCTGGCCGCCGGGCAGGCCGCCGCGCCCGCGCTGGCGGTGTTGGCGCAGATCGGCGTCGGCGAGCCCGCGCACGAGGCAGGCACCGAGGAGGTGTCGGTGGTGGTCGGCGACGGCTCGCGCACCATGGTGGAGGCGCTGCGCAGGCTGGACGACGCGGGCGTCTGCGTCGTCGACGCGAACGTGCACCGGCCCAGCCTCGACGACGTATTCCTTTCCCTCACCGGCAAGCCGGGCAGCGCGCCGGCCATGGCACCGGAAAACCACGACCTACCAGAGGAGATCATGTCGTGAGCACGGCAATGGTCGGGGAACAAACCCCGACGGCGGAGCCGGAGCCGAGAAAAGACGCGGCGCAGCGGGATTCCGGCCCGCGGCTGCGGCTGTTCCGGGACAGCGCGATCGTCGCCCACCGCAATCTGCTGACCATCCTGCGCGTGCCCACCCTGCTGGTGACGGCCACGATCCAGCCGTTGATGTTCGTGTTCCTGTTCGCCTATATCTTCGGCGCCTCGCTCGGCGGTGGGCAGTACCGGGAATTCCTGCTCGCGGGCATCTTCACCCAGACGGTCGCGTTCAACGCCGCGTTCACCACCGTCGGGCTCGCCGGCGACCTGCAGAAGGGCATCATCGACCGGATGCGGGCGCTGCCGATGTCGCGGTTGGCCGTGCTGATGGGCCGCACGCTGTCGGATCTGGTGGTCAACATTCTCAGCTTGGCCGTGATGGTCGGGTGCGGGTACGTCGTCGGCTGGCGCATCCACGGCAGCGTCACCGACGCGGTGCTGGCGTTCGCCGTGATCCTGCTCTTCGCGTTCGCGATGTCCTGGATCGGCGCGCTGACCGGCTTGCTGTCACCGACAGTGGAAGTGGCGCAGAGCGCGGGGCTGATCTGGCTGTTCCCGCTGACGTTCATCTCCTCGGCGTTCATCTCGGCCGAGACCCTGCCCGGGCCCCTGCGCACGATCGCCGAATGGAATCCGATCACCGCGGTGTCGGCGGCGGGACGCAAGCTGTTCGACAACGACTCGCCGCCCACTTTCGTCCCGCCCAGCGGCTGGGCCGCCGACCACTGTGTCGAATACGCGGTGGCCTGCTCGGTGGCGATCCTCGCGGTGGCCGTGCCGCTGGCGCTGCTGCGTTATCGCAAGGTGGCGAGCCACTGACGGGCGAGTGACGACACGAACAGCGAACGGCCGCCGCATCGAGAAGATGCGGCGGCCGTTTCCGTATCAGCGGGCCGTCAGGCGCGGCGGCGGGTCTTGAGCAGTTCGAGGCGCTCCTTGAGCAGCTCCTCGAGCTCCTCCTTGCTGCGGCGCTCCAGCAGCATGTCCCAGTGCGTGCGCGGCGGCTTGACCTTCTTGGCCTCCTGCGTGGTGCCCTCGATCAGCACGCCCTCCTGGCCATTGCGGCACAGCCAGGTCGGCGGGATCTCGGCGTCGTCGGCGAAGGGGACGTCGAATTCCTCGCCGTTGTCGGTCCGGTACCGGGCGATCCGACGCGGAGCCAGGTCGTGGTCGCGATCGGTCTCGTAGCTCACCGCTCCGAGCCGACTGCCTCGGAGTACGCGATCTGCCATGGTGTGCCTCTCCCTGTGTGCTCGAGTCTTCGTGCGCTGCGACCGTGTCCGCACGAGTGCGCGGTGCGCTCGCCGGACCTGAAGTACAACGATCGGGCCTGCGCCGATAGTTCCCGACGCGGCCGCGGTGAACCGTTCCATTGTAGTGCCCTGGTCGCGGCAGGCTCGTCACGCCCGGCGCCGGGTGATTCGCGGGGGTCGCTGAGCGGATGGCGGGCGGCGAGCTACTAGTGTTCAGCGTCATGTCGCGCCGCTTGTCCTGCCAGTGGTGTGGGCGGGAGATCGTGGAATCGGAGGCCGGCCGCCGTCGCCGGTACTGCCGTCAGTCCTGTCGCCAACGCGCCTACGAACACCGCAACAGTCTGAAGGGAACCGGGATTCCCGACGATGCGGTGGTGCTCAGCGCCCAGGAGGCCGCCGACCTGGCCGATCGCTGGTTCGCCGCCCGCTGCGCCGCCGAGGACGTCGCCATCGCCATCGACGAGGGGGCGACGCCCGAGGAGCTGGCGGCGCTGGGCAAGACCCTGGTCGCGCTCACCCGCGACGCGGAACGTCTGCGCTGACCAGCTCCCTCGACCTCCGGCGGTGCGCGCCGCCGGTAGCACGGTGGCGTAGATAGACCGTGCCGAGCAGCGCTGCGACAGTCGTGGCGAGCCCGCAGCCGGCGAGCCAGGTCGCGGTGTCCGGGTGGACCAGCGACTGCGCGCGCATCGCCTGCCAGAAGACCAGCGCCAGCAGTCCCGCGTAACCGGCCGCCAGTACACCGACGACCGCGGTGCGGGCTCGCTCCGGGCGCAGCCAGCGATAGCGCGGAGCCAGCCAGGCGAGGGTGACGGCCGTGAGCAGCAGAATCTGAATGCCGTGCAGTCCGACGAAGTGCGGAACGCGCAGGTCACCGCCGACGGTGCTCCAGTGCGTGATCGGCATGCCGCCCATGGCGTCGCGCGGCGCGAGATCGCTCGCGTCGGGCACGACCGTGTGGCCGGCGGCCAGTTCGACGATCCGTCCGTCGCTGTCGCGCACGAGCTGCCTACCGGTGAATCCCATCAGGTAGCCCAGCGCCATACCGACGACGGCCAGCGCCAGGCCGGCGTGGATGGCTCGTGCCGTCGGCCGGTCCACCAAGCGCTGCCAGGACAGAATGAGCACGATCACGAGGTTGGCGAGGAAGAGGCCCGGCACGCCGGAGGCGAAGATCACCTGCCCGATCGAGTTCACCGGGTCGTCCTCGGTGTTGAAATGGCTGAACGTGCCGCGTGCGGCCTGCAAGACGACGAAACCGACATCGACGAAACCGGTCACCGCGAACACCGTGCCCAGCCACCAGGTGGCGCGGCTGCCCTTGTGCGGCAACGACAGCAACCAGGCCAGGGTGAGGCTGTAGAGGAAGAACGCCGAGCCGAATTTCATCGGCTTGAGCCAGACGGATTCGCCCAGCAGTGTGCGGTCGTCGACCAGCATCGCCGCGAGTGAGAACAGGACGAGCGCGGCCATCGCGGCGACCGTGCCCAGCAGCGGGCGATGCAGTCGCCCGCGCATCGCTACCTTCGTACTCGCGCCCTGCCGCGGCGCCGACGACCCGTCCCGTGGTGCGGCGGCGAAATGTGTTGTGGACATGGACCGAACGTAGGAATCGCCGACCCTCGTGAGCGTCCCGCCGCGGCGCTATTCGCCTCTAGTACCACGGTATCGGCTACCGGCACGGGCGATACCGCGGAACCGTCGCAGGTTGGCGCAGCGTCGAAAATTCGCATCGATAAACCTGACATCGCATGTACCCAACACGGTGGTAACCATGTTACTGTCTGGTTCGTGCTTGTTGTGACCGAAGCCATAGCAAGTACCTATCGTGATGCAGGCCACTCCCGCTGATGCCGGGGCGATACCGATGGAGAGTTGTCGATGTACGAACCGGGATCGGTGGCATGCACGACTCGAGCGGCCGCTGCGGCCCGGCTCGTTCCGCGCCGACGCCGGCCATAGCGCTCGGCCGATCGAGTCTGCTCGAACCGCCATCTCGCCGAATCGGCTACCCCGCTGCGCTCGTCGGTCTCGGCGACCTCGCAGCACCCGAATAAGCGCTCGGTGAAGCTTTCGACGAGCGAGTTCACGGCGTGCCTTGCGGTATGCCCACCATGAAGGATCCCTGATGACAAGAATCTCGCGCCGCTCACTGTTGACCGGCGTCGCCGCGGTCGGCGCCGCGGCTCTTGGTGCTCGTTCGATGGCTGCGCCCGCCGCCGCCCAGGTGAACAACGTTCCGTTGACTCGTGAAGAGCACCGTGTGGTGGTTGTCGGTTCGGGTTTCGGTGGTGGTGTCAGCGCCCTGCGCCTCGCTCAGGCAGGGGTGCCGGTGACCGTGCTCGAACGGGGCCTGCGCTGGAGGACCGGGCCGAACGCCGAGACTTTCCCACGAGCGTCCTCGCCCGACAAACGACTGCTGTGGTGCCGATCCAGCCCGAATCTGTTCGGCCGTCCGATGGTGTTCGAACCCTACACCGGCCTGGTCGAAGCGGTGCCGGGGGAGAATATGACCGCGCTGTGCGCGGCGGGCGTGGGTGGCGGTTCTCTTGTCTATCAAGGGATGTCGCTGCAACCGAGCCGGGAGGTGTTCGATACCCACTTCCCGCAAGAACTCGACTGGGCGTTGATGGACCGGGTTCATTACCCGCGCGTGGCCGGGATGCTCGGCCTTGCCGAGGCCCCCGACGAGCTGATCGCCAGCGAGAATTACCGGGCGGCGAGGGTGTTCGCCGATCGTGTCCGTCGGGCGGGCATGCCGTTGTCGAAGATCCCGATGCCCATCGACTGGGATTTCGCGCTCGCCGAACTGCGCGGGGAGATGAAAGCGTCCTACACCAACGGCGACGGCGCGATGGGCGTCAACAACGGCGGCAAGCATTCGGTCGACGTCACCTACATCGCGGCCGCCGAAGCCACCGGTCGGGTGCGGGTGGAGACCTTGCACGAGGTGACCGACGTGGAACGGGCTTCCGACGGCCGCTGGATCGTGCATGTGCAGCGGCTGGACACCACCGGCGCGGTGGTCGAGCACAAGGTTCTGACCACCGGCGCGCTGATCCTGGCGGCGGGCAGTCTCAATACCACCCGGCTGCTGGTGCGTGCCGGGGCCAAGGGGCTCATCCGCGATCTGCCCGACGGATTGGGACAAGGCTGGGGTACCAACGCCGACCGCATCTACGTCTGGACCGATCCCTCGGCCGAGTTCGGCGCCCCGCAAGGCGGCCCGGTGGTCTACGGCAGCAAGAACTGGGACGACCCGCACGCCGCCCACACCGTGATCCAGGCCTCCATCCCGCCCCTGTCGCTGGACGCTCGCAGCACCATGATGGTCGGATACGGTGTCAGCGACGGACGCGGCGGCTTCACTTACGATTCGGCACGCGACGACGCGATCCTGCACTGGCCCGCCGGCGGTGACAGCTACATCCAGGACAATCACATCGGCCCCGCCGTCCACAAGATCGCCGGTCCGGACGGCATGCTGATCGATACCAACGCCTTGTTCCCCTCGACCTGGCATCCGCTCGGCGGGGCGAGCATGGGCGCGGTCTGCGATCTCGACGGACGCGTCCACGACCAACCCGGACTCTACGTGCTCGATGGAGCGCTGATGCCGGGTAACACCGCGGCGTGCAACCCGTCGATGACGATCGCCGCCGTCGCCGAACGCGCGTTGGACAATATCGTCGCCCGCGACCTCGGCAACCGGATCTAATGGGCCGTGAACGCGTTGTTGCGTTCACGGCCCGTCGCGGGCGACGGCTCTGCCGCCGAGTCGGTTCGCAAGCCCCTCATGTCCCGCGAACGAGAGGGATCAGTCCTCCGGGGCGTGCCCGACGTCGATGCCGCGCTGGGCCAGCCACGGCTGCGGATCGATCGGTACGCCGCCGGGAAGGTGGACCTCGTAGTGCAGATGCGGGCCGGTGGAGTACCCACGGTTGCCGACCGTCGCGATGACGTCGCCCGCGCGGACCGGCTGGCCGACGGCGGCGAGGATGTCGTTGACGTGGCCGTAGACGCCCACGGTGCCGTCATCCTGTTGCACGCGCACCCACAGCCCGAAGCCGGAAGCGGGACCGGCCTCGATCACGACGCCGTCGGTGACCGCGGCGATCGGCGCGCCGAGCGGGTCGCCGAAGTCCAAGCCCGCGTGCATCGTGCCCCAGCGCGCGCCGTAGTTCGAGGTGAGCACCCCGCCGACGGGCCGGACGGTCTTAGGGCGCGCGAAATTCTGCGCGAGGCGATTCGGATCCCAGGCCTCCGGCGCGTGGGCGGCCTGCGGAGCTTGCGTTTCGTGCGGGGCGAAGAGGGCGAATTGAGCCATGCCCTCTGCCGGGCGGATCTCGCCGGAGGCGATTTTTCCCGCGACGAGGCGGGCGGACGCGTCGGCGTCCTGGTCCTGCTGTGCCGCGGCGAGGATGCCGAGGGAGGCGGTGACGACCGCGGAGGCGGCGACCACGCGGGTGGCGGCGTGATTGCGGCGGAACCGGGTCACGCCGCGACGGATCGGTAACGGAAAGGTCACGGGCATGGGAACGAACGTACGGCAGCCGTGTACCCCGCTCGCAATCTTGTGGCAACCGTCACGGGCGGATAAATGCCCAGTTCGACGGTCACGAAGAGGTAACGGATCGTCGCGGTTTTCGGCGCGAACTGGGAAAACGATGTCTTACCCAGGAGTTGACCAGCAAAACGTCAGTTGACCAGACTGTGTGAGTGGCGACTAATGGAGTGCGCGCCCTGACCGCTCTGGCGGACCCGACCCGTCGCGCGATCTTCGAGGCCCTGCCGCAGGCCCCGCGCTCGGTGGGCGAACTCGCGCGAGAAGTCGGCGTGACCAGTTCGGCGGTCTCGCAGCACCTGCGCGTGTTGCGTGCGGCGCGGCTGGTCATGATGCGGGCGGAAGGCAACCGCAGGCTCTACTCCCTGGACCCGCGCGGCCTCGCCGATGCGCGCGACTATCTCGAACAGTTCTGGCCGAGTGCGATCGCTGCCTATTCGGCGGCGCTGCGCAGTGCCGCGACAACCGCCTGAATGCGGTGGGAGCGCGCACTTCCCCGAGTGACCGTCATCCCCGGGTGGCTTCGGGACGGCGGTGGCGGCGTCAGCCGACGCGCCGATACGCCGTCTTGCGCCGCTCGGTGCCCGTGCCGGGCCAGTTGCGCTTGCCCAGTTGCTTGTCGACGGCCTCGATCACCTCGCTGACCCCGATCTGCAACAGGCCGGGGTCGGGGGTGTCGGCGTCCGGGTCGCCGATCCGGCCGCTCCACAGCACGGCGTGCCTGCCCAGCAGGTGGGACGGCGGACCCGCCCACCGTGGCGGTGTGGGGCCGAACAGGAGGACGGTGCGGGTGCCGAACGCCGTGGCGAGGTGTGCTACGCCGGTGTCCCCGCAGATCACCAATGCGGCCTCGGCGACGGTGGCGGCCAGATCGATGAGGCTCTGCTCTCCGGCCAGCACGCGGCCGATCGGCAGCCCGGCCCGTGCGGCGATGCCCAGCGCGAGTTCGCGCTCGTATTCGTCGCCGGTGAGCACCACTTCGCGCCCGAGCACCAGCAGATGTCGCACGACCGCGGCGAAACGATCCGGGGGCCAGCGGCGGGCCGGTGCGCCCGCGCCGACGTGGACGACAACGCAGTCGCGACGGCTGGTCGTCGAAACCGGCGGAACCAGTCCTAGGTTGCGGCGATCCGCGCCGATGCCGTCGTATTGCAGCAGGTGACACCAGCGGTCCACATCGTGCATGTCCGGCTCCCATTCGGGGCCGGACACCTCGGGGAACGCCGAGTTGCGGAAGGACAGGATGCGCCCGGGCTGGGTCTTGGACAGCGCGACGAGGCTTTCGGGGCTCGCGCCGTGCAGGTTGACCGCCAATTCGGGCGGGGGAGCGTTCCAGCGCAGGGTGCCCAGTTCGGCCGTCGGCAACAGCGCGTCGACCGACGCGATCAGATCGACGATCGGCTTGAGCCGCTGGGGGGCCGCCAAGACGATGCGATCGTGCGGTTTGGCCCGGCGCAGCGCCCGTAAAGCCGGGACCGCGGTGAGTAGATCACCCAGCCCACGCGCCTGCAACACGAGCAGAACCGCCACCCTCTTCTCCTAGCCACCCGAGTCTCACCGAACCCCGACCCACCCGTGCAGCCCAGGGGCGCCGACGAAGAGTCACTCAGTACTGACTACCCGACCGCTCCGACGGCGAAACGTGAACAACGGGCAACACCGTGGTGCTGAGCCGAGCGAGCACGGAGAGACGCGGTAGGCAAATGATCAGCAATCAAGCCTGAGCGGGTTATAGCATCGGCAAATGACGACAAACAGCGTGGTAGAGGGTCCTCTGCAGTCTCTTGCCCGCAGGGCATGGCAAACCATCCTGCTCACCGGCGTCATGGCGGTGATTCTCGGCGTCCTCATCCTGGTCTGGCCGGACATCACCCTGCAGGCCGCGGGCATCATCTTCGGCGTCTACCTGGTGGTCACCGGAGTTCTGCAGTTGGTCGCCGCCTTCGGCGCGCCGACAGGCACGGGTATGCGGATCCTGTCGTTCATCATCGGCGTGCTGTCCATCATCGTCGGCGTCTTCTGCTTCCGCGACGAACTGGCCTCCCTCTTGCTGCTCGGCTTGTGGATCGGCATCGGCTGGCTCTTCCGCGGGGTGGCGCTGCTGGTAGCCGCGATTTCCGAGCCGGGAATGCCGGGGCGCTGGTGGCAGGTGTTCTTCGGTCTCGTGACCGCCATCGCCGGTGTCGTGCTGATCGTCTGGCCGGTGCGCTCGGTGGCCACGCTGGCCATGGTGGCGGGCGTCTGGCTGATCATCCTCGGCATCATGGAGATCATCGTGGCCTTCGGCGTTCGCAAGGAGGCCGGGACCGCTGTGCCCGCGGGCGTCTGACCAGCACGGTTCCTTCCCGCTGGAACTCGTGACAGAATCACAGGCGCATTTTCACCAGACGTCGGCTTCGGGGTTGGCCGACATCGAAAAGAACTGGAGGCGCGAATGATTCGTACTGCTGGGTTTGTCGGTGCGCTGGCCCTGGCAGGGGCCGCGGCCATGCTGTCGGCGGGGACGGCGCAGGCCGCGGTCGGCACGGTCACGATCAACGGTGAACGCTATGAGGACCCGGTGGGTTGCCTGAACACCGACCACACCACCACCCTGCTCCAGAGCACCATCGGCAACAGCACCGATCGTGCCGTCACGTTCTACTCCGGGCGGGATTGCACCGGCTCCGTCCTCGGTGAGCTTCAGGTGGCGACGTTGGGATTCCTGCCCAAGGGCGGCAGCATCCTCGTCAGCTGAGGCTGCTCGTTTCGGCGGCCGAGGCATGCGTGGACGCCGCCGCGCGCCGGTGAGCTCATGCGCTTCGCCGGTGCGGGCGGCGAGCAGCCTCGGCCGCTTCCGACTATCTACCGCCGCCTACGCAACCATGATCGCCACGGCGACCAAGCGGGATTCGGTGAACCGCGGAATGCCCGCTTCGTGCGGCGACGGCCTGGCAGCCGTCGCTGGAGAGTTGGGTGAGGGCGTGTCGCCGACGCGGGGGAGCAACCCGTGTAGACGCCGTCCTCGACGATCCGGCTCTCGCACATGATCCGGTATGCGACCTCGGTGCGATGCTCGATTCAGCGCGTGCGCGGCCACTCGCCGGGGCGCCGCACTGCGGACTCGGCGGTTACCGAGACCGGGACCGGCTCGGCGTCGCCCGAGCGGCGACGTCCTCGCGGATCCCACGCCATCGCCGTCGCGGCCGAACCCAGCAGGACGACCACGATCATCGCCACAACGCACCAAACCAACACAGTCATTGCCTCCCTGGCAGCACCATCCGGCTGACAGACTGCGTTGGCTTGGCAAGGCGGACAGTTGTTTTCGAGTCGTCCACAGTATTCACGGAATGGGTGGCGC
The DNA here is from genome assembly GCF_009829295.1 of Nocardia sp. CY15. Classification (NCBI taxonomy): domain Bacteria; kingdom Bacillati; phylum Actinomycetota; class Actinomycetes; order Mycobacteriales; family Nocardiaceae; genus Nocardia; species Nocardia sp. CY15. The sequence goes on from NZ_VUOT01000012.1 coordinate 163,102, forward strand.
GCGCGAGTCAGCGGCGTAGTCGCCGGAGGAGACACGGATCACGGCTCAGCCGTAGCCGGTCAGGTGTGCGGGGCATGTCTCAGTCGAACGGTGCCCGGCTGTCGGACGCGAGACGGGGCCGTCGACCTGTCGACGCGGTGAGGGGTGGCGTCGACGCATCCAGCGGGACGCATCCGAGGTTCCCGCGCGACGCGGCCGGATGTACTGCGGACCTTGCGAGCGGTCGCTTCGAGTCCGTGCAGAGGGATCGCGAGAGGCCGCTGTCTGTTTGCTGCCTTTCCGCCGGGGTAGCACGGTGGAGACGGAGATCTCCCGGAGACGCCGGAAAGGGCTGGTTCGACGATGTCCGACTCCATACCTGGCGCGACGACAGATCGGCGGTCCCCTGTCCAGGTCGCCGCCGTGGCGGTGGGAGCGGTCTTCCTCCTTGTCGGAATTCTCGGATTCATCCCCGGCATCACCACCGACTACAGCGAAATCGGCTGGGCGGGACATCACTCCGAAGCCCAATTGCTCGGGATTTTCAACGTATCCGTGCTGCACAACGTCGTCCATCTGGCTTTCGGAATCGCCGGAGTGCTCGCCGCCCGGGCCGCCACATCGGCGCGTGGGTACCTCGTCTTCGGCGGAGCCGTCTACCTCGTCCTGTGGCTGTACGGACTCATCGTGGACCCGGACAGCACCGCCAACTTCGTGCCGCTCGACACGGCGGACAACTGGCTGCACTTCGCCCTCGGTATCGGCATGATCACGCTCGGCATGGTCTCGGCTCGGAGGCCCGCGACACGGGCGCCGGGAGCGGGTGGGCAGACCGGGATGCTGGAATGACGCGAGGTAGTTGCCGAGTCATTGCGGTGATCGACATCGTGTCCATTGAACCGATCACTCTTCGGACGTAGAAAGCCGACCGGCACGCATGCCGGACTCCGGTCACGCCTGCTCGGCCCGACCTCGTCGCCGTGCGGCCGGGTCGGGTTCGGCCGCACGGCCGATGCGCTGCGTGCGGCAGTGTGCGCTGCGTCTCGTGTACTCGGAATTTGCTGCTATGCAGGACATCTCGCGCCTAGCGGTCCACCCGGCCGCCGCCGGGTACTCGGCGGTACCCTCGACGTGGGCGGCGCTCGGTCGCTGCGCGGAAGTGGCGTTCGTCGGATGCCGCACATGTTGACATCGACTGCTGTTGACAACATATGATGTCAAGACCTTGCTCAGCCTGCACCTCGATGCGCCGACACCGCGCGAGCTGCGGGAGTGCAGGCGCTTCGACCACTTCAGCAACGACCCGCGGCAAGGGAGAACCGATGAGGGCCAAGCCACCCGCGCTGGGATATCTCCGCAAGGACGTCTCAGGGGTGTCCCAGGATTGGGACGAAGCGCAGATGCGGAGTTTGGCGAAACGCCTGGGCTATGAGTTGTGCAAAACCGTGACTTTCGGCGCCGGTACCGACGCACCGGTGGATCGCCTGGTCGACGTCGTCCGGAACTTCGGTGTGGACGCGGTCATCACGCCGAACCTGCGTCACTTCGGCAACGCGGTACCGAACGAACTCGTGGAAGTCTGCGACCTGATCACGGTGACGCCGCAGGAGACCTACTCCCGCTCGGCACTGTCGCGAATCTGGGCGTAGGCCGCCCCCGTGCGCGAGTAGTTCGGCCGCCCGATCGGTTCCTTCCAGGCCGTCAAACGCGCCTGCGCGGACATGCTGGTGCAGATATCGGTGGCCCGGAAGCTGGTGGCGGCGGCCGTCCGAGCCGAGGCCGGATTCGCGCCGGATGCGGGCGTCGCGGCGTCGATGGTCAAAGCGTTCACCACCGACACAGCCGTGCGGGTGGCGGGGAAAGCCATGCAACCACACGGCGGCATGGGTACCTCTGGGACGGGATAGTGGAATCCACACGTACATCAAGCGAGCCACGCTCGATCGGTCCCTCTTCGGGACGCCCACCGAGCCTCGGAAGCGACTGGCCCGGCGATACGCCTCGGCGTAATCGGCGCCGGAGCGTATCGCCGGGCCGCCTCCGGCAGGCGTACCGGAATACCGGATCAGTCGTCCGGAGTCTCGGTGAAGCGCTGGAGGTACAGCGGCTCGCCCAGCTTCTCCACCAGATCGAGTTCGGTCTCCAGGTAGTCGACGTGCTTCTCTTCGTCTTCGAGAATGTGCTCGAAGATGCGAGCCGAGGTCACGTCGCCGCGCGAACGCATCAGCTCGATGCCCCGCCGGAGCCGGTCGACCGCCTCCATCTCGATCTCCAGATCGGCGCGCAGTTGCTCCGGCACGGTCTGCCCGATGCGCAGCGCGTTGAGCTTCTGATAGTTGGGCAACCCATCCAGGAAGAGGATGCGGTCGGTGAGGAGCTCGGCATGTTTCATCTCATCGATGGACTCGTGCCGAGTGTGCCGCGCCAGCTTGGTGAAACCCCAGTTCTCCTGCATCTTCGCGTGCAGGAAGTACTGGTTTATCGCCGTGAGTTCGGCCGTCAGCTGCTCGTTGAGCAGCGCCACGATGTCGTTGTCGCCGTCCATAGCTGCGATCGTGGCACAAATTGTGCGCAGCGGCGGATAGACCGCCTGGTGTGTCGTATCAGGCGGCCGACGGTTGTGCCTCGGCCGATGCGCGAGCCCGGCCGAGCACCTCGGCCAAACGCGCCGTGCAACTGCCACAGCCCGGCTTCCAGCCGCAGGCGTTCTTCACCTGGCGGATGCTGTCGGCGCCGGCCGAAACGCAGCGGTGCACGTCACCTTCGGACACTGCGTTACAGATGCACACGTACATGAAGCCTCACCAGGGTCAAGTTTTCACTGAGGTTAGCCTCGACTAACGAGGTAAGCCTCCCCTAATGTATAGCAGCTGAGTCCTCAGGTGGGAACCCCCGGGTCGCGCCGGTCGCGGGGACCGCTGTCCGGCCGGTCGTCGCCTGTGCTCGTCCTCGCCGGGCAGCGGACGCAACTCGTTGCCGCAGGCGATGACCGCCCGGCGTGCCAGCGCACGTCGGTGTGCGGCTGCCGGAAAGCGTGGCGTTGCGGATCAGCATGTGCCGCTCAGGCCAGGTACCTCACCACGTGCTCCGCGACGCAGGCTGGCTTGTCCGCGCCCTCGGCGGTGATCGTCACGGTGCGTTCGGCCTGGACCCCGCCGGGCACGTCGGTGACGGCGGTGAGTGTGACGGTGCCGCGCACCCGGCTGCCGACCCGGACCGGGCTCACGAAACGCACCTTGTTCAACCCGTAGTTGATCGCTATCCGGGCCGAACCCACCGTCATAAGTTGCTGGCTGATCGGAGCGAGCAGCGCCAGGGTGAGGAATCCGTGCGCGATCGTGGCCCCGTACGGACCGTCCGCGGCGCGGCCTGGATCGACGTGGATCCACTGGTGGTCACCGGTCGCCTCGGCGAACAGATCGATGCGCTGCTGGTCGATCTCGATCCACTCTCCGGGCCCGAGCACGGTGCCCACCGCGGCGCGCAACGCGTCGAAATCACCAAATTCGGTCATACGGAATCCTTTTCTGCGATCGGCGCCTTGCACGATATCGGGCGCGTGCCCGCGCTTGGTCAGCAGCTACCGCAGGGCCGTTCCTGCGAAACAACGAAACTCGGGCCTCGGCGATCACCGGACCCACCGGCGCGGCGAGCAGGTAGCGCAGGCCGAGGAAACCGAGGCTGTCGCCGGGGGTGAGCGAGAGCACGGCCTCCTCGGCGGCCAGCGCGATCAGGCCGCCGTTGATGGTGTCGGAGGCGTTCAACCCCTCCGTCGACCGCGGGAGTACCACCCTTCCGGGGGTGACGCGCTCACAGCCGGCCCGATCGGCCAGCGATAGGGGCAGCTGCTCGGCGGTGGGCGGCAGCTCGACGCTCAGCCACGGCGGCAGCTGCACGTCCGGATCCGGTGCCACCATGAAAGAACATGAAAGAAGCGGCGCCTAGAGCGATCGGCGATTCCGGAGATTCCTCGCCGCTGCGCCGGCGAAGTCTCGACCGTGGCTCGATGAGTCGACTCGGCTCGTGGCCGCCTCTCATGCTGGTCGAGCGGCGGTGTCGGAGGTACTCGGATCGGCGCTGACCGCGAAGACCGGGAACCTGTCGTCGCGGGGACATGCTCGGAATCGCACCCGGACCGGCGCCGCGGAGGACGGCGGTAGTTCGCCGTGGATCGTCGTGTACAACCACGGACCCTCGTCGAGTTCGACGATCGCGATCGTGGATCGTTTCGTCTCGTCGCGCGGGTGCGCGGAGCAGCGCAACACCCGCCACGACACGATCGACCCGCCGCCGGAGGCGGGCACCCATTCGAGGTCGGCGGACCGGCAGTACGAACACGCGTCGAACAGCGGCGCCAGCAGTCTGTCACAGCGCCCGCAACGACGGATCATCAACGTTGTCGCCGCACCGCCGGCGGGGGCGTCACCGACGTTTCGAGTGTGCATCGGGTTGTACTGGTACATAGAAGCAGCCGCCTGGGTGTGCTCGTGCTGTCGAAATCAACCACGTCAGCCTCTCGTGCCCGCAGTCCGGCCCGCGACGGCCGATCGGCCGCAGGTATACCTATTTTTCCTCAACCGGCGGTACGGCCCTTCCCGTTGAGCGCTTCGTCCAGCGCCGTCATCCGGGCTCGCGAGAAGGCCCGCGAGACGGGCGCTCGGTGCTCGATCAGCTCGAAGCCGTGGTAGCCGCCGCGCACCTCGTGCAGGGTGCAGGGAACACCCGCCTGCCGTAGCCGGTCGGCGTAGGCGATGTTCTCGTCGTAGAACAAGTCGTTGGTGCCGACGCCGATCCAGGCGGACGGCGCCGCCGACAGATCCACGTAGCGGGCCGGTGCGGCCAACGGTGGAACCGGGCCGTTTGCGACCGGGCCGAGGTAGGCGCGCCATCCAAGCCTATTGTGCCGCTGGCTCCACATACGCAGCCGCCGCGGGTCGATGTCGGTGCGCTCGGCGGTCCGGTCATCCAGCATCGGGTAGGACAGCGCCTGCAGGACCGGGCGCACCTCGGCACGTTCGCCAGCCAGCAGCGCGAGGGCGGCACCGAGGCCTCCGCTGGCGATCGCGATGCGTTCGGCGTCGACGTCGGGCTGGGCGGCCAGCGCAGCGCGGCGTAGCAGTCCTAGAGGGGCGCGGGGAACCGATGCCGTGGCGCCCGCCGGTATTCCACCGCCGCGGCGACCGCCCCGAGCCGCGCGGCGACGCGGCGGCAGAAATGATCGCCGAGCGATGCCGTGCCCAGGACGTATCCGCCGCCATGGATGAAAAGCACGCCGGGGGCTGCCGGATGACCGCGACGGCCGCATCGTCGGCTGTGTCAAGTGCGGGGAAGCAGTGGGCGCACCGCCGTGGCTTCGGGGCCGCGCTTGCGCAAGGTGGCGGTGAATAGCACGGGCTGGCCTGCGTACAGCGACTTGTACCCGCTGGTCTCGATGCTGGTGTACTCGACGAAGACCGGAGTGGGGTCGTCCGCGGGTTGCAGGAACCCGAAGCCCTTCTCGATGTTGAACCAGACCACCGTGCCGCGGCGCCAGAAATTCGCCGCGGTGCGGTGGTGGGGCTGGTCGGTCACGGTAAGGATCGGCGGTCAGGCGGCGTCGCGGCGCAGCGGATCGGGGTGCATGATCCGGCGCCACCAGGCGTCCAGCGGGCTGGGGTCGGGCCAGATGACCGCGGTCTCGGACGAATTCCCGGATCCGGGCTCGGCCGGTGCGAGCAGGGGGTCGCGTGGTTCGATGCGTGCCATGATCGGTCGCTCCATCAGGTTTCCGTTGGCGAGTAAGTCTTGTGCGGTAACGCCTTTCGCGTTCCAGCCCAGTGCGGGCCCGGAACTCCGGGCCCGCCCGAAAAGGGTGATATGACACTTGTCGCAGAGCTGTCGCGCCATCGCTCGATACGCCATCACCTCACTTCTCGGTTCCGGTAGCGTTCGTATGCGGTCGGTCAGGCGTCGATCGCCTTGTGTCCGTTGCCGCGACCGATCTCGATCTTGCGCGGCTTGGCCTTCTCCGCGACCGGAATGGTCAGTCGGAGGACGCCATCGGTGTACTCGGCACGGATCTTGTCGGTGTCGAGGTTCTCGCCCAGGAACAGCTGACGGCTGAACACGCCGCGGGAGCGTTCCGCGGCGATCATCTCGCGTCCCGAGTCGAGTTCGGGACGACGCGCGCGCACCGTCACCACATTGCGCTCGATGTCCAGGTCCAGGGACTCGGGGTCGATACCGGGCAGATCGAACTCCACGACGAATTCCTCGCCCGCGCGCCAGGCGTCCATCGGCATCACCGCAGGATGTGCCTTCGTGCCGAACACCTGCTGCGTCAGACGGTCCAGATCGCGGAACGGATCGGTGCGCATCAGCATGGTCGCCACCTCCAACTCACTCCATTCTCCATAGTAGGGACCTCAGATAACCTCTGTTATCCGGCAGAGATTTTTTATAGCATCGAGAGGAGTTGAGTGCAAGACGCTAAACTAGGAAATCTGTTGGTCAACATGAAGTGAGGATGGATGGCGCAGGAGAGGGGCTACTCGGGGCATCTGCCGGATCCCGGCCAGGCGGTCTACGGGATTTCGGTCGCTGCCGGGCTGGCTGGAATCGGCGTGCAGACGCTCAGGCTGTACGAGCGCCACGGGTTGTTGACTCCCGCCCGCAGCGACGGGGGCACCCGCCGCTACAGCGGCAACGATCTGGCTCGCCTGCGGCGTATCACCGACTTGGTCGCGACGGGGGTCAATCTCGCGGGGATTCGCCGCATTCTCGACCTGGAAGACGCGAATGCCGACCTGCACGCGGACAACGACCGGCTCTACGCGGACAATGACCGGCTGCAAGCGGACAACGTCCGGCTACGGGACGCGCGCGACCAGCCGCACGGCAAGCCGTAGGCGCGCGATCATTCCGTGAAGCGTGCGCGCAGATCGACCACAGTGCCGGAATCGCCGGTGGTCACGCTGACGTCCGGGATGAGCGCGCGGATCAGCTGCATGCCGCGCCCGCGTAGTGAATCGGCGGCGTGCGGATCGGGCGGTTTCCAGCGGCCGCTGTCGGAAATGGTCACCCGGAGTTCGTCGCCGTCGATCGACGCCCGCAAGCGGACCACGCCGCCGTCGCCGCGATGGCCGTGCTCGACGGCGTTGGTGCAGGCCTCGCCGACGGCCAGCAGCACGTCGTAGGCCGGGCCGGGCGCCATCCCACTGGCGGCCAGCCATTCCTGGAGGGTGTGCCGGACGGTTGCCAATTGCTCCGCCTCGGCGGGAAAATCCATGTCCAGCGGCGTCACGGCGTTGGGTAGCGGGACCCGGTCGCCCGCGCTCACGGGCGCGTACCAGCCGCGGTCCGGGTGTGTCTGTCGCGGAGAGGCCATCTCGTCGTCGTCTCGTGTCGAGGGCGTCGATGCGCCGTCACCTCGTTACCTCCCTGTCGGGGATCGGTGCGCTGTACTCGCGCCACGCCGAGCACGTGGGCCGTCGTCGGGCTCGGCTGTCGTGTTCGCCGTGCGTGTGCCATATTCCCCGAAGCTATACCCAAGTGATCATTCCCCATTCATCCCCGCGGTGCCGCCGGTGAGAACCCGGTCATCCGAGGTCTCGTGGACACCGTAAACGGCTGTGCCGCAGATCGGCACAGCGGGGGGAACGCGGCTACTGCTTGTGCGGCGGCAGCCGGACGACCTGGACGAAGAAGTCATCGATCTGCTTGATGGCGGCGACGAACTGGTCGAGGTCGACCGGCTTGGTGACATACGCGTTGGCGTGCAACCGATAGCTGCGGAGTATGTCCTCTTCGGCCGCGGAGGTGGTCAGCACGACCACCGGGATGTGCGACAGGTCGGGGTCGGCTTTGATCTTCTCCAGCACCTGCCTGCCGTCGTACTTGGGCAGATTGAGGTCGAGCAGAATCAGGTCCGGTCGCGGCGCGTCCGCGTACTCGCCCTGGCGGTAGAGGAAGTCCAGCGCCTCCTCGCCGTCTCTGGCGACGTGCAGGTTGTTGCCGATCTTGTTGTCCTCGAACGCCTCTCGCGTCATCAGCTCGTCGCCCGGATCGTCTTCGACGAGCAGGATGTCGATGGGCTGGCCGGAAGTGGTCATGCGGGGGCTCCTTCGTGGACGGGGGCGTCGGCGGTACCGGCGCTGAGGTCGGCGTCGGCGGCGCGCAGGGTGAAGCAGAAGCGAGTGCCGGCCGTGTAGTCGGTGTCGATCCAGATCCGGCCGCCGTGATACTCCACGATCTTCTTGCAGACGGCCAGCCCGATGCCGGTTCCGCTGTACTCCTCCCGATTGTGCAGCCGCTGGAAGATGACGAACACCTTCTCGGCGAATTCGGGCGCGATCCCGATGCCGTTGTCGGTGACAGACAGCAGCCAGCCGCTGCTGTCGTCGGTCGGTGCGCAGGTGATCTCTAGCTCCGGTGCGCGCTCGGGCGCGCGGAACTTGATGGCGTTGGCGACCAGGTTCTGCCAGAGCATCGTCAGCAATGTCGGATCGCCGATGATCTCGGGCAGGTCGTCCGGTCGCCGGATGACGGCGCCGGTGTCATCGATCGCGTTGGACAGATTGGTCAGCGCCTTGTCCAGGGACTGGCCCAGGCCGGTGGGTTCGGTGCGGTCGGTGATCCGGCCCACGCGGGAGAACGTGAGCAGATCGTTGATCAGCACCTGCATCCGCTTGGCGCCGTCGACGGCGAAGTCGATGTACTGCTTGCCCCGCTCGTCGAGCTGGTCGCCGTACCGCTTCTCCAGCAGTTGGCAGAACGACGCCACCTTGCGCAGCGGCTCCTGCAGGTCATGGGAGGCGACGTAGGCGAACTGCTCCAGCTCGGTGTTGGACCGGCGCAGTTCCTCGGCCTGGAGATCCAGATCGGTCTTCTGCTCGGCGAGTACGGCTTCCTTGGCGCGTGAGGAACTCAGCTCGGTGACGATGCGGCGGCGCATGCTCTCGACCGCGTTCGCGACGGTCGCGAGATCGGCCGGGCCGTGCACGTCGATGTGATGGTCGAAGTCGCCGCCCGCGACGCGAAGCGACGCGTCGGTCAAGGAACCGAGGGGACGGGCGATCAAACGCCGGATCAACACGGTCAGCAGTACGCCGGTCAACAGGAACGCGACGACCATCCCGGCCAGCACCGCGTCCCGGACCTTGCGGGTGTGCGTGAGCTGTTCTTCGTCGTGCGCGATGGCCGCCGTGAGGTTGCTGTTCTGGGCTTCGAAGCGCATCCGGAGTTCATCGAAGAGCGGTTTACCGCGTGCCGGGACGGCGGGATCGACGCCGCGGGCCGATCCGGAGGCCAACGCCGCGACCAGCGGTTCGGCGTAGTCGATGCGCCATCGCTGTGCGGCGCGCTCCAGGGCGTCGAGTTCTTCGAGCAAGGGTTGCCGGTCGGCCAGCAGCTCCCGCAGGCGGGCGACGGACTGCGCCTCGTCGCGGGTGCCGTCGCTGTAGGGTTGCAGGAACTGCGGGTCCGCGGTGATGGCGTAGCCGCGCAGGCCGGTCTCCTGATCCACCAGCGCGCTCTGCAACCGGTAGGCCTCGGCCGCCGCGGGCAGCGAGTTGTCCAGCAGCCGATCGGTCACGCGGTTGGTGTGTGCGATCACCTGGGCGCCCGCCACGGTGCCGATGATCACCACCAGCACCATCGCGGCCAGCACCAGCTGGAACCAGGCTTGGGCGGTCAGCCGCGCGCTCAGCGGCGGCCGGCCGGTCTTCGTCGTCATCAGTTCTGGTCCTGTCCTTGCCGGTCGCGATTCCACCCGAGGTACAAGATCGCGACATCGTCGTCCAAACCCCCGGACGCGCCCGCCAGCCCCTCGACGCGGCCGATCAGCTCATCGACGAACCAGTTCGGGTCCGCGGCTCGGACCGCGCGGGCGACCTCCATCAGCCCCTGCTCGCCGAGGCGTTCCTGATCGGTCCCGACTCGTCCCTCGAACAAGCCGTCGGTGAACACCATCAGCCCGGAACCCAGCGGCAGGTCGAGTTCCTGGACGGGCCACTCGGCGCGACCGGGCAGAAAGCCGAGAGCCGGCCCGCCGGGCACCTCGACCCAGGCCAACTCGGTGGCCGAGCGCAGCAGCATCCCGGGGTGCCCGGCTCGCAGCACCTGAGCGCGGCGATCGCCCGGATGCAACATCAGGCTGGTGACCGTCGCGAAGGTCTGCCTGCCGGTGCGTTCGGCGAGCAGGACCTGTTCGAGCAGCCGGAGTTGCCGCTCCCCGGTCACTCCGCTCAGCACCAGGGTGCGCCAAGCCAGGCGCAACGCCACACCGGTCGCCGCCTCGTCCGGGCCGTGTCCGGACACGTCACCGATGACGGCGTGCACGGTGCCGTCCGCGTCTTGCACCACGTCGTAGAAATCGCCGCCGAGCAGGGAATGGGCCCGGCCGGGACGGTAACGCGCCACGACGTCGACGACTCTGTGTCCACGCAGGAGTGGGGTGGGCAGCAGACCGCGTTCCAGCCGCGCGTTCTCCTGCGCGCGCATATTGCTCGCCTGCAGTGCGGCGCTGGTGCGCTCGGCCTGCTTGCGCTGGATCGCGTAGCGCACCGCGCGCCCGAACAGTTCGGGCTCGACCCGGCCTTTGACCAGATAGTCCTGGGCTCCGGCCGCGACCGCGGCCAAACCGGTCTGCTCCTGATCGAGCCCGGTCATCACCACGATCGCGACCTGGTCGGTGTGCTGGCGGATGCGATCCACCGCCTCGAGCCCTTGGGCGTCGGGCAGATGCAGGTCCAGCAGCACGCAGTCGGGTTCGGCCGCGGACAGATGCTCGGCGGCCTCCGCCAGCGACCGGACCCAGTGCAGTTGCAGGCCGGGCGCGCCGTCGGAGACCAGTTCCTCCACCAGCAGCGCGTCGCCGGGATCGTCCTCGATCAGCAGCACCGAAGGTTGCTGCCAGGGCCAATCCGCGTCCACGATCAGCTCGGGATCGTCGTCCGTCCCGTCACGCCGCACGGACACCACCGGTCGCGGGTCCAGTCGCGGTGGAACGAATGGCAGCGTCACTGCCGTCGTCGGCGAACACCGACAACCCGGCCTCCGATCACCAAAGGGCGGCACGAGCGCACGCCGACTGTCTCCGCGGCCTTTTGCTGGACCGCGAGGCAGCCAAGATCGTATCCGATCCGCTATCCGACCGAGACATGACGGTGTTGACCTGCGCGAGCGCGGAGGCCGGGGGAACGGCGGCGGGAGTCAGACCGTTGTGCCGGTGAGCCGCGCGGTGGGCTGCTCGTCCCGCATTGCGCCCTCGCGGCGCGGGGAGCGAAGTTCCGCCAAGCTGCGTGCGACGACCGTGGCATGGACCGCGATGACGGCAAGGGAGGCCGAGCCGATCACAGCAAGAAGCACAACCACGACAGATACCGGTCCTTTCGGGTGCGAGCGGGCCCGTTGCCCGCTCGATCGGGTGCCGAGATCGCGTCCGCGGCTTCCGGCGGGCGCGCGCTCCGCCTCCAACGTGCCCCGGCTCCTCCGGATCAAACACACCGATTCCGGCGGCGCGAGCGGATGGTGCGATCACGCGAGGACGACCTCCGCCACCGCGCGACCGAAGATTTTGCGCCCGTCGTGCTCGGCGGTGATCGCGATGGTGGCGCTGCGCGTGTCCGCGTCCATGCGTTTCACCCGGCCGGAGAACTCGATCCGGCCGCCGGTGACGCCGACGTGGACGGGATTGGTCAGGCGCACGTTGTAGGAGCGCAGGGCGGTGGGATCGCCCAGCCACGAGGTGAGTAGATCCACACTGAGCCCGATGGTGAACATGCCCTGGGCGACAACGGTTTCCATGCCCATCCGTGCGGCTGTCTCGGTGCTCCAATGGATGGGGTTCGGGTCTCCCGACACTCCGGCGTAGTTGACCAGATCGCCCCGCCTGACCGTGAGTGTGCGTGGCGGAAGCTCCGCCCCGGCAGTTACCTCGTCGAAGCGCCGCACCCACGGGCTCGCCGGTACGGGCTGCGCCTGGCTCACGGACTCGATGCCGTGTCCCACGTAGCGCGGGGCCGGCGCGCGGCGCGCGTTTCGCGCTTCCTGGCGTGCGCCGTGCATGACGACCGCGTCGAACCACGGCGGGAGAGCCTCGTCATCGCGCCCGACCAGGCTGGTCCGAGACGTGAGGACCGGCCGGTCGTGCTGGTCCAGGATGGTTTGGCGCAGTCCGATGAGGTCGCCGCCGAAGGCGTGCCGGAACGAATCCAGGCACATCTCGAACCGGATGCGGTCGCCGGCCAGGAGCGGGCGATGGAATTCGATCATCTGATCGGTCTGGATGGTCCGGCTCAGGTCGTAGCCGGGCAGGATCGTGTCGAACACCTCGGCGTAGGCGAGATATCCGGGGACCGCGCCGAAGGTCGGGGGAGCGAGCAAGCTGTGGTAGCCGAGGTCGGCGGCGGCCTCCTGCGACCAGTGCGCGGGGTGGTTGTTGCGCACCGCGCGGGCGTACTCGCGGATCTTCTCGCGACCGACCTCGTAGTGATCGCTGGTGCGATACCGGCGCCCGACCATCGAGGCGGGGAGCGCGGCATCGGTCACGTCGTCCGCACCGGAAGTGGTAGGGGTTCTGGACATCGCGGGGAATCTACCCAACCAGAGCCCGAATTCCGGTCAGCCCGCATCGCACGCCGTTTCGCGGCCTCCGGCGCGCCGACCGGCGCGGGTGCGCAGGAGCGCCGGTCAGCCGTGGTTTGAGGAACAGGTCCCTGGGAAGTCGATCGACAGATCTCGTGCCGCTCGCCCGACGGTGTCGTCGCCGGGCTCTCGCCCGCGGCTCGTGGGAGAGGAGAGAGATGTCCGTTCCGAACTACACCACCGACGACGCCGGGATCCCGGTACCCAGCGACGAGCATTCGCTGACCGTCGGGCCGGATGGGCCGATCCTGCTGCAGGACTGGTATCTGATCGAGAAGATGGCGGCGTTCAACCGGGAACGGGTGCCCGAACGTCAGCCGCACGCGAAGGGCGGTGGGGCGTTCGGCGTCTTCGAGGTCACCCACGACGTGAGCGCATACACGATGGCGGAGGTGTTCCAGCCGGGCAAGAAGACGGAGATGCTGGCCCGGTTCTCCACCGTGGCCGGCGAGCGCGGCAGCCCCGATACCTGGCGGGATCCGCGCGGGTTCGCCCTGAAGTTCTACACCGAGCAGGGCAATTTCGACATGGTCGCCAACAACACGCCGATCTTCTTCGTGCGCGATCCGATGAAATTCCAGGACTTCATCCGGTCCCAGAAGCGCCGCGCCGACAACAATCTGCGCGACCACGACATGCAGTGGGACTTCTGGACGCTCTCACCCGAGTCGGCGCACCAGGTCACCTGGTTGATGGGTGACCGCGGCATCCCGCGCACCTGGCGGCATATGAACGGTTACTCCAGCCATACCTATATGTGGGTGAACGCCGCCGGGGAACGGTTCTGGGTCAAGTACCACTTCAAGACCGATCAGGGCATCGAGTTCTTCACCCAGGACGAAGGCGACCAGATGGCCGCGATGGACACCGACTACCACACCCGCGACCTGTGGGAGTCGATCGAAGGCGGCAACTATCCGAGCTGGACGCTGAAGATGCAGATCATGCCGTTCGACGAGGCGAAGACATACCGGTTCAACCCCTTCGATCTCACCAAGGTGTGGCCGCACGGCGACTATCCGCTCATCGATGTCGGCAGGATGACGCTCGATCGCAACCCGGCGGACTACCACACCGAGATCGAACAGGCGGCATTCGAGCCGAGTAATTCGGTGCCCGGCACCGGCCCCAGCCCGGACAAGATGCTGATGGCCCGCTGGTTCTCCTACCCGGACGCCCACCGGTACCGTATCGGCGCGAATTACAAAGAGCTGCCGGTGAATACGCCGCACGCCACTACCGTCCGGTCGTACAGCAAGGACGGCGCGATGCGCCACCGCAACCCCGGCGACCCGGTCTACGTGCCGAACTCGAAGGGCGGCCCGCACGCCGATCCCGCTGTCGCGGGCCCGCCCGCGACCTGGTACGCCGACGGCGAACTCGTGCGCTCGGCCTACACACTGCACAAGGACGACGACGATTGGGGCCAAGCGGGAACCATGGTCCGTGACGTGCTCGACGACGCGGCGCGGCAGCGGCTGGTCGACAACATCGTCGGACACCTGCTGAACGGAGTTTCCGCGCCCGTGCTCGACCGGGCCTTCGAGTATTGGCGCAACGTCGACAAGCATCTCGGTGACCGCGTCGAGGCGGGTGTGCGCGCGAAGCAGGGTGAGCGCGACCCCAAGGCGGCCGGGCAAGCCAATCCGGCTCGCTCGTCGGCGCAGGCCAAAGCCTGACGGGTCCCGGCGGCGGCCGGTGACCACCGGCCGCCGCGGTGTGCTAGTGCGCCGTGCGGGTACGCCGGGATGTCGGTGACCATGCCACCACCTATCGACACCGTTCGTGATCTTTTCGTTATTCCCTGGCTCGTGTGTCCCGATGCGTCCCTCCGATCGCATGCGGAAACATGACCGCCGGATCCAGCGACACATAGCACCGTGGTGTTTCGAATCAATTCGAGGCTCGGTGACATCCGCGCGCCACCGGATGGTCGCATCGGGCCGGTCGACGGAGATCGGAGGACCGCATCATGGCGTTCGACGCCGATGTTCGACCTGATCGACGCTCGCAAGGAAGGCCGTGGCGAGCGATCACAGTCGCGGCTGCCACTCTCGCCGCCGCGGCAGCACTCGGCGCCGCACCGGCGGGGGCGCAGCCGTCGTCCAGCGGCGCACCCGATGTTCCGGTCGAGGTCCCGATACCCGGTGGATTTCCGGGATTTCCCGAAATCCTGCGATTCATCCCGCCCGCGCCTCCCACCCCGCAGATGCCGTTCGGTCGATTGGTGCCGCATGGCAGCCCTGTGGCGGCTCACCCGGCATAGGCAGGTTCATCCCGTCGTCGCGTCCGCGGCGTTTCCCGCAGCAGCCCCGGAACCTCGTCGTCACCGGTCTGGTCGAACTGCCGATAGCCGCTGGCGCCTGATCAGCTGACACGCCGCGCACGACCCGGCCACTGCGGTGGCCGGGATTTGAGCGTTTCAGACAATAATCCGAGCTTTTCGCTCATTCTTCTGCTCGCGGCTGATCCGTAGAGTCCTCAAAGAACAGGCGGGGTTCGCGCCGGCGCCACCAGGGCGGCGACCTCGGCGAGAACTTTCGATCAGCACACCTTGATGGTGTTCCCGGCGACACGGAGGAAGTCCGTTGACAGAATTTCCACAACCGGCGGTGCCGACAATTTCCCGGCATGACCCGGTTCGGTTCGTGACGGGAATCCGCGACACGGATAGCCACGAGACATCGGACAAGATGACGCCCGACCTCGTCCGAGCGGCGTCGCAGGCATCGTTGGAAACCGCCGAAGGATGGGCGCGACGATGACCCTCCGAAAGATACGAACCGCCGTGCTCTCGGCATTGGCCGCGCTGCTGCTGGCCATCACCAGCACAGCGTTGTACACCGAGGCCACCGACCGAGCCCAGCGCGAGGCCTGGCTCGACAGTTGGTCCACCGCGCAAATGGCCGACGTCGATGTGCTGGGACCCAATTGGTCGACAAACGGTTTCGTCAACCAGACCATCCGCCAGACCGTGCGCCCTACCCTCGCCGGTGACTCCGTACGAATCACGATGACCAATCTCTTCGGCGATCGACCGCTGCGGATCGCGGCAGCCACCATCGCGCACACCGCCAAGGGGGCAGCGGTGCGCTCCGGCACGGTCCGCCCGCTGACTTTCGGCGGTGCAGCGGGCGCGGTGATCCCGCAGGGAGACGAACTGGCCAGCGACGCGACCGATTTCCTGGTCAACGCCCGCCAGCCGATCACCGTGACCCTCTACCTGAGCGAGGCAACCGGGCCGGCCACCTTCCACTCTCTCGGCAACACCACCGCTTACCGCGCGAACGGCGATCACAGCGCCGACATCGAAGGGGTGGCGTTCACCGAGTCCGACAAGTCGTGGTACTACCTTGCCGACATCGAAGTCCGGGGCACACCGAACCGCGGCGGTGTGGTGACCTTCGGCGACTCCATCACCGACGGAGCGGGCGCCGGCGTGGACGCCGACAACCGGTACCCGGATGCCCTGGCCGACCGCCTTGCGGTCGACAGCGAGCCCCGGGCAGTGCTGAACACCGGCATAGGTGGAAACCGGATCGTTTCGGACTCCGACTACCTGGGCCAACGCGCGGCCACCCGATTCCGTCGCGACGTACTCGACAAAGACGGGATCGGCACCGTCATCCTGCTCTCGGGTATCAACGACATCGGCGCCAGTGAACTCTCCGAGCCGTGGCTGCGACCGAACCCCGAGATCACGGCCGACCAGCTGATCGCCGAGTACCGACTGCTCATCCGGATGGCACGTGCCGACGGACTGCGCATCCTCGGCGGCACCCTGCTCCCATACCGCGGAGCCCCGTACTACAGCGAGCGCGGCGAACGGGTCCGAGACGAGGTCAACTCCTGGATACGCCATTCCGGAGAATTCGACGCCGTCATCGACTTCGAGCGCGCACTCGCCGACCCGGCGGACCCGGACGCACTCGCCGCGCAGTTCGACAGCGGAGACCACCTGCATCCCGGCCCCGCGGGGTATTCCGCGATGGGCGACGCCGCCGCGCTCGTCCTGCACGAGACGGTCGACTGAGAGGCAGGCGGGACGGGATGCTGTCCACGGGGCTGTCTGTAGTCGCGGCGGCCCCGTGGACAGCGCACGATCACCCGTGCGGCCGCGCGGCGGATACGTCCACACCCGGACCGTTCTCTCCCGGCGGTGAGCCCGATAGCGGCGAGTTGTCGAGGTATCGGATCTCGTAGACCCGTTCGGTGAACTTCCAGCCGTCGGTCGTTCGCCGGTAGCGATCGTGGTAGATCGCGTAGTTCAGATGTGAGCTGCCGCTTTTCAACCGCCCGAGTTCACAGATGTGGGCGCGACCGGTCGCGGTGTCGCCGTCGATTCGGATCGCACCGGGATGGGTGTGCTGAATGAAATAGTCCCAGGCGTCTTGCATCAGCCGTGCTTTGGTCTGGAATTCGGCGCGGCCGGCGACTTCGATACCCGCGTCGGGGATGCGCAGCACCGCGTCGTCGGTGAACAGCGATGCCAGGCGATCGAAGTCGCGCATCATCACCGCGTCGGTGAATTCGCCGCGCAGTGCTTCGATCTCGACACGGTCGGCGAGTGACCGGAAGTCGTGTGGTGAC
The DNA here is from genome assembly GCF_009829295.1 of Nocardia sp. CY15. NCBI lineage: Bacteria > Bacillati > Actinomycetota > Actinomycetes > Mycobacteriales > Nocardiaceae > Nocardia > Nocardia sp. CY15. The sequence goes on from NZ_VUOT01000012.1 coordinate 180,295, forward strand.
AGCATGATCGGCTCCTCAGGAATCGACGAGAGTGGGTTCGGCGCTTGCCCGCCGCAGCGGCGCGAATGCGGCGCTCCATGCGATGACCTGATCCAGCAGCGTGTGCAGGGCTGTGGTGTGGTGGTCGCCCGGTGTGAAGGTGGTGTAGTTCTCGAAATCGGTGAGCACCGAGATCGTGACCTGGTGGCTCACATCGGCCATCCGCAGGGCGCTGCAGACCAGCCGCAGATGCTCCACCGCGCGGACGCCGCCGCCGGCACCGTAGGAAACGAATCCGACCGCCTTGTCGGCCCATTGGGCGTACAGGTGGTCGATGGCGTTCTTCAGCACTCCGGGGGCCGAGTGGTTGTACTCGGGGGTCACGATGACGAAGCCGTCCAACGGGGCGATCCGCTCGGCCCAGGCGCGGGTGTGCTCATGTACGGAGGGGCCGAACATCGGCGCCACCGGCTCGTCCAGATGCGGCAGCGGGTGGTCGCGCAGGTCGATCAGTTCGAACTCGGCATCGCCGCGCCGCGACGCCGTGTCCAGAACCCACTGAGCGACCTGCGGACCGTTGCGGTTGGGCCGGGTACTGCCGAGAATGATGCCGATTCTGATCACGGTCGGAACTCCTGCTCTGCGGAAGGTGTCACAACCTTCCGACGACGCAACCGGCCGGAATGTCAGGCGGCCCCCACTTCGGGTGCGCCGAAGCGCCTGGACTCGCAGGTGACCGAGTCGAGGGGTCGACGGCTGACGGCTCGACGCGCCGACCACCGGAACTGCCGATGAGCAGGGACATCGCGCCGATGCGCGGTGCTGTGGCCGGATGCTCGGACAGCCGCCGATGAGCCTCGGCCAGGCCACGATTGTCGACGACGTGGACGGCGGCATGCGGAAGCCGCCGCTCCACCCGGTTCGGCTGGGTGTTCGCGCTGCCCCGGACACGGACCTCAGCTGATTCGCGGATATCGGGCGCCGTCGAGTCGCTGTCCCGGTTCCCGATCCGGCACCGTGTCCTGGTACCACGCGTCGGGGTCGGGGTGGTAGACCGCCTCGGCGTCCATATACACCGTGGCCAGCGAAATCCGCGCCATATCCGTGTGGTTGGCGCCCGCTGAGTGGACCAGGCGCGCATCGTGGAAGGTGCAGTCGCCCGCGCGCACAGGGACCGTCACGTGTGGCCACCAGCGCAGTTCCGGTCGAGCTTCGTACGGCTCGCCGACCGTGGGGATCGCGTCCTCGGGCCACCGGTGCGATCCCGGAATGAAGGTCAGGCACCCGCGCTGCACCGGGACGTCGACCAAGGCCACCCATGCCGTGAGGGTCACGGGGGCCGCGGCGATCGGAAAGGCGGGGGCATCGATGTGCATCGGTGTAGGCGCGCTGTCGGAGGTGTGTTTACGCAACAGTTCGGATTTGAACATTCGCAGTGGCTGTCCGGCCAGACGCTCGGCGATCCCGGTGATCTCCGGATGCAGCGCGAGCCTGCGCATCAGCTCACTGGCGTTCTCCGGCTCGGGCACCCAATCCATGACGTTCCCGCCTTCGGCCGCGTTCCAGGAAACAAGGCGCTGCCGGTCCAATTGGGTGCCGGCGTCGGCCAGGTACTCCTCCACCTCGGAACCGCCGAGAACACGGGGAATATGGACGTAGCCGTCGCGGTGATACTGCTCGACGAGGTCGACCGAAAGGGTGCGCGCGGTCGTGGTCTCGCCGCTCGGGCGCGGGTGTTTCGTTGTTTCGATCACGGATCCCACGGTAGAAAAAGCTTAGGTCGATTCGCTTCCTAACGATGGACGAGGCCGCGACGGGGATTTCGGTGCCGTCCGGGCTCGAGGCGACATCGGCCGGGTGCCTCGAGATCGAGCGTGACGGCCATCATCAGCCGACCCGTTCTGTCACGGCACCGTTTCTTCGCACGTACGTAAGCGATGCGACAGCCCGCGTAGGGGTGTTCGTGGGGCTGCTCGTGCACGCTCGGTTCCCGCAGGAAGACCGGAGAGGTGACCGGGGGCGAGATGACCGAACGGCGCGCCGGCAACGCTGTTCGCGCGCAGCGGCGCGACGATGGACGGCGGATCGGATCATGGTTGACCGCGGGCGCGGTCGTGCTCAATCTTCTTCAGCTCTTCGCGCTGCCGCTGCTGCTGTTGCCCCGGGACCCCGCGTGGGGATGGGCACTGCTGCCGTCGGCGCTGCTGACGACGACATTCTGGTCGCTGATCCACGAGGCCGTCCACGGGAACCTGCACCACCGGCGCTCGCTCAACGACAGATACGGACGCGTGCTCGCCGTGCTGTACGGTTCACCGTTCGCGTTGCTCAAAGCCGGTCACCTGCTGCACCACCGCTACAGCCGGACGCGGGAGCGGGCCGAGGTCTACGACCCAGCGACGTCCAGCTGGGCGAAAGCCGCGCCCGGGTACTACCTGCGGCTGTTCGGCGGGCTGTATCTGCTCGAGGTCGCGGCGCTCGTGCCGGCGGCGCTGCCCGCCGCGGCGGTGCGCCGGCTCGCCCGCGTGGTGGACAGGCCGGACACGGTGGCGGGGCCGCTGCTCGGACGCGTCGCGCAGGCCGAGGTGTTCCGTCGGTTCCGCATCGACGCGGCCGTGATCACGGTGCTGTACGGCGCGGCGTTCGTCGCCTACGGCAGTCACGGATGGATGTTGCTCGCGGCGCTGGCCGGGCGCGGCGTGATCGTCTCGCTGTCGGACAACGCCTATCACTACGGCACCGATCTCGACGAGCCGCTCGACCTGGAACTGCCCGCGCCACTGGAGGTTCTGGCCCTGAGCTTCAACCTGCATGGGCTGCACCATCGTCACCCGGGCCTGCGCTGGTACGAACTGCGGCCCGTCTTCGACGCCGAGGGCGGCCGGTACGATTCCGGCTGGTTCCGCGCGGTGGCCCGCCAGTTGCGCGGCCCGATCAGGAGCACTGATCGCTGAGCGGGTCGGCGCGGGTGCGACGTGACGCCGTGCCGGGTCACTCCTCGGTTTCCATGTGCGAATCCATGCCGCGCGAGCATCGGCACGTACTGTCGGAGCACTGCGCGGGCGCTGGAGAACACACGCCGCAGCCGGGTGGTGTCGAGAGCGGAGGAGTGGGTCATCGATCGATCCCGTCTGTGAGCGCGGACCCTGTCCCGCATCGGGCGATGTTCAGGTGCGTACGCGGCGCGTCGCGCTGAACGCGATCGGGTTCGACGGTGATCCACTGCGGGACGTTCTCGGCCGACGCGTCAGATCCGCTTGTCGTCGATGAGTGCGGCCAGCACTCCGAAACTGTCGTGCGCTTCGGCGCCCGCGACGGCTCGCTCGACGCCGCCCCGGGAGACCTCGAGCGGCTGCATGCGCGCGCCGGCTTCGGCGGTGCAGACGGCTGCGAGGTACAGCTCGGTGATGCTTGCGCGATATAGGGTCCACATGCGATCAGCGTCGGCATGAACGCCCGCGGCGCTCAGCCCGGCCGTATAACGATCGACGAGGCCACGTTCGATCGTGCGCAGCAGATCCGGTTCGACCGACGCGTTGGCGAAGTAGGCGATGTCGCGGATACCCGCCCCGGCAGTCGCGATCTTCCAGTCCAGGAATCCTGGGCCGGAACTCTCGAAGAAGAGATTGCCCAGATGAGGGGCGCCATGGATCAGAGTCTGCGGCTGGGCGGCCCAGAAGGCATCGATATCGGCGCTGCGGTCCAGTCGGTAATCGTCGGGCCCGATGACTCGGACCCGGCCGGTGTAAACCGGGCCGTCACCGTTGCCGCCTTCGCGATCCACATCGGAGACCCTCGGCAAGCAAGGGTCGTACGAGGGATGGCAGTCGGGTCCGCACCATGCCCGTAACGGCGTTGTCGTCGACTTCGTCCCGGATGCCGGGACATCCTCGACGACCTGACCGAACCCCGCAGCCGATCGACGAGCAGGGGCCGGGATTCAAGATCACGCTGATCGCAATCCTTCTGCGAAACGTTCTGCCTCTCTTACTGTTCGGCCAGCCCGCTGTGCGATCTGCTCGATGACCGGAACTTCGATCGGCTCCGCAGCGCCCACGGTGCGCCGACGATGCCTCGACCGGGTTCGCGCCGCCTGCCGGGCGACGCGAAAGCCGGCGGGCGGTCGAGCGCCGCCCGACTCGGCTCTCGACGCCGACCTACGCCTGATTCGGAGTGATGGTGCAGCCAACCCCATGGACAGCCGATGACATTCGATCCGGAGGAGCGCCCAGCGGGGCGCCGCGGCTCGCCGGTCTCCGGACACGTCTGTCGATACTGGACGGCTACTGGGGGTATCTGGGCGCCGCGGCCGGCAGCATTGTCACACTGATCCTGCTGTTCCAGCCGTGGCTGACCGCGGCGGGCGCCGACGGTAAGGCCAGCGTCGATGCCTTCGGCCGGATGACCGCGACCACGTCCTTCCTGAACGTGTGGTCGTCATCGCCGCCGCCCACCGCGCGGATCAGCGGCGCTTTCGCGATTCTTTCCGTGGCCGCGATCGTCATCACGGTCTGCACGGTGGCGGTGAATCTCCGGTATCGCACCGGGGCCCTCGCGCGACTGGCCACGATTTCCACGGTCACCGCCGCGGCTCTGATCGCGCTCACGGTGCTCTACATCAACAGCAAAAGCCCCGAGTTGCGGGCCATGCTCGCGCGCACCTCAGATCTCGGCGGGCAGGCCGGGATGGTCATGAGTTGGGCTTTCGGCAATGGCAGCCTCGTGGTGCCGGGGGTACGCCAAGTTTCCTACAACACCGCCGGACTCACGCCCTGGGCGATGCTCGCGGGCGCCACGTCGCTCGCCTCGGCGGTCGCAGCGCTCGCCCAGTGGATACGCGACCACCCAGTCACCTCTGTTCGCCTGCGGTGGCGCATCGCCATCGGTGAGTCGAAACCCTCGGGCGAGTCGGCACGGCAAGATCACTGAACCGTCGATGGAACGTTCTGCGCCACAGCGGCGAATGCCGTATCTCGAGCCGAGAGTATGTCGGTGATCGCGCTCATGACGCGGGCCGGTTCCTCGAGCGCGACGATCTGTGTCAGAGCGGATCCGGCGATGCGGGCGGCTTGGTCGCAGGCCTGGGCGCCGGTGCGGGCTCGGGCGATGTCGTCGGCGGCGCGGCCGGAACCGTTCAGCACGAGAACGGAGCGGCCGGCCGCGAGGCTGTGCAGTGCGTCGGTGTAGGCGATGGCGCCGCCGTTGACCAGCAGGGTCGTCGAGGGGCCCCCCGCCGCGATCGAGGTGGCGGCGGCCGCCAGCCACGGGGACTCGTCGCCCCATCGGGTGCCCGGCACGATGATCAGGTGGGTGTGCCGAGTCTCGGCGGACGCCGAGTCCGCGGAAGGCGGCTGCTTTCCGGGCAGTGTCACGGTGCCGGCCGCGGCGACGCCGATCAAGGGGAAGGAGGCGCGGGCGCGGGATCTGGCTTGCCCGATCAGCCGCATCACGCCCGCGTCGGTACCGCCGTCGACGACCGTGACGCCGAGCCGATCCAGCGTGGGCACGAGCTGATCCGAGCACAACGCGGCGAGCGCGGGCGGCGGCTCGGAACCCATGCCCGACGCGCCACCGACCACCACGAGTACGGGGCGGCTCAGAGCTATGCCGGCGCGTGACAGTTCCGCGTCGAGCGCTGCGGTCGAGGCGACCCGGATGACTTCGGGGCCGCTCATACCGGCTCGGTCACGCGTCTGGTGTGCACTTCTCGAGTGTGGCACGCGCCCGACACGGGGCACGTCACACGCGGGGACAGGTCGCACAGCGGGTTGGAGGACTCAATCGGGGTGGAAGGCGTCGGAGCCGACCTCGGCGGGGTCGAGCAGATGAGTGAGGAACAGGCGGGTGGTCGGCGTCGGGGTCCGGGTGGTGACGGCATGCCACGGGCGGTCCAGCGGGGTGCCGTCGACCGGCAGGACGCGCAGCACACCGTTCGCCAGGTCCTGCGAGATGGCGTCGCTGTGAATCAACGTGACGCCCAAGCCTTCTCGTGCGGCGGCCAGGACGGCGCCGTGTGATCCGAGGGTGAGCGTGGACGGTTCGATCCTGAGCCGGTCGAGCAGGCCGAGGGTGGCCTCGCGGGTGCCGGAGCCCCGGCCGCGCAGCAGCCATGTGGCGCGCAGGGGATCGAGTTCCGGCAGCCCGACCACGACCAGGCGGCTGGGGCGCCGGGCGCGCACCACCAGTCCGGTGTCGCGCGGTGGACGGCCCGCGATGACGAGATCCGTTTCGTGGTGCTGCAATTCGAGGAACAGCGCATCACGCGGGTGCACCGACAGGCTCAGCTCGATGTCGGGGAACCGGCGGCGGAACGTTGCGAGCGGACGCAGCAGGACGTATTCCCCCGCGGTGGCGACCACGCCGATGCGCAGGCGCCCGGTCTCGGCCCGGCGAACGGCGGCCTGCGCCTCCTTCATCAGTCCGAGGATGCCGCGGCAGTACTCGGCGTAGACGCGACCGGCTTCGGTGAGGGCGATGCCGCGCCCGGATTTCGCGATGAGCTTGGCGCCGAGCTGTTTCTCGATGTGCGCGACGGCCGCGGAGACGGCGGCCTCGGTGATGTGCAGCTGCGCCGCGGCCCGGCGAATACTGCCCTGGCGGGCGACGGCCAGGAAGGTTTCCATCCGAGCCGCGCTCACCATACCCATCGGACGACGGTAACAAACTCAATGAATTGGTTGGGTATTGCGAGAAACAATCAAATTGTTTGTCGGTGTCCGCCCCGTCATCCTGGAAATCCCAAGGCACGCCCGTTCGCCCGGGTGCGGGTGTCCCGCAGTGGCACAGCAGGAGGAACGATGGCTGAAGAGACCGAACGCGACCGCTGGGATCCGGGTGTCCAAACCTATGCGTCGATGGGCTATTACGCGCCCGACTACCAGCCGTCGGAGACCGACGTGCTCGCCGTGTTCCGGGTGACGCCGCAGCGTGGCGTCGACCCGATCGAGGCGGCCGCCGCCGTGGCGGGCGAATCCTCCACGGCGACTTGGACGGTGGTGTGGACCGACCGGCTCACCGCGCACTCGCGCTATCAAGCCAAGTGTTATCGCATCGACGAGGTGCCCGGCCGGCCGGGGGAGTACTTCGCCTATATCGCCTACGATCTCGATCTGTTCGAGGAAGGGTCGATCACGAACCTGACTTCCTCGATCATCGGCAACGTCTTCGGGTTCAAGCCGCTGCTCGCGCTGCGGCTCGAGGACATGCGCATTCCGGTGGCATACGTGAAGACGTTCCAGGGTCCGCCGCACGGCACGGTGATGGAACGCGAATATCTCAACAAATACGGCAGGCCGTTGCTCGGTGCGACGGTGAAACCGAAACTCGGGCTATCCGCGCGCAATTACGGACGGGTCATCTACGAGGCGTGCAAGGGCGGTCTGGATTTCACGAAGGACGACGAGAACATCAATTCGCAGCCGTTCATGCGCTGGCGCGACCGGTATCTGTTCGCGATGGAGGGCGTCAACCGCGCGACTGCCGAGACCGGCGAGATCAAAGGCCACTACCTGAACGTGACTGCCGCGTCGATGGAGCAGATGTACGAGCGGGCGGAGTTCGCCAAGGAACTCGGCAGCGTCGTGATCATGATGGACCTCACCGTCGGATTCACCGCGATGCAGTCGATGTCGCACTGGGCGCGCCGCAACGGGGTGCTGCTGCATCTGCATCGCGCGGGGCATTCCACCTACACCCGGCAGAAGACACATGGCGTCAGCTTCCGGGTGCTGGCCAAATGGTGCAGGCTGATCGGTGTCGATCATCTGCACGCGGGCACCGTGGTCGGGAAGCTGGAAGGCGATCCGGCGACGACGAAGGGGTTCTATGACACGTTGCGGGACAACCACATCCGGACCGAACCGGCCAACGGGATCTTCTTCGACCAGTACTGGGCGAGCCTGCCCGGCGTGATGCCGGTGGCTTCCGGCGGCATCCATGCCGGGCAGATGCATCAGCTGCTCGACTTGTTCGGCGACGACGTCGTGTTGCAGTTCGGCGGCGGCACGATCGGGCATCCGCTGGGCATCGCCGCGGGCGCCGAGGCGAACCGGGTCGCGCTGGAGGCGGTCGTCCAGGCCCGCAACGAAGGCCGTGACCTGCTGAAGGAGGGGCCTGAGGTGTTGCGGAAGGCGGCCGAGATCTGCCGTCCGCTCGATGTCGCGCTGGCGACCTGGGGCGATGTCACCTTCGACTACACCTCGACCGACGCGCCGGACGCCGTGCCGACCGCCAGCCGCTGAGCATCCCGAAAGGACGAGTCATGTACTTACGGCACGGAACGTTTTCCTACCTGCCGCCGTTGGCCGACGAACAGATCGCCGCCCAGGTGCGCTACGCGCTGCTCAACAGCTGGCCGGTCTCAATCGAGTACACCGACGATCCGCATCCGCGCAACGCCTACTGGGAGATGTGGGGATTGCCGCTGTTCGACCTGGACGAGCCCGACGGCGTGCTGGCCGAGATCGATGCGTGCCGGGCCACTTTCCCGCGCCATTACGTGCGGGTGCTGGCCTATGACGCCCGGTACACGAGGCAGACGACGGCGCTGAGCTTCCTGGTGCAACGCCCGCCCGACGAGCCCGGCTTCGTGCTGGCCCGCACCGAGGGCCCGGACCGTCAGCAGAGGTACGGCCTGCACTCGTATGCGACGACCGTCCGCCCGGGAGACCGGTATGGCGGCTGAGCGCAACGGCTCCGGATTCCGTCTGCACCGCCCGGGGTCCGACGCCTCCGGGGCGGTGCGGGCGGCGTCCGCCGAACCCGAGACACAGGAGATCCTCGGTGCGGACGCGGTGCTGGATCTGTCGACCGACATCGCCGGGCACGACGTCGAGGAGACGCTGGCCCGGCTGGACGCGGAACTGATCGGGTTGGCTCCGGTGAAGCGGCGGGTGCGCGAGATCGCGGCGCTGCTGCTGATCGATCGCGCGCGGCAGCGGTTCGGGCTGACATCGTCGCGGCCCACCATGCACATGAGCTTCACCGGCGGGCCCGGTACGGGTAAGACCACGGTGGCGTTGCGTATGGCGCAGATGTTGCACGCCCTGGGCTACATCCGCAAACCCAAGGTGCACACCGTCACCCGCGACGACCTCGTGGGCCAGTTCATCGGGCACACCGCGCCGAAGACGAAGGAGGCGCTGGCCAAGGCGGCGGGCGGTGTGCTGTTCGTCGACGAGGCCTACTACCTGTTCCGGCCGGAGAACGAACGCGACTATGGGCAGGAGGTGATCGAGATCCTGTTGCAGGAGATGGAGAACGAGCGCGCCAGCCTGGTGGTGATCTTCGCGGGATACCCGGATCGGATGGACCGCTTCTTCTCCGCCAACCCGGGCCTGTCCTCCCGGGTGGCCCACCACCTGGAGTTCGCCGACTACACCCACGCGGAACTGCTGGCCATCGCCGAAATCATGGTGGCCGCGGAGCACTTCCGGTTCGATGACGCGGCGCGGATGGCGTTCGGGGAGTACCTGGAACGCCGGATGGCTCGTCCGCGCTTCTCGAACGCGCGCAGCGTACGCAACGCCCTGGACCGCTGCCGGCTGCGGCAGGCCAAGCGTCTGGTCGAACTGCGCAGACCGCTGACCAAGACCGACCTGCTCACGCTGACCGACCGGGACGTATACGGCAGCAGCGTGTTCACCGGCACCGAGCTACCCGACGGGCCCACCGTGCGAGCCCCCCGGTGACGAGATCGAGGCGTTGTGCCAGAAGGACTGAAAACCCTCACCCGCTACACCATCGAGCAGGAACACCGGCATCCCGGATCATCCGGTGAGTTCTCCGCTTTGGTGAACGTGATCGCGACCGCGACGAAGATCATCGCCAATCAGGTCACCCGGGGTGCGATCGCCGGTTCGCTCGGCGCGGTGATCGATCCCGCCTTGCTCTCACCCGGCAATCCAGATAATTCGCCACCGACCGTGCACCGCGAGCTGGACGCGATCACCAACGACATCATGGTCGCCGAAACCCAGTGGACCGGGCATCTTTCGGCGCTGCTGTCCGAACAGATCAGCGAGATCCATCCGGTGCCCGACGCCCATCGGCGGGGGAAGTACCTGCTGGCGTTCGATCCCCTGGACGGTTCGTCGAACATCGACGTGAACCTGCCGGTGGGCACGATCTTCAGCGTGCTGCGCGCGCCGGCGCGTAGCAAGGATGGCCAGAAGCCCCCGGCGGCCGGATTCGACCTGACCGTGCGGCGCGGCACGGTGCACGGCCTGCTCGGGCCTAACGGCGCGGGCAAGACCACCGCGGTGCGCATTCTCTCGACGCTGATCCGGCTGGACGGCGGCCGCGCCGAAGTGGCCGGTCTGGATGTCGCTCGCGATCCGCGCGAGGTGCGCGCCCGCATCGGGCTGACCGGCCAGTACGCGGCCGTAGACGAAGTGCTCACCGGACGCCAGAACCTGGAGATGTTCGGCAGGTTGTTCCATCTCGGTGGCCGGCGCGCCGAACAGCGGGCCACCGAACTGCTGGAGCGCTTCGACCTGACCGAGGCCGGTGACCGAGGCGTCGGCAAGTACAGCGGCGGCATGCGCCGCAGGCTCGATCTGGCGGCCTCGATGATCCTGGCGCCGGACGTGCTGTTCCTCGACGAGCCCACGACCGGACTCGACCCGCGCAGTCGCGGCGAGGTCTGGGCGTCGGTGCGCGCGTTGGTCGCCGATGGCACCACGGTCCTGCTGACGACGCAGTATCTGGAGGAGGCGGACAAGCTCGCCTCCCGCATCACCGTCATCGATCAGGGACGCGCCATCGCCGACGACACCCCGGACGGGTTGAAGAGCACCGTGGGCGGAGACCGGATCGAGGTCGTTGCCGCGGACGTCGCCGACCTGCCCGCGGTCGCCAAAGTGGTGGCCCGGGTGTGCGACGGCGAGCCGGACATCGACGACGTCGAACGGCGGGTCTCGGCGGCGGTCACCGATCGTGTCGCCGCGCTCACCGAGGTCGCGCGCACCCTGCAGGACGAAGGCGTCGACGTGGAGGACATCGGTCTGCGCAGACCGAGCCTCGACGACGTCTTCCTGCAGTTGACCGGACACCGCACCACCGCAGAGGAGGCGGCCTGATGGGCACCACGGACCTCACCCCGAGCCGCTCGCGTTCTCGCGCGTACTGGGCGATCTCCGACTGCTGGAATATGGTGCGCCGCGGCCTGACCCATTATCAGCGCCAGCCGATCAACATCGCCTGGCAACTCGGCTTCCCGATTCTGTCGGTCCTGCTGTACGGCTACGTGTTCGGCAGCGCGATGAGCGTGCCCGGCGGCGGTGACTATCGCAGCTTCCTGATGCCGGGCATGTTCGCGATGACGATGGCGTTCGGCTTCGTCAACACCGCGACGGTGGTCGTCTACGACGTGACCAACGGCGTGATCGATCGTTTCCGCTCGATGCCGATGGCCTCCTCGGCGGTGGTGTCCGGTCGGGGGGTGACCGATCTGATCGTGGCGTGCGCCGAGTTGACCATCCTGATGTCGACCGCCCTGCTCATCGGCTGGCGGCCCGACGGCGGCGTACTGCGCGGCGTCGCGGCGTTCGGTTTGCTGCTGTTGCTGCGGTTCGCGTTGATCTGGGTGGGTGTATGGCTCGGGTTGCTGGTGCCGAACCCGGAGGCCGCGGGCGGATTGTTCGCGGTCGCCTTCCCGCTCACCATGATCTCCAGCATCTTCGTCGCGCCTCAGTTGATGCCGGACTGGCTGGGCGTCATCGCGGCCTGGAATCCGATTTCCTCCACGGTGGCGGCGACTCGCGAGCTGTTCGGTACGCCGGTCGGCAGCGGCGATTCCTGGGTGGAACAGCACTCCTTGCTGATGGCAGTGGTGTGGCCGCTGATCATCACCGCGATCTTCCTGCCGCTCGCGGTGCGGCGATTCCAGCGCCTGAGCCGCTGAGTCTTACCATCCGCCCGTCGTCTCCGTTCAGCCGAGCACGCGGCGGGTCTGGCGTGCCGAGGCGAGCAGCACGCCGCCGCGGTCCCAGATCGAGGTGTCGTCCACCGACCAGCCGCCGCCGGTCGACGCGTTCACCGTGCGTACCAGTACCGGCAGGCTGCCGGTGGGTTCGGCGTGCAGATGCATCGACAGCGTCACGGTGGGGATCGCGACGGGTGCGCGCAAGGTGGGAAAGACGGCGGGCGGCAACGCGTCGGCGAGGATGGCCAGCGCCGCCGCGTCCGCGGGCACGTCGGGGACGAGTGCGATCCAGGCGCACATCATCCGTTCGTCCGCATCGCTCAGCGGCAGCGGTCCGGCGGCGGGGCGGATGTCGAAGTGGGCTCCCACCGGCACGATTTCGGGTGGGAGGGCGAACGGCGCACAAGATTCGGGATTGGGCACCGCCGGTGCGGGCGTGCCCGTATAACCCTCGATGCCCGTCTCCACAGTGCGGCCCAGCGTGATCGCCGCCGCGGCGATCGGGGTGCCGTCCTGCTCGGCGCGTACCTCGAGCGCGACGGTGCTGCGGCCGACTGCGTGCTCGGTCGCGCGGAAGGCCAGCACACCTTCTGTGGGGCGGCCCAGGAAACGGAGATCCAGGGCGCGCACCGGAAGGGGTTCGGCGGCCGCCGCACGTGCCACCTCGATCAGCAGGGCCGCGATCACGCCGCCGTGCGGCCCGGTCCAACCGCGCCAGGACCGGCCGACCCGCGCCTGCCACCCGTCGGCAGCGGTCCCGGAAAGCGCGAACTCCTCGGCGAGAGTCCGGGTAGTGAGTTGCTTCATGCAACGCACGATAGGTCAGTGGGTTCTGTGAAGCAACTGACTATGCTGACGGATATGCGCAGGACGAGCTTCGGGGACATGAACTGCTCGCTGGCCCAGTGCCTCGAGGTGGTCGGGGAGTGGTGGACGCTGCTGATCGTGCGTGACGCCCTGTTCGGGGTGACGCGCTTCGACGACTTCCGCGCCCGCCTCGGTATCGCCCGCAATGTGCTCACCCAGCGTCTCGAGCACCTGGTCGAGCACGGCGTGCTGACCAGGGAGCCCTATCAGGACAATCCGGTTCGCTACGACTACCGGTTGACCGCGAAAGGCCGCTCGCTGTGGCTGGTCGTCACCGCGATGCGTCAGTGGGGCGACGAATGGGCCGCCCCGGACGGCCCTCCGGTGCAGACGAGGCACGCCATGTGCGGGAACCTCGCGACCGTCGAGCCGGTGTGCTCGGAGTGCGGCGAGCGCATCGCCCCGCGTGACCTCCGTTCGGTTCTCGGCCCCGGCGCCAAGGATCCTTCCCTGCTGCCGTCCGGCTGAGGCGAGAGCGACGCCCGCTCCGCCTCGGGCGCCGTGTCGCGTTAGGCTGCGGCGGTGGCGGACGGGCAAGGGCGGCAGCTGATCGACACGGTGGCATGGGTGCGCATCGAGGACGGACGGATCCTCTGCGCCAGACCGCGCGGCAAGGACGTCTTCTACATCCCGGGCGGCAAGCGCGAAGGCGGCGAGACCGATCTGCAGACCCTGCTGCGCGAGATCGAGGAGGAACTCACCGTGGCCCTGCTGCCGGAGACCGCCGCGCACGTCGGCACCTACGAGGCGCTGCACGGCCCAGCCGACGCGGTGGTGGTCCGGATGAGTTGCTACACCGCGGATTACCGTGGAACGCTCGTCGCGAGCAGTGAGATCGAAGAGGTCGCGTGGTTCGGCTACGCCGACCGCGCACTCGTTCCCCCGGTCGACCAGTTGTTGTTCGACGATCTGGTGCACGCGGGCCTGCTGCGGTGAATCGCGGGCCGAACAGCGCTACCGTCGGCGGTATGTCGTGGATTCGGACACTCCTGCGTTATGCCGCGTACGCGCTGCGGGCACTGCCGCTGGCGGTGCGGCGGATCCCGACCCGGCTGCGCGTGCCGCGACGGATGCTCGGCGAATCGGTTCTGCCGCATAAATTCTCCGCCACCCGGTCGGTGACGCATTCGGTGCTCAGCGGCGCGGTCGGCCTGCTGGCCCTGTTTCTGGCGTTCCTGGCGGGCATCGCCGCGTTCCGGGGGATCTGCTATCCGCTCGTGGCCGGCGACGATCTCGAAAGTTCCTGGGGCGGCCCCACCTTGGCGGGCGCATGGGCAACGCACGCGGCGCTCGGGATCGGCCTGCTGCCGATCTGGCTGCTGATCCTGGCCGGGCTCGGCGCGTTCCAATTACGGCTCACCCGCGGTTTGCTCGGCCGGAACGGGCCGTGGTGGCCGGCTCCGGTCGCGGTAGCGCTGGCCGCGAGCGGCGCGCTGCTGTTCCTGGCCTGGTTGCGGCAGGTCTGAGGACGCAGCGCCGCCGTGGCGGCAGCCCACCGCGAGCGGACGCGCCGCGGAGCCGGAGTGCGCTCAGGCGGTGGCGTGAGCGCGCTGTGCCCGCTGGATCAGATGCTCGACGAGGGTGAGCAACACGTCTTTGCATGATCCGCGGTCGCGGGCGTCGCAGAGCATGACGGGAGTGACCGAGTCGAGGTCGAGGGCGTCGCGTACCTCATCGATGGTGTAGCGCGGCGCGCCGTCGAAGCAGTTGACGCCCACCATGAACGGCAGCCTGCGCCGCTCGAAGAAGTCCACGGCCGCGAAGGAGTTGCCCAGCCTGCGGGTATCGGCGAGAACGACGGCGCCGAGCGCGCCGCGCGCCAGTTCGTCCCACAGGAACCAGAACCGGTCCTGGCCGGGCGTGCCGAACAGGTAGAGCACCAGGTCGCGGTCGATGGTGAGTCTGCCGAAGTCGAGCGCGACCGTGGTTGTGGTCTTCTGCTCGACACCCGACAGATCGTCGATGCCGGTGCTCACCTCGGTGATCAGTTCCTCGGTGCGCAGGGGCGCGACCTCGCTGATCGCCGAGACCATGGTGGTCTTGCCGACGCCGAACCCGCCGGCGACGAGGATCTTGACCGACGCGGCCAGCTGCGGTGTACCGCTCGGGTCAAAGTTTTCGGATTCCATCCAGTACCGCTCGCAATATGTTGAGGTCATCGGGTCCGGCCTCCGTCGGAACGGGAGCGCGGAAGATCAATTGCCCATCGCCGATCAGATCACCGACGAGGATCTTCGTCACCGCCAGCGGCAAATGCAACTGGGCGGAGAGTTCGGCGACGGTCTGCGAAACACGGCACAGCCGAACAATATCGGTGTACTCGGGTTCGGTGCGTCGCAGTGCGGTCGCGGAGGGGTCCGCGACCACGGTGGTGAGCATATCCAGTTCGGGTCCATCGAAGCTGGTACGCCCGCGCGTGAGCGCGTACGGACGCACCAGCGGGCCGGCCGCTTCATCGAACCAGGGCTCACGCGGGCGGGTCATGGCCGGTTCTGCTCGACGTGTCCGACGAGGTCTTGGCGGGCAGTGGTGGACAGGTAGCTGCCGACGCGCTGGACGGTCAGGTTCATCTCGTAGGCCACCATGCCGAGATTGGCGGACTCGGCGGCTTGCAGTGCCAGGCAGGCGTTGTCGCCCGCTGAGGTCACGAACAGCACCGCGCGGTCGAGTTCGATGACCGCCTGGCGGACGCCGCCACCGTCGAATCGGTTGCCCGCGCTGCGCGCCAGCCCGTAGAGCGCGGAGGACATCGCACCGAAGTGTTCGGCGTCCTCCCGGCTCATTCCGCTGGAGCGGCCGAGTAGTAGCCCGTCGGTGGACAGCACCACCGCGTGGCGCACGCCGGCCAGCCGATCGACGAGATCGTCGAGCAGCCAATTCAGATCACCTGCGGGAGAAGCGGACACCCCTAGCCTTCCTGTTCGTCGGGGATGGTGGCGCGACGGCCCTGCCTGGTCCCGTTCTCGATGGCGGACATCAGATCGCGGGCTTGTTCGGCGGAGCGTGCGGGCTGCGCGGAGACGGCTTGCTCCGGAGCCGAATGCGCCAGTTGCGGTGCGAGATTGGTCTGTCGGTTGCGCCGGGGCAGCGCCGGGCGGCCGTCCGGACCCGGCTGCGGCGGCGCCTCGGTGTACGGCCGGGGTGCGTAACGCGGAGGCGCGGCGGATTCGACCGCGAGCGTCGCGACCGGGGACGCGGCGGTCTGCGTGGAGTCGCTCGCCTCCGCCGCTACGACGGGCCCGGCGATGAGTCTGCGGCGGCTGCCGGGATCGGTGAGTTCCGCCGGTGTCTGCGGCGCGCCCGATTCGCCCGCGACGAGCGCGGACGGAATGAGCACGATGGCTTTGATGCCGCCGTAGTCGGACTCCGACAGCCGCACCGAGATGCCGTGGCGCGTGGCCAGCTGGGCGACGACGAACAGGCCCAGCCGCGAATCGGCCGACAGCGCCGCCACGCCGAAATCCGGTGGCTCGCGCAGCATCTCGTTCATCTTGGACAGCTCGGCCTCGGACATGCCCATGCCCTGGTCGCCGATCTCGACCACGACGCCTTTGCCGACCACGTTGCCGGTCACCTCGACACGCGACTGCGGCGGCGAGAAGGAGGTCGCGTTGTCCACCAGTTCGGCGAGCAGATGGATCAGGTCGGCGACCACCGTGCCGAGGACGTGGACTTCGGGCAGCCTGGCCACCCGCACCCGGGCGTAGTCGAGGGTCTCGCCGACGGCGCTGCGCACCAGATCTACCAGCGGGACGGGATTGCGCCACTGCCTGCCCGGCTTGCCTCCGCCGAGAATGGTGAGGTTCTCGGCGTTGCGCCGCTCTCGGGTGGCGAGGTGGTCGAGCCGGAACAGGGTGTCGAGCAGGACCGGGTCTTCCTGGCGCTGCTCGGCTTCGTCGAGGATTTCCAGCTGCCGGTGCACCACGATCTGGCTGCGGTGCGCGATGTTCAGGAACACCGCTTTCACGCCCTCGCGGGTGCGGGCTTCGGCCACCGCCGCGGCGACGGCCACGGAGTGCGCGTGCTGGAACGCCTTGGCCACCTGGCCGATCTCGTCGCTACCGTAGTTCAGGTTCGGTGATTCGGCGGCGGGATCGACGACTTCGCCGTCGCGCAGCCTGCGCAGCATGTCGGGCAGCCGCTCGTCGGCCAGCGCCAGCGTTTCGCCCCGCAGCCGCTTCAACCGGCGGATGACGCGGTTGGCCAGGACAACCGCGACGACGAGCACCAGAATGCCGACCAGGAGCATGCCGCCACCCGTGACGGCGGAGCGGGTCGCCGCGGCGGCGGCTTTGTCTTCGGCGGCCTTCTGCACGTCCCGGTTGTACACCGACCAGGCATCGAGCATCCCGCGGCTGACCTCGGCGGCGGCACGACGCCATTCGTCGATGCTCAACGGCAGCGCGGGCAAGGTCGGTTGCCGTGTGCTCGCATTCGGATTCGCCGAGGCGGGCGACGATGTGGTCGCCGCGACGACGCGCTGGACGATGGCGTTCTCCATCGCGGTGAGCTTTTGCCAGGCTGTGCCGGTGGTCAGCGCCTGCAGGCGAGCTTTGATCGGCCCGTCCAGTTCGGCAATGAGCGTGGCGATTTCGGTGTGGTAGAAGCCGGTCTGCCGGGTGTACTCATCGATCGGGATCGGCGGGGGAGCCGCGCCGTTGACGTAGACCGCACCGAGGGCGTCGCTGCGCGCCATGGCCTCGTTCGCGTAGAACAAGCGGACGCCGGCCACGGTGCCCACGGCGATGTCGCTGTCCGGAGCGGTCTGCACCGTGGACTTGGTGCCCGCGGGGATCGGGTCGAGCAGCCGGTTGTAGAACATGTACGCGTCCGGGATCGGCAGTGCGCCCGCGTCGGCGGCGGCGCGCACCGTGGTCAGGCTCTGCGTCAGCATAACGAGGTCGGCGTCTTCCTCGGTGATCTTCGACGCGTCGACGTCGCGCAGGTCGGCGGAGGCCGCGAGCAGGCGCCGCACCGCCGCGTCCACGCGCACGCGAGCGGTGCCGAGCGCGGCCGCGAGGGTGTCGTCGCCGGATAGCTGGGCGAGGGTGAGGTGGCGTTCCTGCTGGACCGCGTCCATGACCTCACTGGTCACCGGGATGGCGTTCTGGCTCTCCGCGGCCCAGTCCTTGGCTTTGGTTCCTTCGGCTACCAGGTAGCCCGCGGCGCCCAGACCGGCCAACAGCAGAGTCAGACTCGGTATGAGCGCGATAGCCAGAATCCGGGTGCGGACCCCGAGCCTCGCTCTGAACATCGGCATAACGTAAACCACGAACCCGGCCATCCGGACAGCCGGTCCCGGTGAGTGGGACTCGATTTGACTCGAGTGAACGAACTGTGAACTGCCGATGACCATCGGTGGACCCGGCGCGCGAACCATGAGGTATTCGACGCGGCGGCGGCCACGGACGGCCCTGGTACGCATTGCGTGCAGCGGGTTCATTGCGAGCGATAAGGGGCGTAGATTGTGTGTATCTCGAAGTTACTCACAAGTAGGAGGCAACGATGCCCGCGCCGGAAGCCGATGTATTCGACCGCCTCAGCGCGCTGGCCGCGATCGCGGCGCCCGCGGACCGGCAGAGCAGGACGATCGCCGAGACGTTCACCGGGAATCCGCTGGGTACCGTGCCGGTGGGCACCGCGGACGACGTCGCGGCGGCCTTCGACAAGGCGCGCGCCGCGCAGGAACACTGGGCCGCCCGGCCGGTGGCCGAGCGCGCCGCGGTGCTGAATCGTTACCGCGCGCTGGTGGTGGAGCACCGCGAGTTCCTGATGGACGTGGTGCAGGCCGAGACCGGCAAGGCGCGCTGGGCGGCCCAGGAAGAAATCATGGGCCTGATGTTCGCGGCCCGCTACTTCGCCGAGATCGCCCCCGGACTGTTGGGCGGACATCGGGTTCCGGGCGCTTTTCCCGTGCTCAACCGCGCCTCGGTCCGGTATCAGCCCAAAGGCGTGGTCGGTGTCATCGCTCCGTGGAACTACCCGCTGCTGTTGTCGATCGGCGATTCCATCCCCGCGCTGCTGGCGGGCAATGCCGTGGTGGTCAAGCCCGACAGCCAGACCCCGTTCTCGACGCTGGCCGGCGCGGAGTTGCTGTACCGGGCGGGCCTGCCGCGTGAGCTGCTCGCGGTGGTCCCCGGCCCCGGCGGCGTGGTCGGCACCGCCATAGTGGAGGCGTGTGACTACCTGATGTTCACCGGTTCCTCGGCGACCGGGCGCACCCTGGCCGAACAGTGCGGCCGCAGGCTGATCGGATTCTCCGCCGAACTCGGCGGCAAGAACCCGATGATCGTCACCGCGGGCGCCGATCTGGACGCCGCCGCCAAGGCGGCCGTGCGCGCCTGCTTCTCCAATGCCGGGCAACTGTGCATCTCGATCGAGCGACTGTATGTCGAGCGTCAGGTCGCCGCGGCGTTCACCGCGAAATTCGTCGCCGCCGTCGACGCCGCGAAACTCGGTGCCGCCTACGACTATTCGGCCGATATCGGCAGCCTCATCTCCGAAGCGCAACTGGAGACGGTGTCCAAGCATGTCGCGGACGCCACCTCGAAGGGAGCACAGGTGCTGACCGGCGGCAAGGCCCGCCCGGATCTGGGGCCGCTGTTCTTCGAGCCGACCGTGTTGAGCGAGGTGACCGACGAGATGGAATGCGGTCGCAACGAAACCTTCGGCCCGCTGGTGTCTATCTACCCCGTCGACAGCGTCGAGGAGGCCGTGCGCCTGGCCAACGACACCGACTACGGCTTGAATGCCTCGGTCTGGGCGGCGAGCAAGTCCGACGGCGAGCGGATCGCGGCGCGGTTGCACGCGGGCACGGTCTGTGTGGACGAGGGGTACGCGCCCGCCTGGGGCACCACCGCGGCCCCGATGGGCGGCATGGGCATCTCCGGTGTGGGGCGCCGCCACGGACCGGACGGCCTGCTCAAGTTCACCGAACCGCAGTCGATCGTGGTCACCCGGTTCATGAATCTGGACGCGCCCAAGCTGTTCCCGAAGGACAAGTGGCAGCCGTTCCTGATGAGCGTCGCCCGCAGCCTGCGCTTCCTGCCCGGACGCTGACGCGCGAGGCCCGCCCGGGTGGTCGTGCCCACCCGGGCGGACGATCCGCCGGTTCACTCGTGCAGGGTCACGCCAACCGGTCGGCTCCGGTGCGCGGCGGCCCCCCGGCCGCCA
Source organism: Nocardia sp. CY15 (assembly GCF_009829295.1). Taxonomy (NCBI): domain Bacteria; kingdom Bacillati; phylum Actinomycetota; class Actinomycetes; order Mycobacteriales; family Nocardiaceae; genus Nocardia; species Nocardia sp. CY15. Next base: position 200,237 of record NZ_VUOT01000012.1, read on the forward strand.
GCGCCGCTGCTTCTTCGTCGGTGAGCAGCCGCGATCTGATGACGAAACGCGAATCCTCGAGAGCATCCGAAGCGCTGCCGCCGGGGCCCTCGGCCACGTCCACGGTCAGGTGGGTGTGCTTCCAGTGCTCGTATTGCTCCGCGCTGATCCACAATTCGGTGTGCCAGGGCAGGGTTCCCAGGAGGACGTCCGCGCGGTCGATCCGGGATTCCCGGATGGGCAGGCACCTGGGCGTGCCGCTGTCGAGGCGCCCGCCGGACTGGTGGAGCAGGACCGCCCCGTGCTGGTCGATCATGCGTCGTAGGACCGCCCTGGCGCGCTCGGTGATGTCCACCCGGCGCGTTCGGTGCGGTATCGCCGCGCGGTTCGGCCGACGTGGATGACGTGGCCGGAGTGCGTCGGGTAGTCGGCGGTGCCGGAGACCCGCCCCCGGTCTGGTGTAGCTCATGGTTCCTCGCAGATATCTCGGACCGGGTCCACTATCGTCCGCCGAGGTTGGTGCGAGGTTGGTGGGAAAACCTCAGTCGCGCAACGCCGTATGGAGACGGGCCGCGACCACCGCCCGACGGACGTCGTCAGCAGGCAGCAAGCGCAACGCGTGCTCGTGGACCGCGATATCGCGCGGCGCGCGTTCGCCGAACGCCACCGCGTGCTCGGCTCGGTCGCCTGCGAGCACGGCGGTCCGCACACCGACGTCGAGGTGATCGCGCCACTGCAGCACGCCGGGCGCCTCGGACCCGGGCAGCAATGGCCCGCGATACAGCCACACCGCGGAGGTGGTGTCGCCCGCTGTGACGGCGGCGAGCAGGTCGACGGCGTCGCAAGATACCGGCCCCGTCAGAACGTAATGGCGATTGGTGATCTTGCCGCCGATCGCGCGGCGCAGATGCGAGACGTCCGCCTTGAGCGTGCTGGCGGACACGCCGCGATCGCCGTACAGCGCGGCATGCAACTGCTCCGGTGTGAAGCCGTCCGGCTGCAGCGCCAGCAGTGCGAGGATCTCCAGTTGCCGGGGCGGCAGGGGTACCGGCACGGCATCGCGCAGCAGACGTGCCGCACCGAGACATTCCAGCCGGATTCCCGGTGCCGGTGCGGGCATGGCGGTGCGCAACATCGTCTCCACCGCCGTCACCAGCGCGCGGACCGAGGTGAGCACCGCGGGATGGGAGCGGTCCCAGGAACTGGACAGGTCCAACGCCCCGACCAGTCTGCCGTCGGGTCCGTGGATCGGCGCGGAATAGCAGACCCAGCCGTGTAGGGCGGCGACCAGATGCTCGGCGGAGAACACCGCGGCGGGGCGGTCGGTGTGCAACGCCAGGGCCACACCGTTGGTACCCATGTGGCTTTCGTCCCAGCATCCGCCGGGCGCGAGGTTGACCTGCTCCGCCTGCCTGCGCAGCGTTCGGTCGCCGCAGGACCACAGGACGGTGCCCGCGTGGTCGGTGACCACGGCCAGGTAACCGGAGTCCTCGGTGACGGCGCGCAGTTCACCCGCCAGCGCCGTGACCGGTTCACGTAGTGGGGAGGCGGCCCAACGGTCGCCGATGTCGTCGACGCCGGGCGCGATCGTGGTCGCGGGATCGACGGTGTGCAACGACCGCCGCCAGGATTGTGCTACTTCGCTGCGCAGGACGGTGTTCCGGGACCTGGCGGTCGCCAGGGGAGTCGTCGCCCAACGCTCCCATTCTCTTTCCAGTTCGACCCGCTGCTGTGTGAGGGTGTGGGACTGCGCCACGTGGATGACCCATCGTCGTGTGAGCTCGTCTTCGCTTTCTCATTCTGGCGTACGCAGGACGAGGAGGCGAGTGACGCCGCGGTCACTTCCGGATGAAAAAGCCTGCGACGTCGGCATTCTTGATCGGGGTTTCGGCGTTGGCCTGCGCGCCGCAGAGCAGGTCGACCGACACCATCGTCGCGTCCACCACCGTTCCCGCCGGCTCGCGGTCGTCGCGGCTCTGTTCCTTGACGAACTTGGTGATCGTCGTGCGCTTGGTGTCCTGGTCCTGCTTGATGTACTCGTTGCACGGCGTGTCGCCGCCGCGGTTGAGGGCGCGTTCGATGTCGGTGCAGCCCGCGAGCGCCATGGCGACCATCGCGATCCCGAGGCCGGTCCGGCCGGTCCGTGACAGCGTGGTGTTCATGGGCTCCTCCTGAAGGTCCGCGCACGGCGATGCCCGCCGCGATCGGACTCCAGACTAGAGCCATCGCGGGCGAGTGTTCGCCGACCGGCGAACGCTAGGCCCGGAAGACGCAGAGCGGGACGTTCATCTCCGCCGGTGTGAGCGAACCGTGGTGGCCGACCAGCCGGGACTGCAATGGTTCGGCGCCGGTGCGGATGACGCCACGCCGCCCACCGGCGACCACGACCAGATCGCCGATGCGTTGAACGATCGCGGGATCGACCCTGGGGCCGAACCAGCCTCGGCCCACGGCTTCCTCCTTGCCGAGCACCTCGAAGTCCGTGCCGAGTGCGGCCCGCCAGGCCGCCGCGACGTCGGATTCGGCGCCGGGCACGGTGTAGACGTGGCGGGCGCGTGGCTCACCGCCCAGCGCGCGGACGCCCTCTTGCAACGCGGCGGTGGTGTCGAAATCGATGCGGTCGTCCAGCTCGACCATGCCGTGATCGGCGGTGACCAGCAGGGTCGCGCCGGAGGGCAGCTCGTCGGCGAGCGCGGTGGCGAGTCGGTCGGCGTTGGCGAGCTCGAGTTCCCAGGCGCGCGACGCGGGGCCGCGTACGTGTCCGGTCAGGTCCAGATCGCCGTGGTAGGTGTAGACCAGGGAACGCGACCCGGCGCGCAACGCCTCGCCCACCTCGGCGACGAGGTCACCGAAGGACAGCTGGGGGCGGAACTGGCAACCGCGCAGCACCGCCTTGGTCAGTCCCGACCCCGCCTGATCGCGCGGTGACACCTGGGTGACGGCGATGCCGTCGGCGGCGGCGCGCTCGAACACCGTTGTGCGAGGCTGGAATTCCTCTGGAACGAGTTCGTCGCGCAGATCGGATTTCGGCGCGCCGTGCAGCCGCCAGGACAGCGGGGTGAACAGCCGGTCGTAGCCGGGGATATGGAACAGATAGCCGACGATTCCGTGCTCGCCGGGCGGAACGCCCACGCCGAGCGAAGTGAGGCTGGTGGCCGTCGTGGTCGGGAAACCGGCCGTCAGCCCGACCGGCGCGAGACCGGTCAGGAACGGAGCGGCAGCGGGATTCGCCACCAGGTGCTCGTAGCCGAGCCCGTCCACCAACAGGACGCAGACCCGGTCGGCGTTCAGCCCGAGTCCGAGCCGGTCCTCCTCGCCGGGTACGCCGAGACCGGCGAGGACGGAGGGGAACAGATCGGCCAGGGAACCGGTACCGTAACGCGGCGCGACGAACACGAAGGTCAGGATGTCAACGTCGGCGGGTGCATGGCAAGGGTATTCAGGCCTGTCCGGTCTCGAAACGGGTCACCTTGCCGTCGCGCAGGACGAAACGCCACGTGGTCCGCATCGACCCCCAGCGTGAATTGGTATATTCGGCAACCAGTTCCGTGCCGTCGTCGCCGACGGACTCGATCCGCATGCGTGCGTTGCTGTCGAAGATCTCCGCTTCGGTCCACTGGGCGAGATCGCGCTCCACACCGTCGTCGGACATGGTGGCATCGTCGGTGAGAACGGCGTAGAAACGGTCCTGATCATTGGCGTTGAGCGCGTCGACGAACTCCTGCACCGTCGGATCCAGCTGCGCGGTCATCCGTGTGATCTCCTCGGATCGGTGTGAGAAGCAATCGGTGTGAGAAGCATCGGACAGCAAACGTCTGGCGTCCACTCTAGGTGTTCTGCCCAGGGAGGTTGGTCGAGGTTTTGTGACGACACGCTGTAGGTGATCGTTGAATGGCGAAGGTCTCCTGTCGTGGAGTGGGAGTTGCTGAGACAACCACTGCAACGAACAGGAGACCTTC
>NZ_VUOT01000013.1:0-106470 GCF_009829295.1 Nocardia sp. CY15
GCTGGACCGCGGCCTCGAAGCCGTCATCGCCACCTGGGCCGTACTCAAAACCGGCGCAGCCCTGGTCCCGGTCGACGCACTCGACACGCCACTGCCGGACCACCTCGAAATCAAGATCGGCTTGACGCTCAGCGGCACCCGATCCGGCGCCGGGGTCGACTGGCTCTCCCTCGACGATCCCGCCGTCGTCGCCGAGATCGCGGCCGAATCACCGCGACCGGTCACCTACGCGCACCGCACCCACCTGCTACGCGGCAGCGATCCGGCGTTCATCGGAGAACGGGTGCTCAGCTACGACGACCTCGCCACTGCCGCCGCGCAACTGCGCACGCGAGACGAACTCACCTACGAATCCGAAGTCCTGTACCGCGACCCCGGATCCTCCGACACCCTGATCGAACTGGTCGCCGGTGGAACCGTCGGCGCGTCGGTCGTCCTGGGCTCCGACGGTGAAGTGCCGGCCGGCGAGTGGTGACACTCGACCGAGAAAGCGGAAGGGTTCGCATGATGGTCGTGGGGAGGAGCTGACGAGCTGGCTGTGCAGCGGCGCTAGTGGTTCGGCACGGGCATGTGCGGGTCCGACCAGTACGCGGGGTCCCGGCCGTAGTTGGGTGTCCGGTAGGCCAGATCCCACGGAGCACCGGGAGCGATGAGTTCGCGCCAGGGGGCGACTTCGACGTAGAGCACCCGCATGGCGTTCAACGCCGCGAAGTGGAGGGCGGGGCCGTCGGTACCGACCGCGTCCTCAGCGACGGCCATTTCGAAGTTCCGTTCCAACCCGGCACGAACGGTGGCCTCGACGCACACGTTCGTCTGCAGGCCCGCGACGACGAGCCGACGGATGTTCATGCTGCGCAGGATCGGGTCGAGTTCGGTGTAGGCGAAGAAACTGTGCCGGGTCTTGTCGAGCACCAGATCACTCGGCTGCGGTGCCACGGCGTCGATGATCTGCGATCGCCGATGCCGGTCTTCGGCGGACAGCTTCGGTAACAGTTGGGCGCGGGAGCGGCGATGCCGAGCGGAGCGCGGATTGAGTGCCAACGGCCCTGCGGGACTGGGGATCTGACGTGAGTAGATGACCGGGATGCGCGACTCGCGGGCGGATTCAGCGAGGTCACGGCACTCGCCCACCACCTGGTCGAGCCGCCAGATCGGCGGCCAGCCCAGCGCGTCGCGAACGTCTTGAACGAGGTAGCTGTTCTGCAGGTCGATCAGCAAGAGCGCGGTGTCGGACATCGGTTCCCCCAACTGACAAACACGACTGATCCTCGGCCAGGACAGCGTAGGCCTTCGCTACCGCGCTACGCGCCGGTTCGACTGGGCTGCGCTCCGTGGGTCGGCGAAGACGAGGGCCGAGGCCCCAGTCCTGTGCCAGGCAGTTGCGCTGTCGTAGTAGGCAAGCAAGTCGAAGAGGAGGTTCTCTGCGCCGATCGAGCCCTTCGTCGCCGTCGCCGACCCAGAGAGTAGAGGCCCGGCTCGTGCCGCACCCCGGCATGGTAACAGTGGCCCGTATCACATGAATTCAAGTAGATGTGGAGTTTGCTGACGGGTTCCCCGAGCCTATATCCATCTGTTACATTACCGATGCGGAGCCTATACAAAAGCACGTGCGTGCTCCTCGTCCGAACGACAACGTCGTCGCCCCGGACATCCGTCCCGACAATGATGTCGGCAGGTCGACAGCGCCGTCGGCCGCGGAACGGATCAGCCGCCGGCGACCGCTCACGTCGCGCGACCATGGTGGGCGGGCCGCTGACCCGGTTGGACATCGAGCCAGAGGAAAATACCGACATGCCGATCGACCGCTTCAGCGTGTTCGACCTGATCGCCGCGCTCGACATGCGCAATGTCGAAGCCCATCTCACCGACGCTGTCGAGGGCTGCACGGCGTGCGCCACCACTGCCCGCCCGGGTGCAGACTGCCCCGCGGGTCTCGCCGCTCAGATCCGCAACGCGACCTCGTTGGATGCCGCACCGTTCTCGCTGACGCCGATCGAGATCATCGACGAACTTCTCGCGCTGCCCCGGCCGTCCGAGAGCTGAGGTTACGGCGAGGGAGCGTGCGTGAACCGCTCTATCTATCCCGAGACTTTCGCTACCCTCCTGCGTCTGTGACCGGCTGTCCGCGCCGAAGGCTCAGCACTGAGTTCGGACAGGTCCTCGGTGGGCACCATGCGTATGCGTTAGCCGCAGCGTAACTCAGGCCCGGACTTCATCGTGGTCGATGATTCACGCCAGGTATCGAGACACCACCTGCTTCGAATTCGCCCATAGCGGATCGGCCGATCCCCCGGATAGATCTCGACATCCCCGGCATGCCATCTCCTTCGGCGGCGATGCCGTCGATGTGGTCGTTACGCTATCTAACGATATATTGAGCGCACCGGCCGAGCTGCTCGTGAAGGCCGACCGAAGGAGCCGACAGTGTCCGAAGTCAGTGCCGAGGACTTCGCGCCGATCCTGGCGCAGGTTCGTCAGTTCGTCCGGACGAAGGTGGTGCCCCGCGAGTCGGAGATCCTGGCGACCGATGCGATCCCTGACGACCTCCGGCGCCAGGCCACCGACATGGGCCTGTTCGGCTACGCGATCCCGCAACAGTGGGGCGGTCTCGGCCTCGACCTCACCCAAGACGTCGAGTTGGCCATGGAACTCGGCTACACCAGCCTGGCGCTGCGTTCGATGTTCGGCACCAACAACGGCATCGCGGGTCAGGTGCTGGTGAACTATGGCACCGAGGAACAGAAGGAGCAGTGGCTGGAACGCATCGCTTCGGGGGAAGTGGTCGCCTCCTTCGCCCTCACCGAACCCGGCGCGGGCTCCGATCCGGCGGGTCTGCGCACCAAGGCGACCCGTGACGGTGACGACTGGGTGATCGAGGGCCAGAAGCGGTTCATCACCAACGCCCCGCTGGCCGACCTGTTCGTGACCTTCGCCCGTACCCGCGAGCCGGGGCCGGACGGGCCCGGCATCGCGGTGTTCCTGGTGCCCGCCGGCACCGCGGGCGTCACGGTCGGCCCCAAGGACGCGAAGATGGGCCACGAGGGCTCCTGGACCGCCGATGTCACTTTCTCCGAAGTCCGCGTCCCCGCGGATTCGCTCGTCGGTGGCTCCGAGGATGTCGGTTACCGTGCCGCGATGAGCTCACTGTCCCGCGGGCGCGTGCACATCGCCGCCCTGTCGGTCGGCACCGCGCAGCGAGCGCTCGACGAATCCGTCGCCTACGCCGCCACCGCCACCCAGGGTGGGACGGCCATCGGCGACTTCCAACTGGTACAGGCCATGATCGCCGACCAGCAGACCGGTGTGATGGCCGGCCGGGCCCTGGTCCGCGACGCGGCGGCCAAGTACGTCTCCGGCGAGGACCGCCGAATCGCGCCGTCGGTGGCGAAGCTGTTCTGCACCGAGATGGTCGGCCGGGTCGCCGACAACGCGGTCCAGATCCACGGCGGCACCGGCTACATGCGCGAGGTGCCCGTCGAGCACATCTACCGCGACGTTCGCCTCCTGCGCCTGTACGAAGGCACCAGCGAGATCCAGCGGCTCATCATCGGCGGCGGCCTGGTCCGCGCAGCGAAGAAGCGCTCGTGATGCGGCCGTGCGCTACCCCGAACACCGACAACCGTGAGGAAAACGCATGACCGGCCCACTACTCCAAGCCAAGACCGCTGTGATCACCGGGGCCGCTCAGGGGATCGGGTATGCGATCGCCGAGCGATTCGTCGCCGAGGGCGCCCGCGTCGTCGTCGGTGACATCGACGGTGCCGCGGCGGCGGACGCGGCGCAGCGACTCGGCGGCGCGGCCGTCGCGCGCGGCGTGCGCTGCGATGTCACCGTCGCCGACGAGGTGCGGGCGCTGCTCGACGCCGCTGCCGAGTCCTTCTCCCCCGTCGACGTGATGGTCAACAACGCCGGAATCACCCGCGACGCCACCATGCGCAAGATGACCGAGGACCAGTTCGATCAAGTGATCTCGGTACACCTCAAAGGCACCTGGAACGGCACCCGGCTGGCCGGTGCGATCATGCGGGAGCGTGGCGGCGGCGCGATCGTCAACATGTCGTCGCTCTCGGGCAAGATCGGCTTGGCCGGACAGACCAACTACTCCGCCGCCAAGGCGGGCATCGTCGGCCTGTCCAAGGCCGCGGCCAAGGAACTCGCGCATGTGGGGGTGCGGGTCAACGCGATCCAGCCCGGCCTGATCCGCACCGCGATGACCGAGGCACTGCCACAGCAGGTGTGGGATCGGAAGCTGGCCGAAATCCCGCTCGGGCGCGCGGGTGAGGTGAGCGAGATCGCCACCGTCGCACTGTTTCTGGCCTCGGATCTGTCGTCGTACATGACCGGGACGGTGCTCGAGGTGACCGGCGGGCGGTTCATGTGACCGTCCTCGACGCCACGCGCGGGTGACAACGGCTTACCCAGTCCACCACCGAACTCGGCTCTCGTCGCTGGCCGCCCTTTCGACAACGGCCTCCACGCCGATCCTGGTCAACTCGATGACGTGGTCTGCGTTCGGGGGAACCGGTGGCTCATGACATCCGCCCACCATGCGTTCAGGGAGCTGGACTCGGGCCAGACGATCCGGTCTCGGTCTTCGTCATCGGTGATGGGCCCGTTCACGTCGTCGATCACGATGCAAATCCTTTGCGCCGTCCATCCTTTTGGAAGAGGCACCTCGTGTTCGTGCGGCGCAAGCGATTCGCGATAACTTCGAAGCTGCTGGTCGTCGAGCAATGAGGGTGCCCCGAGGCGTACCGGCACGACCGCGCTGTCGAACCGATACGTGCAGCGGATACCACCGGCGCTCGCAAACAAACCGATCTTTTTGTTGACAGAGGCGGCGACCGGCCGTCAGGCCACGTCGGTGTCCTCCGCATGTTCGGCGGACCCGACAGCGACGGGCTCGTCGCGGACCCAGGCATCGGTCTGGGTGAGCCAGAACAGGTAGGTCAAGGCGGGAAGAACCGTCACAGCGGCGAGGGCGACGACGGCGAGCAGTCCGAGGAGCGTCGCTCGTGCTCCCGCGGCGTCGGCGATGAGCATCTGATCGACCAGGATCCACGGCGTCTGCGCGACCGCCCACCCGATGACGATCGCCGCGACCGCGACCGCCGCGGGCACCCGCGCCCAGCCGAATCGGCGACGGTGGATCAAGGCCAGGGTGAGTACCCCGGCAGCGGCGGAGAGCACGATCAGCGGCAGGGCGCGGCCGAGCAGTTCGGCGCCGAGGGTCGGCGCGTCACGACGGATCGGCGCGATCGCCGCGATCGCGATCGCGCCGGTCACGACGCCGACCAGCAACGTGCGGGAACGCAGGTACTCGGCGAGTGCGTGGTCGCCGGAGCGAGCGGCATCGGCGGTGAGGAAGACACCGGCCAAGAAGGCGGACGTCCCGACGGCCAGAGTGCCACCAAGGATCGAGGTCGGGTTCAGCCACGAGCCCACCACGTCGCCGTACCCCTCGGCGGGCACCCGGCCGGAGGCGATCGCACCGACGGCGGTGCCGAAGAAGAACGGCGTGATGAGCGACGCGCCGGCGAACAAGGCGCCGAACAGGCGCGCTTGACTCAGCGTCGCGGAGTACTTGCGGAACGCGAAGTTGGCCCCGCGCAGCACGATCCCGAGCAGTGCCAGGCTCATCGGGATGAACAGGGTGGTCATGACGGCGGCGAAGACCGTGGGGTAGGCGGTCCAGAGAAACACCAGGATGTAGATCAACCAGACGTGATTGGCTTCCCATACCGGACCGATGCTGTGGTCGATGAGCACCCGCATGCGGCTGCCGCGGCGCGGTCCGCCCGCGGTCAGGTCCCAGAATCCCGAGCCGAAGTCCGCTCCACCGAACAGCGCGTACAGCACCACGCCGGTGAACATCGCCGTCGCGACCACGTCGGAGAGATCCATCGGTCACGGCTTTCCGACGCTGCGGGCACGCTGCGCCTGGTCGACCGGGGACGCTCCGGGTCCGTAGGGAGCGGTGATGGTCGTGGTGCCGCTGCGCCAGCGACGCGCCATGGAACGCAAGACGACGATCGCACCCACCGTCATCCCGAGATAGACCAGCACCACGCTGATGTAGCTCCACCACAGACCGGTACTCGCGCTCGCGGCGTCGGCCGTGCGCAGTACCCGCCACACCGTCCACGGCTGACGGCCCACTTCGGTGGCGATCCAGCCGCATTCCAGAGCGAGAACGGCCAGGGGTCCGGTGGCTGTCGCCGCCCGCAGGAACCAGCGATCGTCCAGCAGGTCGCGGCGCCGCCAGCGCAGCAGCCAGAAGACGATCACCAGCAGCGCGAGCAGGGTGCCGATGCCGACCATGGTCTGGAAAGCGAGATGAGTGATGTTGACCGGCGGCCGGTCGTCGACGGGGACCGTGTCCAGCCCCGGGACTGGGGCCGTCAGCGAGTTGCGGGCGATGATCGAACCCAGGCGTGGGATCTCGAGCGCCCCGCGTACCTCGCCGTCGACGAGCACACCGCCCAGTCGCAGCGGAGCCGGACCTTCGGTGGTGGGGGCCAGTTCGAACGCGGCCAGCTTCGCCGGTTGCGTATCGTGCACCCGCATCCCGAGAACGTGCCCGATGAGCGGTTGTGCGAGTGCGGCGACGGTAGCGAAGACGAAGGGGACGGTGAACCCCAGCCGGTGGTGGGTGTCGCGGCGTCCCCGCAGCAGCCCGGCCGCGTAGACGCCTGCCACGAGGAATCCGACGACCATGAACGCCCCGACCCACATGTGCGCGAATTGGAGGTAGACGCCGTCGTTGAACATCGCTCGCCACGGATCGACATCGGTCACCGAGCCGTCGACGAGCCGGAAGCCGGTCGGGTTGTTCATCCACGCGTTGACGCTGACCACACAGAACGTGCCGACCACCCCCGCGACACCCATCGGGACGAGCATGGCGAGGTGCCTCCGTGGCGGCATGCGGCCCCACCCGTAGAGGTAGATGCCCAGGAAGATCGCCTCGATGAAGAACGAAAGTCCTTCGAAGGCGAACGGCAAGCCGAGCACGTCGCCGTAGCGGCCCATCAGCCCTGGCCACAGCAGCCCCATTTCGAAACTGAGGACCGTTCCGGAGACCGCCCCTATGGCGAACAGGATCGCCGACACCGTGGCCCACCGTTTGGCCAAGCCCAGTGCCACGGGGTCGTCGTGGACGATGCCGCGGCGGTGTACGACGTAGATCATCGCGGGAAACGCCACCCCGAAGCAGGCCAGCACGATGTGCCAGCCCAGCGAGAACGCCATCTGCTGGCGTGCGGGCAGCAGACCGGGCGGTCCTTGCGCCGACGCTTGGTAGAGCGCGGCGAGCGTGCTCGACACCATGCCAGCCCCTTCCCACGGTCCCGAGAGCCGCATGCCTGTGCACGCACCCGGCCCTTCCGCGGGTATCCCCCCTTTTGCACGGCACCAACCAGGCGATCACCAAGAATCGGACACAAGAGTCGCTGCCATGGACGAACCGGCGCGGGGTAGATCGAAGCCCGGGTGTGGCTGTGCCAGCGGCACGTGTGCCAGCAACGCGCGGGACGCGGCAACTAGTCGTCCCCCGGCGCGGGGGCCGACGTCGCGAGACGCTGATCCGGCTCTTGGCCCGTCAGGATTCCGTAGTAGTGCGCCAGGCGTGGCGTCCGACGATGTCCAGGACCAGAGCGGCGATGTTCCAGGCGTCGTCCGCGCCGCAATGGTGACGGCCCTCCAGCGGCATCCCGGCGATGTGTAGCGCGCCCGCCATCCCCTGACGGCGCTTCAGGCCGTATGCCTCGGAAAAGACCTGCTTGGCGTTCGTATGCCGCCGCCCGAAGGGGTATGCGACACCGGTGGCCGCGCACTGCCTTACGAATTGTTTGCGATCGTAGTCACCCCAGCTGGCCCACGGCCGGATTCCAGCTCGATGCTCGGTCGCCAGCAGGCGGCACGCGTCCGCGAATGCCATGCCGGTGTCGACTTCGGCCTGCGTGAGGCCGGTGAGTTCGGTGCAGAACGCGCCGACCGTGGACCGCGCGGGCCGGACCAAGATCCGGTGCTTGGCGATCCGGTCTCGCGCGTCCAGGTCGACAACGGTCAACCCGATCTCGATGATCTCGCTGACCGCGCCCGCGGGGATCCCACCCTCCCAGCACGTCGCCTCGACATCGACCACATTCAGCAGTCCGGAGAAGCCGTTCACTCGCTGAGCGTAGGAACCGAAGCACGCGGCGTTCAATAGGTTTTCGGCGCCGCGCGAAACAGCGCACCCACCCCGGTCGCGCCGTCGCCGGCGGCCTACGGGGCCGGCCGTCACGCTCCCCAGGTCAGGACGGGTTTGATGACCTTTCCCTCGCGCTGTTGAGCGAGCGCGAGATTGATGTCGGTGTGCGGATACGGGGTGACGAGCCGATCGATGGGAAACCGGCCGGAGGCATACAGGTCCAGCAGGTGCGGGATGAAGGTGGCGGGCACCGCGTCGCCTTCTAGACAACCTCGTATCACCTTGCCGCCCAGAACGATATCGCGCAGGTCGATCTCGGGCACCCCGGTGCCCAGGCCGACCGCGACCACGGTGCCGCCGATCGCCGTTGCGGCGGCCGCAGTGGCAAGAACACTCGCCGAGCCCGTGGTGTCCAGCGCGTGGGTCGACCCGCCGTCGGTCAGCTTCCGGATCGTGGGCACGATGTCGTCGGCCGCCGGATCCAGGGCCGCGGTGGCGCCGAGTTCCCGCGCCAGCGCTCGCCGCGTCGGTGAGGGCTCGACCACGACCAGCTCGGCGACTTCGCACGCCAGTGCCGCCAGCACGCCGACCATTCCGACCGCCCCGGCGCCGTAGACCGCTATGCGGGAATCCCGGTCCGGGCGCAGCACGTTGAGCACCGCGCCAGCGCCGGTGAGGAACCCGCAGCCCAGCGGAGCCGCCACCGCCGGTTCGACCGCGGCATCGATGACCACCGTGTTGTCTGCGCTGGTCAACGCGTAAGCGGCGAAGCTGGACTGGCCGAAGAAGCCGTCCCGCACCGGCGTTCCCGCCACGGTGATCCGGCGGGAGCGGTCGGCCCGGCCGCCGAACTGGTTGAGTTCCGCCGCTCGCACGCAGTATGCCGGGCGCCCCGCCCGGCAGTTCCGGCACGTCCGGCAGTGCCGGAAGGTCAATACGACACGGTCTCCGGGGCGCACACCGGTCACTGCCGCGCCGACCGTCTCCACCACTCCGGCGCCCTCGTGCCCGAGCAGGACGGGACGGTCGGCGCGGCCCGCCGCGCGGGTGACGAGGTCGGTGTGGCAGATACCGGTGGCCTGGACCCGCACCAAGATCTCGTCGTCGCGGGGGTCGTCGATCTCGACGGCTTCCACGGTGAACGGCGCGGCGGGATCGCGGGAGAGCACCGCGGTGCAGGTCACCATCGCTCAGACCCGCTCGAGCAGGAAGTAGAAGTACTCGCCGCCGGCAAGCACCAGTTCGGGCCTGCCGTTCATGATGCCCATCAAGGTGTTCTCCTCGAGCCATTTGAAATGATCGAAGACCGGGCGGCCGTCGTAGACCATGGTGGCGGTCACCTCGCCGCGGAATTCGATGTTCCACAACGTCGCCTCCCCGCCGCCGAGTTCGACATCGGAGAACAGCGATCCGTCCTCGGCGCGGCAGATCAACGGCTTGGCATCGAGCAGGCTGTGAAACGTCTTCCCGTACCAGCGACTCGCCGACAGCGCTTTACGCAGCGGGTGCGCCGTCGGGAACGCCGCGCCCTTCCACTCCCCGAGTATGTCTTCGGCGCGCGTCACCGGTAGATCGGCCCACAGCGCATCGAGCTCCGCGGCCGATACCCCGGCCTCTCGGGTGGCGAGATCTCGCCAACCAGTCCCCATAGAGCTCATGTCCATCCTCGTTCCCGGTGCGGTTTCCAGAACCTTTTGGTTCGGAAACTGTATATCCGAACCAAAAGGTTCGGCAATATAGGATGCCGCCATGCGCGCAGCAGGTCAGGCCACCCGCGAACGAATACTCGTCGCGGCCAAAGCGGAGTTCGCCCGGTACGGCATCGCGGGCGCGCGCATCAATCGGATCGCCGACGCGGCCAAAGCGAGCAAAGACCGGCTCTACGCGTATTTCGCCGGCAAGGAGGAGCTCTACGCCGCCGTGACCGAGGCGTGGGTCACCCAGACCACCGACGAGACCGCCCTCGACGCCGCGGACCTCCCCGGTTATGTGGGCAGGCTCTTCGACCATTACGTCGCGCACCCCGACAACGCCCGCCTGCAAGCCTGGGCCGAGATCGAACAGACCCACATCCCCGCCGCCGAAGACGCCATCCGCCGCATCATCGCCGGAAAGCTCGCCGAGATCCACCGCGGACAAGAACAGGGCTTGATCACCGAGGCGTTCGCGCCGATCACACTGATCGTCATGCTGACCGACCTCGCCCGCACCGCGGCCATGCACGCCATCCGCGCCGACCCCCACCGCGTCGCCGAACGCCGCGCCGCCATCGTGCTCGCCGCTCGGCGGCTGGTCAGCCCAGACTTTCCCCGGGCCGAAGACGATCGTTAGTCCGCAGTGCTTGCCGATCCGGCCCACCAGATGGTGGGCTGGTGGAAGCGTCACATCACGCACGCCCCGGCAATGCTCGCAGTGTGGTCGAGAAGGAAGGCGGTCCAGCGCGTAATCGCATGGATGGCCGGCCGGCCGGTAGCCGCCGAGATGACGATGGAGCAGCGCATGGTCGAAATCGAACGCACGCCGCGGCTCACTGCGTTTCCGCGCATCGATGACTACGGGTTCATCTCCGACTGTGAGGTCACCGCCCTCATCGCCCCCAGCGGTGCCATCGAGTGGATGTGCCTGCCCCGCATGGACTCCCCCAGTATCTTCGCGGCCATCCTCGATCGTTCCGCCGGCTCGTTCCGGTTCGGCCCCGCCGATTTCATGGTGCCCACCGATCGTCGCTACATCCCCGGCACGATGGTCATGGAGACGAGTTGGCGCAGCGGTGACGGGTGGGCGACGGTGCGTGACGTGTTGCTGGTGGGCCCTTGGCGGCACCAGACCCCCGGCCGCAGCGCCCACCGGCGAACCCCCACGGACTACGACGCCGAGCACATCCTGCTGCGGACGGTGCACTGCGAGACGGGGCAGATCCAGTTCGGGCTCGATTGCCAACCGGCCTTCGACTACGGCCGGTATCGCGCTCGGTGGGATTATCTGGGCAGTTACCACCTCGCCCAAGCCAGTGCCGACGGGACCGATCTGCAACTGACGTTGAGCACCGACATGCGCTTGGGACTGGAAGGAACGCACGCGGTAGCCCGCACCCTTCTGAAGACTGGCGACACCCGCTTCTGTGCGCTCTCCTGGGGCAGTCGCGACGCCCCTCGCGACGTCGAGGAGGCTGATGAACGGCTGCTGCGGACGGTCCATCACTGGCGGCATTGGCTGGCCGGCGGCCGATTCCCGGACCATCCGTGGACCGCGGAACTCACCCGCAGCGCACTGACACTCAAGGCATTGACCTTCGCCCCCACCGGGGCCGTCGCTGCCGCCGCCACCACGTCGCTGCCGGAAACCCCCGGCGGAAAACGCAATTGGGACTATCGCTACTCGTGGATCCGCGATTCCGCCTTCGCGTTGTGGGGCCTGTACACACTCGGCTTCAGCTGGGAGGCGAACGACTTCTTCTCCTACATCCTCGACTTGACCGAAGAAGCCAGCGACATGCAGATCGTCTACGGCATCGGCGGGGAAACCGATCTCACCGAACAGACCCTCACCCACCTACGCGGCTACGACAACGCGGGACCGGTACGCATCGGCAACGACGCCTACCGGCAACGGCAGCACGATGTGTGGGGCGCCGCACTGGACGCGGTCTACCTCTATGCCCGCCACCAAGATCAGATCGATGCGCGTGCCTGGCCGCTGCTGGGCCGGGCGGTCAAAAGCGCCCTCACCTACTGGCGCGAGCCCGACCATGGCATCTGGGAGGTTCGCGGGCAGCCCCAGCACTTCACCTCCAGCAAAGTCATGTGCTGGGTCGCCGCCGATCGCGGCGCCCGGCTGGCCCGCATCCACCAGGACTTCGAACGCGCGCATCGTTGGCAACAAGCCGCCGACGAGATCCACGCCGACATCTGCGCGCACGCGCTCGACTCTCGGCGGGTGTTCACCCAGTACTACGGCAGCACTGCCTTGGACGCTTCGACCCTGCTCATCCCGCTGGTTCGTTTCCTGCCGCCCGACGACGACCGGGTACGCAACACCGTGCTGGCGATCGCCGACGAGCTGACCGAAGACGGCCTCGTCTTGCGTTACCGCGTCGGTGAGACCGACGACGGGTGCGCCGGGGAGGAAGGCGCTTTCACGATCTGCTCGTTCTGGTTGGTCTCGGCGCTGTCGGAGATCGGCGAGAAGACGCGAGCCAAACAGTTGTGCGAGAAACTGCTCGGTTACGCCAGCCCTCTGGGCCTCTACGCCGAGGAGATAGACCCACGAACCGGCCGCCACTGGGGCAACTATCCGCAGGCGTTCACCCACCTCGCCCTGATCAACGCCGTCATGCACGTCATCCAGGACGAGCAGGCGATACTGCGCCAGGCACTCGGCGGTGAATCGATCGCCCCCCGCCTGGACGACGCACCACTCACCCGGGGATATATCCACCGCTGACCCGACTTTCCCCTGACACCCGGCTGCGGCGCACGCTCCCGCAGCGGGCTGGAGCGGTCGACGGCCGATGCGGTCCGGAATTCGACGCGCTTCGGGTGCCGCAACAGGAAGCCGGTCAGTACTATGACGACCGACTGTTACCTGTACTAAGGATTCCATTGAAGGGCTCGACGATAGCGATGCTCAGCATCGCTGCGACCGCGACATTCGGCATGACCCCGGCCCCCGCGACCGCTGACCAAATGGCGGACAAATCTCGCGTTGTCGGCACGGAGGACGGCTGGGAGTTACGCGTCAGCAAAACCGCGGAAGACGTGCAACGCGTACCCAATCTGGCCGCGACACCGTTCACCCGGGAAGGGTTCGTCACGCTCTCGGCGGCGGCGGACATCAGCGGCGAGGGCCGGGAGCCGGTGAACTCCGGGACACTGCAGCTGGGATACCAGATCGGCTGCCAGGTCGACGTATCCAACGGCTTGACGGTGGGAATTTCCGCGGCGATCGGCCCGAACGCCATGGTGACCGTCGCCCCGACGCCCGGCCTCTCGGTCGGCGGCAGCGCGCTGGCACTGCCGAACATGTCGACGACCATCAAGCCCGGCACCATCAACAGCATCACGCTGGGCACGAAAGCGCTCGCCGGAGCGCACGGTTCGATCTCCGTCGATCAGATACAGATCAAGATCGATGCGTGTGCGGGCGCGGTCAGTCTTCGCTCGTTCGCGATCGTGTCGATTTCGACGGCTACAGCCGACAATTCGGTCGCTGTCTACGGTGATCCGATATGGCTGTGATCCAGACGCGAGGTCGGCGCCGTTGGATCGCACCGACCGGCGTATCGGTGTGGCTCATGATCGCCGCCGCCACCGCCTCCGCCGAACCCATCGTTCCGACCGGCCCGGCGCAGAACTGCGGTGAAACACCCAGCACAGCGACCGCTCCAGGATGCGGTCCCGACAAGCCCGCACCAGGCACGCGAGGCGGTCCTCCCCCACCGCCGGCAACGCTGCCATTGCAGATGCTGGCGCCCCCGCCCGCACGCTCGGCGCCGAGTAGCAACCCGCCCGCCGGTGCACTGGTACCGCCGGCCCCGGGGCCCGGCAGCGGCCGACCGATCGTGCCCGCCCGCTAGCCGTCGAGTCGAGCTGGATCGAAAGGGTGTCGAACGGCGTCGCCGGGCGCCGTGGTCACGGAATTCCTACGCGGTAGCGCGGCGAGCATTCGAGTGAGCCTCGGAAACGAGGGCGGTTCACCTGCCCGAAAGCTCGGCGCGCGAGACACCCGCGCCCGGCGACCGATCACCCTTGCGCGCCGCCAGCACGATGAGCACCCCCGGGATGATTCCGACGAAGAACGGGGAGGGCACGAGAAGGACGCCACACAGCGAACACCATGCCGCGAGACCCCAGCCGATCCCGGCGGGCACCGTGACCCCGCGCCCGGCGAGGTGCCAGGTCAGCAGTCCCAAGAGAATCAACGGCACGGCGAAGCTGCCCGGACCGGCCCAGAAGGTGACCTTGTCCGGCAGGGAATCCGCCGGCTGCCCGGCGTCTTCGTCGGCGAGCGTGAGCGGGACGGCTGCCCATATGCCTCGATCGACCCAGCCGGTGATTTCCTGCCAGGAGGCGAGCGCCGCCAGGATCAGGTGCCCCGTCCCCAGCGTCAGCATGATCCCGCTCGCCCAGCGAAGTGATCGCTTTCCGAAGTTCATCGTGACCTTCCATGTTCGTCCTTCACCCGGAATCCTCGCGAACCCGCCGGGCTGGTTCCCATTGCCGGAGAAACTGATTTATACGGTGCCGTACATTTGATCTGTACGGTAACGTATAAAAGCAGCGCGATCAATGGAGGTCCCGACATTCCCGCCGTGCCCCGCACCACACGCGCCCGCTGGATCGAGGCGGGCCTCGAAGCGCTTGCCCGAGGAGGGCCCGACGCCGTCCGCGTCGAGACGCTCGCCGCCGAAATCGGCGTGACGAAGGGCGGGTTCTACGGGCACTTCGACGGCCGTCCCGCGTTGCTCTCGGAAATGCTCGACGAGTGGGAACGCCGCTGCACGACAGAGGTCATCGCGCGAGCCGACGCCGAAGGCAGTGATCCCGCCGACCGGATCCGCCGGGCAGGACAGCTGACCTTCGCAGAGGACCTGCACCGGATCGATCTCGCGGTGCGAGCCTGGGCCCGCCACGACGAGTCCGTCGCGACGCGGCTGCGCCGGATCGACAACGAGCGGATGGAGTTCCTGCGCAAGATGTTCCAGACCTTCATCACCGACCCGGACGAGATCGAGGCACGCAGTACGCTGACATTCGCCCTTGCGATCGGCCGCCATTTCATCGTCGCCGACCACCCTGGGTACACCAAACGCGAAGCCATTCAGCTTGCCGGTGAATACCTTTTGCGGCCGCCGCGGTGAACGCCACAGCACGCTGGTCGACCCGACGTAGAGATCGGATCATGCTGATGCGTGAGCAAAAGGGAACTGCCGCGAAGGCGAGTGGTGCGGGCAAGGCGAGCAAACCTCCCGGTCCGATCATCGCGACCGTTGTCGTTGTCGCGCTGGTCGTACTGATCTGCCTCCAGCACGGCTGGTGGCCTTCTCGATTCGGGAGTATGCGGTGGGCCGACCCGCTCCTGTTCGGCGCGGCAGCGCTCGTGGGACTCGCGGGGGCGGGCACAGCTTGGGCGATCCGCACGCTCTACCTCGTGGCACGAGACCGTCGTCGCTCGTGGTGGATTCTTCCGGCTCCGGCTGCCGTGCTGGTCGCGTCGGCGATCGGGCTGCTCGTGCCACCGACCTCGTTCGACGAGGCGCGGCCGGCGTTCGAAGCACTGGCGCAAGAGCTGCTGGCCGGCCCCGAAAGGCACCGCCGCGAGCTGGAGATCGGTCGATTCGATATCTCCTACGCCATTGCGGACGCCAACGGTGCTGTCTACTTCATCGAGGCCACCGGGTTCGGTCTCACCACCAGCTCCGGCTGGGTCTATTCGCCGAACGGCGAACCTGCCGGGTTCGACGACTTCTCGGCGAAGCCCCTAGGCGGGCCTTGGTATGAGTTCGCCGCGGTCTGGCGAACTTAGAGCCATGGCCGCAAGCCCAGGCAGGACCTCCCGGGCGGGTATTTCTCCTGACTCGAGCGCAGATCGACGCGTTCGTCCAGGACAACGGCTCCGACCGGCTTCATTCTCGGGGCGCACTCGGTGCCCTGTGCCTGGACGAATTCGTCGATGAGGCGGTGCCGCTGTGGCGGTACCGCGGCGTGCTGCCGACCGAATACACCGCTACCACCTGTGAAAACTCGGTCTGGCCGAATGCACTGTCGACGACGACGGCGTCTGCGCACGCTCGAGGTCCCGTGTCGCTCCGGTGTTCCGGCCGAACCGGCGGCCACGGAGCGATTCGGCCGGGACTTGCCGGCGGGCATCGCTTCGACGCGGAGCGAGTCGCGAAACCGTGGTCACGTGAGGTCATGTCGCTCGCCGAGATCCCGCACCGCTTCGATGGCCTCCTCGAGCGAGCTGACGTGCGCCACCTCGGGTGGCAACGCGATCGCGGACCAGCCGGGTCCGGCAACCAGTACCCGCGCGCCGGCCCGCTGCCCGGCACGGATCGTTTCCGGCGTGGCGGTCGCAGGCATCTGGGACCACAGCACGAGCACGCACGACCGGTCGTGGTGCGACAAGGCGGCCCGCAGAGCGGGATCGGGCACCGCCGCGCCCAGCAGCAACGCGACGATGCCCCGCTCCGCCAGCGCGGCTCGCAGCACTTCGAGCGGCAGCACGTGGTCCTCCCCCGCGGGGCACGCCAGGACGATCGGTGGTTGGGAGCGTGGGCGCCGGACCGGCGGGAACATGCGGTGCAGTCCCGCGATCGTCGCCCACGACAGCAGATGTTCCACTTCGATCAGGCCCCGCCCGGCGCTTTGCCCGGTGACGATCGCCTCGAACGCCGGACGGCACAGCCGGTTCCACGTCGCGACGACGCCGTCACGCGCGAGACAGGTGATGAGCACGCTGAGGGCGACATCGGGTTCGAACTCTTCGGCGGCGCCGAGTAGGGCGCTGCGATCCTCCGTTGCCGGATCGGCTTCGGCCAGTGCTCGTCGTGCGGCCGAGGCGGGGGTGACGCCCGTTCGAACGAGTTCGATCATGCGCCGCACCGTCGCGATCTCGGATTCCGAATAGCGGCGATGGACGCCGGGCTGCCATGTCGGCGGGCCGATCCCGTAACGCCGGTTCCAACTGCGCAGCGTCGCGACCGGAACCCCGAGCCTGGCCGCCACGGCGCCCACCGTGAATTCCGCGGATCGGCGCTCAACCATCGCGGGACCGCATCTGCTCGAGATGGTCGCGATCGCGGCCGCGGGACTGCGCGACCGATGGTGGCCGAGGAAGGGGACGTCCATGGCGGAGCATCCTGCGCGGGTTCGGTATCGGCATGTCGTCTGCTCCTCGTCGCGAGCCGGATGTTTCTTCACCGACCGTCGTCAGCGGGCGAAGTCGGCGAACCGCCTCGGCGAGTGGATGCGGTGTCGTGCGGAGCGTCGAATGCTACCCAAGTGATGCGTCGATTTTGCATCATTAGAGGAGTAGTGTGAAGCGCTAGAAGCCCAAAGACCCCAATGGGAGGACGTCATGGATCGACTCACTCGCACGCGATCACTCGGGCTGGTGGCCGGCGTCGGGGCGGCGTCGCTGGGCATACTGCTCGCCGCGCCCACCGCGACTTCCGCTCCGCCTGCGGAATGCCCGTCGCCGGGCCCGGCGACGGCGCGGTCTTCCGGCGGCGGCGCCTCATGCTCGGCAACCAGTGACGCCGGTGGCGCCGCCGCCGCTTACGGCATCGACGGAACCGCTGCCGCCGACGCCGCACCGGCCAGTTTGTCCCTCGCGATCGCGCAGAACGGTGGCACCGCGACCTCGAACTCGACCTATTTGTCCGGCCCGGCCGCGGTCGCCCTCGGCCCCGGCGCGAGCGTCACCACATCCGGCGTGCGACCCGGGTTGTCGATCGGCATCGCAGGCCCGGGAGCCACGGTCGCGGTCACCGGCGTCTCGACGCCCACGTGTAGCGGCGGGTGGGCCTTCGCGGGCGACTTCCAAACGTTGCAGGGCTGTGTTTCGAATCGTTAATGCATCGTTATGGACACCATCTCTGGTAGTGAGCTGCGCGCCGCAGGCGCAGGAAAGGGATCGATGATGAGCATCGCGTCGTCCGAATCACCACCGGCCGACTCGGTCGGTGAGATTCCGGCGCTCGATGGCGCGGACTCGTTTCCGGTATGGCGGGAGGCGGTGCGGCGGGCGGTGCTCGACGAGATCGGTGATTTCCTCCTGCGGGCATGCCCGGCCGCGCTGCGTCGCCGCGGTGCGCAAGACATCCTGCTCCAGTACGCGATGGGCGGGAAGTGCCTGCGGTCGACCTTCATGTATCTGGGCTGGCTGTGCGGCGCAGCGGATGACCGGGCGGCCTTGCGGGCAGCGGCCGGTCTGGAGCTGCTTCACGCGTTCGCCCTTCTCCAGGACGATGTCATGGACCAGTCCGAGACGCGCCGAGGCGCTCCGTCCGCGCATGTCCGGTTCACCGCACTGCACCGCGGCGCCGGTGCGCCCGGTTCCGCCACCAGGTACGGCGAGTCGGCCGCGACATTGCTCGGGGACATGTGCCTGGTGTGGGCCGAGCAGATGCTCCGGGAAAGTGGGCTCTCCGCGGCCGCGCTCGGACCGGTGTGGCCGTACTACGACACCATGCGGCTGGAACTGGCGACAGGGCAGTTCGAAGATCTGCTCAATGACGCCCGCGCCGAGCCACAACTGACCTCGGTACTGGCGATCGCCCGAGCCAAGTCCGGCAATTACACGGTGCGACGGCCCTTGGAGATGGGGGCCGCGATGGCAGGCTGTGGTGCGTCCGTGCTCAACGCGCTGGGCCGGTACGGCACCGCGCTCGGTGAGGCATTCCAGTTGCGTGACGACCTTCTCGGCATCTTCGGAGCACAGGCCGTGACCGGCAAGCCCGCCGACAGCGACCTCGGGGAGCGCACCGCGACCACCGTCGTGGTCCTCGCCCGGGAGATGGCGACCTCGTCGGCCCGGACCGAACTGGCGGAACTGCTGAATCGTCCTCGGCTCGACGCGGCGGACATCGACCGCGCCCGAGAGCTGATCGCCGAATCCGGCGCGCCCGCACGTGCCGAGACGATGATCGCCGAACTGGTGGCTGGAGCGCTGAGCGCAGTGGATACCGCCACGTTCACCGCGCCGATGCGCGCCGCCCTCGGCCAGATGGCCACCGCCTGCACCGAACGCGTCGCCTGACAGGAGGCCCACCGATGCGCACCGTCAACGGCGCTACCGACCGGATCGTGATCGTGGGAGCAGGCCTTGCGGGGTTGTCGGCGGCCCTGCACCTGGCAGGCCGATCCCGAGAAGTCATCGTTCTGGAACGCGAATCGGTGCCTGGCGGGCGAGCCGGATACGCGGACCTCGGAGGGTATCGGCTCGACATCGGCCCCACGGTCCTGACCATGCCGGAGCTCGTCGACAGCGTCTTCGCCGCCGCCGGAGCTCGCGCTGCGGATCACTTGACGCTGGCGCCCGTCGAGCCGGCGTACCGGTCGCATTTCGCCGATGGCCGGACGTTGGAGGTGCACACCGACGCCGAACGGATGTACGAGGAAATCCGCCGGTTCGCCGGAGCCGGCGAAGCGGACGGCTATCGCGGTCTGCGGCGGTGGCTGACGCGCCTGTATCGAGCGGAGATGGACCGCTTCATCGCTTCCAATTTCGACTCACCGCTGTCGATGGTCTCCCCCGCCCTGGCTCGGTTGGTCGCGTTGGGCGGTTTCAGGCGATGGGATCGCGCCGTAGCACGACACATCCGCGACCCGGACCTGCGGCGTATCTTCACGTTCCAATCGCTCTACGCGGGCGTCGCGCCCAGCCGGGCGCTGGCCGCCTACGCGGTGATCGCCTACATGGACACCATCGGCGGTGTGTTCTTTCCGCGCGGCGGCATGCGCTCCGTTGCGATCGCGCTCGCCGACGCGGCGACCGCTGCCGGTGTCCGATTCCGCTACGACACCGCCGTGACCGCGCTGGAGAGCACCGGCTCGCGGATCACCGGCGTGTTCACCGGCGACGGTGACCGAATCGCCTGCGACGCTGTCGTGCTGACGACGGAACTGCACGAGGCGTACCAGCTGATCGCGCGCACACCGCGACGTCCGGTTCCGCTGAGTTCCGCCCCGTCGGCGGTGATCGCCCATCTCGCGTGTGCGCCCGCGGCCGGGATCCCGCACCACAGCCTGTTGTTCGGGACCGCCTGGGAGGAGTCATTCCACGACATCACCGTCCGCGGGCAGGTGATGCGCGATCCCTCGCTGTTGGTCACACGTCCCACCGCTACCGATCCCTCGCTGGCGCCACCGGAGCGGGATCTGCTCTATGTCCTCGCGCCGGTGCCGAATCTCGAACGGGGCCACATCGATTGGGAGCAGGACGGGCCGGATTACATCGAGCGGATCGTGCAGATCGCGCAGGAACGCCTCGGTACGCGACTCGGCGATGTCGAGATCCTGCGCGTGGACACGCCGGCCGACTGGTCGCGCCGCGGCATGCGCGCCGGAAGCCCTTTCGCACTTGCCCACACATTCACTCAAACCGGTCCGTTCCGGCCCGCCAACATGATCCGCGGCATCGACAACGTCGTGCTGGCCGGTGGCTCGACAGTGCCAGGGGTGGGAATACCCCCGGTGCTCATCTCCGGTCGGCTTGCCGCGGATCGCATCACCGGCCTACCGCCCGCCCGGGCTCGCCGCGTCGAACCGGTGGGAACAGGGCTCACCAACAGCCGAACTGATCGTTGACGTGATCGGAACCGAGATGACCCGCACAAGACTCGAAAGCACCCGGATCGGCGATTCGCCGCTCCAGCGGTCCTACCGCTGTTGCCGACAGCTCAACGCACGCCACGGGAAAACGTTCTTCTTGGCGACCCGGCTGCTCGCACGTGATCAGCGTCCAGCGGTACACGCCTTGTACGGATTCGCGCGCCGAGCCGACGACATCCTCGACGAGTTCGACCCGCACCGCGAACCCGCGGAAAGAGCCCGGCAACTGGATGCTCTCGCCACGCGTTTCCGTGATCGCGACGCCACCGCCGACGTCGTTCTACCCGCGATTCTCGACACCGCCGACCGCTATGGCATACCGGCAGCCCTGTTCGATGCTTTCCTCGCATCGATGCGGATGGACCTGACCGTGACCGACTACCCGGACCGCGCCGCGCTCGACACCTACGTCTACGGTTCGGCCGAAGTGATCGGATTGCAGTTGCTCCCGGTACTGGGGACCGTCTGCGCCGCCGATGCCGCACCTTACGCCGCCGCACTCGGTAGGGCGTTCCAGCTGACCAACTTCCTGCGCGACGTCGGCGAAGACCTGCTGCGCGATCGGGTATACCTACCCGCCGACGAACTGGCCGCGTTCGGAGTCGACCGGGATCTGCTGCGCTGGTGCCTGGCGCGTCGGCGGACCGAGCCCCGGGTCCGCAAGGCCCTCGCGGCCCAGCACGCGCTCACCCGCGACGTCTACCGCTTCGCCCACGACGGAATCGCCCTGCTGCACCGCCGATCGCGACCCTGCGTCGCGACGGCGGCGACACTGTACGCGGAAATCCTCGACCGCATCGAGGACAGCGATTTCGCCGTGTTCGACTATCGCGCCACCGTGCCGAACCGGCGTCGAGTCCAGGTGGGTGCGGCCGGAGTCGTCAAGGCATGGTGGGCACGCCGAGGTTCCATTACAGGCCAGTGATTCCAGGGGCCGCCGACGTCATCCGGCTTCCCCTGACGGGCGAATC
Source organism: Nocardia sp. CY15 (assembly GCF_009829295.1). Classification (NCBI taxonomy): domain Bacteria; kingdom Bacillati; phylum Actinomycetota; class Actinomycetes; order Mycobacteriales; family Nocardiaceae; genus Nocardia; species Nocardia sp. CY15. Next base: position 21,501 of record NZ_VUOT01000013.1, read on the forward strand.
GGTTATGGCGGGCGCGACAGGTCGTCATCAGTATCCTGATGGCGTGATAACGCTTAGAAAAGAAGACGGTGCCGCGGACCTGGCGGGGATCATGAAGTTGAGTGTGGGCGTGAGCTGGGATCCGTCCTCCGGCACGAGCGGTGGCGCACTCGGCTGGGCGCGCCGCAAACGCGGTGTGGATCTCGATCTGATCGCCGTGCTCATGCAGGGCAGCGAGCCGGTGCGTTTCGCGGGACTCGATTCCCTGGACCCGTTCGGCAACGGATCGGTCGCGCACACCGGTGACGAGCAGACCGGCGCCGCCTCCGGTGACGACGAGACCATCCACGTCACCTTCGCCGACGTCCCCTCCGCGATCGACGCCATCGTCTTCGTGGCCGCCGCGTTCAAGAAGGGCAGCTCGTTCGAGAAGGCGAACAACATCTCCTTCAAGATCTACGATGCCACCGGCGGAAACAGCCAGCAGGTCGCCGACATCTGGCCCTCCCTGCTCGGCACCGACAACGCCAATGCGGTAGCCCGCGCCTTCCGTAACGGCGATCAGTGGCAGCTCGAGGTCCTCAACCGCCAAGGCAAGGTCAAGCAAGGCGACATGCAGGCGCTGTTGCGCTTCGCCATGCAGTAGGCAGTCGGCAGTAGCGAGGGGAACCATCGACGTCCTCGAATCGCCCTGATACGCGGATTTCAACACCGCGGGACAGGACGCGGTTACCCTGGGCGGATGCGATCCCGGTTCCGTAGGTACGTCCTCGCCGCGCTCGCCGCCGCGGCATCCACGCTGTTGCTTTCCACGCACTCTCCCGCCACCCCGCCGGTACGGCCGGTCGCCGGCCTACCGTCGCTGGGTGGCGAATTCCTCTGGGGCGTCTCCACTTCCGGATTACAGTCCGAAGGCCATGCGCCCGACAGCAATTGGACGCGGTACATCGCCGCGAATCCCGGTTACGACGAACTTCGCGATTCGGTCGACTTCTACGACCGGTATGCCTCGGACATCCAGCTCGCGGCCGACCTCGGCGTGCGGGTGTTTCGGATCGGAATCGAATGGGCGCGAGTGCAACCCGCGCCGGGCGTGTGGGACGAGTCCGCGTTTCGTTTCTACGACGCGGTCATCGCCGCCGTCGAGCGGGCCGGGATGCGTCCGATGATCACCCTGGATCACTGGGTGTACCCCGGCTGGGCCGTCGACCGCGGGGGCTGGCGCAGTCCGCGGATGGTCGCGGACTGGCTGACCAACATGCGCACCGTCGTCGACCGCTACTCGTCTCGTAACCCGTTGTGGGTCACCGTGAACGAGCCCGTCGCCTACATCATGCACGAGGTCCGCAGGGGCGCCGCGGACGCAGGAGAGATGCTGGACCGGGTCGCGCAGGCGCACAACGCCATCTACGACTACATCCACCAGCAGCAGCCGGGTGCGCAGGTGACCAGCAATGTCGGTTATGTCGCCGGCTCGGAGGCGCAGGTCAACGGTGGTTTGGTGGACCGCATCGCCGACCGGCTCGACTACGTCGGCGTCGATTACTACTTCGCCTACGATCCGGCGCAGTCGCTGATCGAGTCCATCGCGAGGGCCAGCGGCTCGGCGATGCCGAACCTGCCGGGACCGCAGATCTGGGAGCTGCCGTTGCGCACCGAGGGCATCTACTATGCGCTGCAATTCTATTCGCGCCGGTTCCCGGGCAAGCCGCTCTACGTCGTCGAGAACGGCATGCCCACCGAGAACGGTCGTCCTCGCGCCGACGGTTACACCCGCAGTGATCACCTGCGCGACACCGTCTACTGGATTCAGCGCGCCAAGGCCGACGGCATGAACGTCATGGGCTACAACTATTGGAGCCTGACCGACAACTACGAATGGGGCAGCTACACCCCACGATTCGGCCTCTACACCGTGGACGTGCGCACCGACCCCACCCTCACCCGCCGCCCCACCGATGCCGTCGGCACCTACACGCAGCTCGTCGCCGCGGGCGGAGTTCCCGATCATTACCGGCCCACCCGGGGTCCGGCCCTCTGCTTCTTCGTCGATCCACCGGACAGCTGCCTTACCCCGGTAGCGGAGCGGTAGACCGGCCGGACGTGGCTAAGGCGTGCGCCATTTCTCGTCGGTGAGCAGGGTGCTGGCCTGCGGACCCATCAAGAGCATGCCACCGTCCACGACGTACGACGCGCCGGTGACATAGCTCGCCTCCGGTGCGGCGAGGAACGCCACTACGGCGGCGACCTCCTTGGCATGGCCGGTTCGGCCCAGCGGTACGCCCGGTCGGTGTTGCTCACGTGGATCGACGTCCTCCTGGCCCGTCATCGGTGTCGAAATCTCGCCGGGCGCCACCGAGTTGACGGTGATGTCGTGTTCGGCGAGTTCCAGTGCCAGCACCTTCGTCAGTGCTCCCAGGCCCGCTTTGGCCGCACAGTACGGTGCGGCGCCGACGCGGGGCGCGTGTTCGTGCACGCTGGTGATGTTGATGATCCGGCCGCCGTCGCCCGCGGCGATCATGTGCTCGGCGGCGCGCCGCGCGCAGACGAACGCGCCGTCGAGGTCGACCGACAGCACCTGCCGCCAGGTGTCGAAGTTCATTTCCATGACCTTCTGCGCCGACCCGGTACCGGCGCAGTTCACCAGCACATCCAGGCCACCGAGTTCACCGGCGAGGTCGTCGATCACCGACGCGGCGGCCGGTGGATCCGTCAAGTCGAGATGGCGCACGGCAGCGGTCCGCCCCTGTTCGCGCACTTGCGCGGCGGTGTCCTCCGCACCCGGCCGGTCGCTGCGGAACGTCAGCCCGACATCGGTCCCGCCCGCCGCGAGTGCGACCGCGATCGCCGCACCGATCCCGGAGTCTCCCCCGGTCACCACGGCTCGCCGCGGAGCGCCTTCCCGTTCTTCTGGTAGTGGAGCTGTAGTAGCCATGTTCCGCGACTACCCGGCCGGGCGCGGACAACACTCTCCGCTCCCGGCCACCATTCCGTGCGGTTTCGCTTCAGCGCATTCCCGGACCGGTTGTCATTGTTTCCCACCGATGGGGTAATCGCGCGGTGGGAATGGAGGTGGCGCATGCCGGATATCCCGGCCTGCCTGCGTGGGCCGCTCACGGGCCGCGACGTGTTCGACACGCGGCGAATCGAGGTGGCCGACTTGCTCGATCGAGCTCGGAACTCCGCCCCTCCCCCGCTTGCGCGGATCGCCCGCCCCACCCCCGAGCGGCGCGGCGCATGAGGGTGGTCGTCACCGGCGCGAGCGGCAACGTGGGCACGGCGTTGTTGCGGGTGTTGCGTGCGGACGGCTGCGAGATCGTGGGGATCGCTCGCCGCGCACCGGATCCGGCGTGCGAACCCTATTCGGCGGCCCGGTGGGTGTCCTGCGATATCGGGGCCGCCGGCTCCGTCGAGACCTTGCGCGCGGCCTGTGCGGGCGCCGACGCACTGGTCCACCTGGCATGGGCCATTCATCCGCGTCGCGGCGACCCTCCGATGCGCAGAACCAACGAGACCGGCACGGAGAACGTACTGCGAGCCGCAGCCGAGACCGCGGTGCCCCACTTCGTCGCCGCTTCCTCGTGCGCCGCCTACACCCCGGCCGACCGATGGCGCCGCGTTTCCGAAGAATGGCAACGGTCCGGGGTGCCCGGTAGTGCCTACAGCGCGTCCAAGGCGCGGTTGGAGAGGCGTCTGGACCGCTTCGAGGCGAGCAACCCGGAGATCCGGACAGCGCGTATTCGTCCGTGTGGAATCGCGCAGGCCGAGTCCGCCGCCGAACTGGCGGATTGGATCCTGCCGCCGTGGCTGCCGAGGTGGCTGCTCGGCAGGCGCCTGTTGCCCGTTCCACTGTGGCGTGACTTCCGGCTACAGCTCGTGCACAGCTCGGACGTGGCCGCGGCGATCGGGCGCATTGTGCGCCATCGTGCGGCGGGAGCGTTCAACCTCGCCGCCGAACCGACTCTGCACGCCGACGCGCTCGCGACCACGTTCGGAGGTTTCCGCCTGCCGACGCCACGGGCAGCGCTCCATGCCGCCGCCTGGCCGGGATGGTGGACCGGGCTCCAGCCGTTGCACCCGGGATGGCTCGCCCTCGCCGACCGCGCGTGCCTGCTCGACTCCTCCAAGGCGCGAGGTGAACTCGGGTGGTCTCCCCGCTTCGGCGCGCATGAGGTCTGCGCGGAACTGGTATCGGCCATGCGTGCCGGGCGGATCGGTCACAGCTCGCCGCTGGCGCCTGCCCGGCAGATCAGGGTCGGACGTCCGTCTCATCAGAGTCAGCGTCCACGCGGCGAGCACGAGCGTGACCGCTGGTGATCGAAAGGCCGGAGTTGTACCCGTCGCCGCACTTCGTGTCGTTGCGAAAGAGGGGTTGGTGAAACCCGTATCGTCGCCATCGAACAAGTAACGCATCTCTGCTCGTCCTGCGCTGCGTGAGCACTGAAGCCGCGCTGGAGGCTAGAACAGCCGACCATACTGGTAAGGAGAGCGATGTTCACCCACAACAAGGATCTCCAGTTCGAGGTTCGCGTGGACCGTCCCGACCCCCGCTTCGCGACCCTGTTGCAAGAACAGTTCGGTGGCGCCAACGGTGAATTGAAAGCCGCCATGCAATATTTCAGCCAGGCGTTTCTGTTGCGTAAGAAGCATCCGAAAACCTACGACCTGTTCATGGACATCGCCACCGAGGAATTCAGTCACCTCGAGATCGTCGGCGCCATGATCACGATGTTGCTCGACGGGCTCAACGACGATCTGAAACAAGCCAACGAGCGGTGCGACTGGATGCCGGTCGTGTCGACGTCCGGCGGACGGGACCAGGTCATCCACCAGGTCGCGGTGAATCCGCTGTACTTCGTGTTGAGCGGCGGCGGACCCGCGGTGAAAGACGCGGCGGGCGTGCCGTGGTCGGGCTCGTTCGTCGACTCCAACGGTGAGCCGTCGGTCGACCTGCGCAGCAATCTCGCCGCAGAGTCCCGCGCCAAGATCGTCTACGAGTACCTCAAGCAGTTCACCGACGATCCCGGCGTGCAGGACACGCTTTCGTTCTTGATGACCCGCGAAATCGCGCACTTCCAGCAGTTCACCGCGGCGCTGAACGAATTGCCGATCAATTTCCCACCCGGAGCGCTGCCCGGCGACGACCGGTTCCAGAACGTCGCGTTCAACATGTCCAACGGCGCGGCGAGCGCCCGTGGTCCCTGGAACGAAGGGCAGGGACCGTGGCCTGCGGGCACGGAATGGCGCTATATCGACAATCCGGTCACCGAATGGCTCGACACCGACGACCGGGTGAATCACGGCGCCGAGACCAACCCCGACGGCGAGCCCGCGGTCCACGGCACCAAACCGTTCACTCACGAACTGCATATGCCGGACTGACCTTGCGCCTTCGCCGCAGTTCGGATGTGGCGGCTCAGGCGCTCTCGCGGCGCGCGGCGCATCGAAGCCGCGCGCCGCGCGCATGATCCGGAATCAGTGCCGCGGCTTGCTGATCGCGTCTTTGGCGCGATCCATCATCGCGGCGAACGGTCCCACCAAAACGTTCGCGGTCGCGGACTCCACTCCCGGATGCGGCCGGGTCGGGGCCATCGTCTCGGCGAGTTCCACCGTCCTGCGCATCCGTTGCAAGGTATCGGCGTCGAGTTCCTCGCGCAGCTGCGTGAATTCCTCTCGTTCTTCGTGGTCGGCATGCGCCAGCACGGCTTCGCGCAACGCGGCCAGTTTCACCTGGAATTCCATCGAGCTGATGTCGAGTTCCTCCATCGCCGCGAGCTGCTTTTTGGCCTTGTTCTCTTCCTCCAGCCGCGCATCGACGACGGAAGCTCCATCACCGATTTCACGACGGGCACGCGGGTGGATGATCTCCTCTTCGGCTGTTTCGTGCACGGCGAGCAGACGCCGCAGTTCGAAGAACTTGCTCTCGCGCTCCACCGGATCGGTGGTGTCGGCGGTCTCGACGAACAGTTGCCGGATCCGGCCGTGCTGGTGGACGAGGAAATCGATCGCGTCGGTGGTCGAATCGATCGTGGTTGCCATAGTTGATCTCCCTCGGGCTGTCGGGACGGGCTGACAAACTACGTCCGTCGCGGCGGTACCCGGCAGCGGTCACGCGAAACCGCGCGGATGACCCGCTAGTTGCGGCCGCTACCGGCGATAGGGGCTGGATATACCGAAGTCGGCACGCGATGCCGCCACGGGCGATGGATCTCCGAACCCGGCAGGGAAGCCAATTCCGGTATCCAGCGCCGCACGTAGTTCCCCTCGGGGTCGTAGCGTTCCGCAGCGCCGGCGGCGCCCGGGTCGAGACGTCCGACGGAGAACGGAATGCGCAGGCTTCCCGCCACCTGCTGCCAGGTGAAGCGGCTGCTCGCGGCGTCGGCGTCGAGCAGCCACCGCCGGAAGTGTTCGGCGCCGACCCGCCAGTCCACCCGCAACGTCGTAGTGAGGAAATCGGCGGCGATCACCCGCGCTCGTTCCGGCATCCATCCCTGCGCGGCCAGTTGCCGCATCCCGGCGTCGACGATCGGGTATCCGGTACGGCCGTCACGCCAGGCATGGACCACGACCGGATCATGGGGGTGCCGCTGGCGGAGGCGATCACCGTACCGGGCGATGTCGGCGCGGGCGGCGAGGAACTGGAGATGGAAGTCGCGCCGAGCGAGCAGGCGGAGGAAGGCGCGTCCGTCCGTCGTCGCCATGTCGGTGCGATGCGCCATCTCGGCCGCGGAAAGACAGCCGAAATGCAGGTACGGCGACAGCCGGGAATACCCCTCCCTGGTGAGATCGCCTCTTGGCCTGCCGCGTGACGGGTTCCGGTCGTCGGTGCAGCCCCGCCACAGCGCACGCCCTGTGATCTCCCCGCCGACGGACAGCTCCGGTGAAACAGCGGCATCGCCGAGTTCGTCGAATCTGGGAACGGGATCACTGTCGAGGCGAGGGACGATCAACTCCGACGGCTTGACCAGGGGACGCCGCTTGGGAGCTTCCAGCCATCGGCGGAAGTAAGCCGGGAAGTCGGGAACCTGGTCGCTCGCTCCGTGCGGGGCGCAGTCGGACGGATCGACGGCGGTGATGGTGGCGGGATGGGTATGCAGCAGGCAACTGCGACGCGCCAGCCGTTCCCGCAGCGCCCGTGTCCGGCAGCGGCTGTACCAGGTGGCGTCCTCGGCGACGTGGACGCTGTCGGCGTGTACCTGCGCCGCCACCTGATCCACGGCATCCACGTAATCGCCGTGTCGGATCACCAACTGTCCACCGGCGCAGCGCAGTTCGGCATCGAGCTCGGCCAGCGCGGCGGAGAGGAACCGAAGCTGATTGCCGGCGGGGCGGGCGCTGCCGACGATACGGTCGTCGACGACGAAGAGAGGAACCACCGCCGCCCCCTCGCGCACGGCGGCCAACAGGACGGGATTGTCGTGGACACGCAGGTCACGGGTGAAAAGTGCGATTGTTATGGCCATCCGGTGGTCATTTTCGACGACAGGCACCCGTCGAGCGGATCGACGACGGCGGAATCGGGCATTCGGTTTGCGGTGGCCACGCCGAGGCGGGCGATATCGGAGTAATGATGTTTACGCCAATGCTGCGGGACCGCGGCTGCCATGTCAAGTCGGAAACACGCGCAGCGCCCTCGGTCAGCGTTCGCGGAACAGATCGATGAGCCAGGGTTCCAAGTCTGCGCTGAGCGCGGTCAGGTCCGGCTCTTCCGATTCGTCGAGCGCGTCGGCGGTGAGTTGACGTACGGCGTAGACGACGCCCATGTAAGCCGTGACGGACAGGGGTGGTTGCCGATCGCTGCTCGCGCCTTGCACCAAACCCCGGATATGTTCGGCGAACCGGCGTAGCGACTGCCTTCTCCGGCGGCGGACGGCGGGCCCGAGCGCATCGATCTCGACCTGGTAAGCGCGAGCGACGACCACGTCGTCCTGCAAGGTGCCCAGGTACCGGCTGAGGGCCGCACCGACGACGGACCTGCGGTCTCTGCCTTTGATCTCCGCCGTGATGAGCTGGGTCAGCAGCACTTGGATGAAGCGGTCGTAGCCTGCGAAGACGCATTCGTCCTTGTTGGCGAAGGCGTCGTAGAAAGCCGCCAACGAGACTCCGGCCCGCTTCGCGATGTCGGTGGGGCCGAATCCGGAGTAACCGCGGGCGGCCAGCAGTTCGGTCGCCGCGGCCAGCAGCCGTTCTCGCTGCGCGGCCAGCACCTGCTCCCGCGCCAGCTTGTGCCGACCACGCGGCAACGCCTCCGGAAGTGTGAAGAACACTCCGTTTCGCACCGGCGTGATCGGTGCGTCGGCGGGAGCGGCGGACACCCTTGCAGACTACCGAGCGGGCGAGCCACCACCACGAGTCGCCCGAACGACCGGCTCGGCCATCGCACAAGCGCGCACGGCCTCGTGCGCGCGGTCGCGGTCGGCGGTAATCCGAGTTCGCGTATGAGTGCGACGTCAGTGGGTAGCCGCATCACATGACAGACAGACCCCTCGCACTCGTCACCGGAGCTTCCAGCGGTATCGGCTTCGAGCTGGCTCGGCAATTCGTCGAGCACGGCTACGATGTGGTGATCGCCGCCGAAGACGACGCCATCGAGACCGCCGCCGCGTCATTGCTCGACCCGAGCTTCGAGGTGCGCCCGGTGCAGGTCGACCTGCGGACGGCGGGCGGCGTCGAACAGCTCTACCGGGCCGCCACCGAATACGGGCGGCACCCCAGCGCTGTCGCCTTGAACGCGGGCGTCGGCCGCGGCGGCACGTTCCTGGAAACCGATTTCGACGACGAACTGTCCATCATCGGTCTCAACATCCGCTCGACCGTGCACCTGGCCAAACTCGTCCTGCCCGGCATGGTCGAGCGCAACGACGGCAAACTGCTCTTCACCTCCTCCATCGCCGCCACGATGCCCGGCGCCGGCCAAGCGGTGTACAACGCGTCGAAATCCTTCATCCAGTCGTTCGCCGAAGCCCTGCGCGAAGAACTGCGGGACACCGATGTCACCGTGACCGCCCTGCTGCCCGGCCCCACCGACACCGACTTCTTCCGCCGCGCCGGGATGCTGGGCACCCGCGTCGGCCGCATGACGAAGGACGATCCCGCCGAGGTGGCCCGCCAGGGCGTCGAGTCCCTGCTGAGCGGCCGGCAACAAGTCTTCGCCGCCTCGCTGCTGTCCAAGGCTTTCGGCCTGGCCAATCACGTCCTGCCCGACGCCGTCAAGGCCAGAGCCCACCGGATCCTCTCCACACCTGCCCGAACCGGCTCTCATTAGCCCCTGGTCGCGAGCGTCGACGACGTCGCGCAGAGGTCAGAGAAAGGCAGATCATCCCGTGAAGCGAATCCCTACCGCGGCGGGGACGGAGGCGCAGCAATCACCGCAGGCACTGGGGCGGGACCGACCGGCGGTGGAAGCCGCTCGGCACGCCCTGGTCACCGATGGCGTTCACCTGATGCCCGCCGCACTCACGACATCAGCTCTCGGTCTGGAGACAGCGGACTGGGATCGCTTCCGTCGACATTGGGAAGATCTGAGCACAGACGTCTACGCCGGCGCCCACGGAACATGCAGGCTGCGCCGTTACGGGCAGTTCTCGCTCACCGGCTCGAGCGAGCGGATCGGGCGGTTGCCTCAGAATACGTTCGTGCAGCCGGAGAACAGCAATCCGCTCTACATCGGCGTGGATCGCACTTTCGAGCCCCTGACCGAATCCTTCGTGGCCGACCCCGTGTTCCTGGCGGTGCTGCGACTGCTCGCACGGATGGCGACGGCATTGGACGCCCCGGCGCGATGGAGCGCGAAGGTACATCCCTTCCGTGTGATCGCATCGGCGGACGCGAACGGTCTGCCCACACCGGAAGGCCGCCACCGCGACGGCGTCACACTCGTCTCTTCGCTTCTGGTCGGCAGGCAGAACGCTGCCGGTGGCGCGAGTTCGGTATTCGATTCGAACGGAAGACGGCTGCTGCGAAGCACACTCGGCAGGCCGGGAGCGCTGCTGCTCGGCGACGACCGCCGCACCCTGCACAGTGTCTCGCCGGTACGTCCGGTCGACCGAAACCGCCCCGCCTATCGCGATGTTCTGGTGGTGACGTTCGCTCCGGGCTGAAGCGTCCGGCTCGATCCGGAGCGTCAGGGACGGAAACAGTTGATGCGCAGGGCGCTCGGACGCGAGCCGTCGACCGTGGCGTGGCCCCGTGCTGGAACCGGGCCACGCACAACGGTCACCCGAGCGGCAACTCCAGGCAGGAGGCCGCGCCGGCCGGTGAACTGATGGTGATCCGGGAGTCGATCGAATTGGCATTGGAATAGAGGAAGTCCATGCCGTCGATGACCAGCATCAATCGGTGGCCGTCCGGCACGTCGTAGGCGGCTGCCTGCAAGTCCCAAGCGACGGTGGCGGGCATGCCCGACTCGACTGTTTTCGGCTCGTGGGTGATGATTCTCGCCGAATCGTCCTCGTCGACATCGAGCAGGTAGGCCACCACCGTCGCGGCCTCGTCGGTACTGTCGATGGTCACCTGTAACCGCGGGATCCCGCGAATCTCCCGGGCTATCCCGCCGCGCGCCGCCAGCAGCGGCCCCGTCGACCACACCAGGGCATGGCTGCGATCGATCTCGTTGGTCCGGTAGATCTTGGGATTGCCCGCCCACTCTTCCTGGCCGGTGGCCATGAGCTTGTCCATCGCGAGGACCTGGGGCTCCTTGCCCACGGTGAAGCTGCGCTGCCAACCGGCCGTTCCCTCGGGCGTCAGTGCGCCGTCGCCGCCTTCACGCTCATCGGTCAGGATCAGCGTTTCGGTGTCGGTGGTGACGTCTGCCCACGAAGCCTTCTCCTCCCGCCGCGCCGGTTCGATGATCACGTTCTGGCCGTTCCCGGATGGGGTGGTCACGTAGGTGAACATGACCTGGTTGCTGATCTCCGGCCACGTGTCGACGCCGTTGTCCTCGCGTTTCAAGTAGTGATCGAGCCAGGCATACGCCTCGCGCAGCGGCTCGTTCGGTCCCGCTCCCGGCATGGGTGGAGCGATCAGCCCGGGGCCTTCCGGCGCCGCGTGATCGCCGATCCACATGTTCAGTCGCTTGGGCCGCGGCAGCTTCTCGAAGGTTTCCAGCACCTGGTTGACGGGGAAGAGCCCTTCGTGCCAGGTATTGGAGAAGAAGGTCGGGATCTCGCGGGAGCCGACATAGCTTTCCGGCGCGCGGTCGGTGCCCCAGTCGACGACCGGATCCATATCCGTGCCCTCCGCGAACTTCGCCAGGATCTCGAGCGTTTCCTCGTCGAACTTGTCCGCGGGGTCGCCGCCGGTCAGGGCGATCAGCGCGTCCACCGCCCGCAGGTGGCGAGTGTGGTTGTCGTACAGGCTGGTAGCGAGGTTTCCCCACGTGCTGAGTGCCACGACGACATCCACCCGGTCGTCGTGCGCGGCCACGAGCTGACTGATGCCCGAGCCGTAGGACTCGCCCATGAACGCGACGCCGCTGGGCGAGAGCTCGTCTATCGCGTATTCGAGCACCGCGGAGCCGTCCTCCCGATCCTTGGGACCAGCCACGTCGACGGTCCCTTCCGATGTGCCGAACCACGGCAGGTTGGTACCCGGCAGCGCGGTCCAGCCGATGCCGCGTGGCGTGTAGGCCAGCACGTGGTAGCCCTTCACCGCGAGCGTGAGGTAAGCGTATTCGAACAACGGCCAACCCACGGGTGTCCATCCGGCGGGAAAGACCACCAGCGGGCAAGATCGGGTGCTGGTCTGCCGCAGCATGTGCGCCGACAGCCCGATCCCGCCCGGCGCCTCGATGCGCGGGAACGTCGGGACGGCGACGTTCAGCGCCCGGCTCACCAAGTCGGCCACATCATCGGGCACCAGCCCGTCGCCGCTACGCTCGCGCAGCGCAGCCACCAGGTTCGACGCGAACTGCACTGCTTCCGGGCGGACCTGCCCCCGCGCGTCCCAAGCCCCCTCGACCGCGATTCGGGCGAGCTGTTCGGACGTGGTCCCGACGATCGGATCTCCCTGTGACATCGGCGTCATCGATCCTTCCTGCCAGTTTCTGCGGAACTGCGGACCGCAGCAGCTTGACATGACAGGCGATAGGCTGTCCTAGATTTCGATGATGTGTTCTCCGTTCGCAACAGGCCCTGACCAGCGGAAACGCGGGGGCGGAGGCCCACATTGGCGGCGTTCGCGGCCGTAACGTCATCGCGAGCGGCGTTCGAGGAAGCTCGAACGCCGACTCGTGCCGGTCTCCCGACGCGGCAACCGGCACCCTACGGAGACTCGGCGTCGATCCGGCCTCCGATCGCGGTCCGGAACAAGACCTCGGCCCCCGGCACGGGTTGCCGCGTCGGGCCGCACTCACCCCCGTTCGTCACCGAGCTTGACCGGCAGGGACAGCGGGCCGATGGTGAAGAAGGACGGCGAATACGGGATGTTCTCCGGATCGATGGCGAGTGCGAGGTTCGGCAGCCGTCGATAGAGCGAGGCGAGCGCGAGCCGTCCCTCCAAGCGGGCCAGCCCCGCCCCGATGCAGTACCGCGGTCCATGGCCGAACCCGAGATGTCCGCCGTGCTGCTTGCGGGTGATGTCGAACTCGTTCGCCGTCTCGCCGTACTGGGCCGGGTCGATCCCGCATGCCTGGTAGGCCACGCCGACCGCCTTGCCCTCGGGAATGGTCACGCCCGCCACGGTGACTTCCGTCAGCGTGAACCGCCAACTCGTCATCATCACCGAATGGCGGTAGCGCACAGTCTCTTCCACCACATCGGCCCAGCGGTCCTCGGCCTTCGCCAGCGCGAGCTGATCGGGATGCCGCGACAGCGCCAGAATGGCGTATCCGAGCATGTGCACCGTGGTCTCGTGGCCGGCCACCAACATGATCCACAGGACGGCGACCAGCTCTTCGGCCGTGAGCTTGTCCCCCTCGTCGCGGGCTTGCACCAGGCCCGTGGTCAGGTCGTCCCCGGGCTCCCGCTGCTTGCGGTCCGCCAGTTCGTACAGGTACAGCATGAGGGCGTTCTGCGTCGCGAACGCCTCCTCGGGCGGAGTGGTGTGCGCCAGAAGGGTCGCGGTCCAGCGCCGCAGCCGATCCCGCTCCGGTTCCGGCACTCCGAACAGTTCACAGATCACCGCCATCGGCAGGGCTTCGGTGAAGGTGGGCACCAGGTCGACACCGTCGCCTGCCGCCACCACCGAGTCCAGCAATCGGTCGATGATCTGTTGGACGCGCGGCTCCAGAGCCTGCACCCGGCCCGGGGTGAACGCCTTGCTGATCAGGCCGCGAAGCCGACGATGGTCGTCGCCGTCCTTGGTGGACAGGTGATCGCCCTGCACGATGGCACGCAAGGGCCAGTCCTCGGGAATCGAACCGTCGTACAGGGCAGGCCAGTGCTTCGGATCGCGGGCGAAGGTCTTGTTGTCCCCGGCGAGGATCTCGCGCACCGCGTCGTGGGTGAGCGCCAGGTAGGCGGGCACGCCACCGGGGAACTCCACCTCGACCACCGGCGCGATCTCCCGGAGCCGGATACAGGTGTCCAGCAGATCCTCGTTCGCCGCGGGGAATGCGGGCAGGCTGGTTGTCATCGGTTTCCCTTCTGCGCGTGAGCCCTTCAGCCGTCGTAGCGACGGTCGTGCACGAGTATCACGGCGAGTCCGCCCGACGAACCGGTCAACGGACGGATCCTGCCTCCAACCGGAAGCCGAACGTCGCAAAACGAAATTTCGGGCACTGCCGGACCGCCCGCGGCAGCGGTCGGGTGGCGGCGTTCCGGCGGTCCGGGCGGACAATCAGCACGCCGGTCGACTGTTGGCGAAGGAGGACGAGTTCGTGATCCGAGTCGCCGGGAAGGCACTTGCCGGGGCCGGGTCGAAGGTGGGGCGTCGGGGGGCGGGCGAGGTCGGCGTGGCGAAGTCGGCGTTTCGCGAGGACACTGAGGACGTAACGCCCACCTCGTCCCCAGGAGCACATGCGATGGCAACCAACGGGCCTTTCGGCATCGATCCGGAAGATTTCGAACGCGCCCTGCGTGGGGCGGGCACCGAGCTCCGCGACCTGCTCGGAAAAGCCGGCGTATATCTGGATCGCGTAGATCAAGCGAGCCTCGGTTCACTGGCGTCGCTGTTCGGTCAGTTCGTTCAACCGGAACGGCCACGTCCACCGGAAGCCGAGGGCGAGACCACCGGGGAGACCGGCAGCGGGGTGTGGGCGATCTACAGCATCGATGACCTCGGCGAGGCCCGGGTCGACCAGGTCTTCCCCAGCGAACTCGAAGCCTTGCGCGCGCATCGCGACAACACCGATGCGCGCCGTCGGGTGCGGTTCCTGCCCTATGGGGTTCCGGCGAGCGTGCTGGACGCGCCCTGACGGCGCCGACGCTCCCACGAGTAGCAGCCGGAGACAGAGCTGCCGTATCGGTACCGCGACGAACTGTCCGAACGAGGCGCTAGACGCTCGCCGACGGCTTCATCTGGGCGACGATCGCGGCTCCCATCCACCGGCGTAGGTATCGTCGCAGGTCGTCCTCGCCGCGTGGCGGGTTGCCCGGAGAGATGAAGAAGGACTGCATCGTCCGGAGCACGTATTCGACGAGTTCGTGCAGCGACTCGTCGTCGTATCCGTAACGCTCCCAATCGACGTCGAAGCGCTTGATCATCGTCATCCCGAACGCTCGCGCTTCTTCGGAGGTGAGGCTTTCGGGGTGAACGTTCGAGTACGTGCTCGACAGCAAGATGCCGAGGTGGGGCGTTCGCCGTACCTCGGCCAGCGTGTAGACGACTGCCTCGGTCATCGCTTCCACGGCGTCTTCGATACCGCTGACCTGCTGCGTCAGCCGATCGAGGAAACCGTCGACCGACGCGATCGCCGCGGCCGTCATCAGCGCGTCCGCACTCGGGAAGTATCGGTAGACCGTCTGACGGATGACACCGAGCGACTCCGCGACGTCGGCGATGCTGATCTCCGCACCCGTGCGCCCGATCAGATCGACTGCGGCGGCGACGATTCGGCGAGAAGCTTCCTCGTCGTCTTTCGGCGGACTCCCGCCCCACCCGCGCCTTCGTGCCACTGCCCGCTTCCTCGACTCGAAGCCTGTCGCTTGCGAACCCCCTGAATGGAAAGCCTGCCGACCATCCGGATCAGAGATCGACCGTATCACAGGGTGGCCCCCTCCCCCGGCCCGGTGTTCGAGCGTCCGATTGTCATCATACACAATAGCCATTTTGTGTATGATCACCGAAACAACATGGCTCGCGGCATCGGAGCGATGCCCCCGGGCCGGTGCATTTCGAAAGACGAGGTACAGCCAGTGACCGATCTTCAAGTCCGGAAGATGCGCTTCGCATTCGCCGACTACGACGTGCCCTTCTTGTGGAACGAGGAGAATCCGGCCTTCTCGTCCATGGCCAACGCGGTGTCTTTCCTGGCGATCGGCTTCGAGAAGATGATCGTCAACATGATTCGCGAGGCCATGCCGCTGATCACCGATCCAGCGGTCGCTGAGGAAGCCGACGCGTTCGTACGCCAGGAAGGGCAGCATTCCACCGCCCACCGCCAACATGCCAACGGCCTCATCAGGCGCTACCCGGGGCTACAGGAGACACTCAACGAAGTGATCGCGGAATTCGATCGCCTCACCGTGAACACTTCGGTCGAATACCGGCTCGCCTACACCGCCGACCTGGAGGCGACCTTCACCCCGGTGTTCAAACTGATGCTCGACAACGACGACACGCTGTTCCGGCCGGGAGACGACCGGGTAGCCTCCCTTTTCATCTGGCACTTCGTCGAAGAAGTCGAGCATCGAAGTTCCGCATTGATCATCTTCGATTCGGTCGTCGGAAGCGACGTATACCGGATGCGCATGGCTCCGTCGATCTTCCGTCACGTGATGAAGGTGATCCGGTTGGCCTGCGCCGGCTTCAATGAGCATGTCCCGCTGGAGGATCGGAAGATCGACGCATTGTCGATGTTCGCGTCCTATCGGCGTATGCAGAAGCTGCGTAAGTGGTTGCCGTTCCTTCATGCCGAGGACAACGGACCGATGCCCCGCGCGTTCGACCATCTTCCGCTCCGCGAGCAACTCGTCGCGTTGGCGGGCGTCATTCGCAGTCAGCTGCCGAAGCACAACCCGGACCACGAGAAGCTGCCCGCACTGGCCGGCGTGTGGTTCGAGCGCTACGACGCCGGCTACGACGTGTCGCACTGGTACACCGCTGACACGGTCGCAGGATAGGAGTGGACCGATGGCTGACCTTTGCGCGCCCACCTTCGACCAACTCGCGACGGAACTCGGCTTCGCCTGCGCGGAGGTAGGCGGACTGGTCGAGGTGCGAAATCCTTTCGCGCTGGAGAACTGGACGCTGCCCGTACTCGAGTTCACGATCGTCCTGGGGGCGATACTCGCGCTGATCTACGCGATCGTGCGTTTGCGCCGCCACGGCGATCCCACCAACTTGGTGCTCTGGTTCGGCGCGACCGCATACCTGTTCATCATCGAACCACCCTTGTACTTCCCGGCGGCCTTCGGTATCGATGCGCATGTCGACACGATGTTCGCGCACAACTTGTTCACCGTGGAATTTCTGTGGGGCCGATTACCGCTCTACATCATCGCGATCTATCCGTTCATGGCCACACTGGCCTTCGAAATAGTCAGGATGCTCGGAGTCTTCCGGCGGTACGGGGTACTCGCGGGATCGGTGGGCGTGGGCTTCGTCCACCATGCCTTCTATGAGATCTTCGACCATCTCGGACCGCAGCTGCGGTGGTGGGAATGGTCGATCGACAACCCGATCAATCAGCCGATGTTCGATTCGGTGCCACTTCCGAGCGTCGTGGTATTCGCGGCTTTATGGCCGATGTCTCTGGCGTTCTGTGTCCAGTTGTTCGTCGGCCGCCACGTCGATCGAGGGCAATCCTTCTCCGGGCCGCAATTGGTCTGGCGCACGGTCGTCATCGGCATACTCGCCTCGTTGGGCACGGCGGTGTTGCCGATCCCCGCGACGGTGTTGGGGATGGGAAGTACCACGGTGCGCGGATTCCTCTACGCGACCGAACTGGTGATCGTCACCATTGTCGCCGTCGTGATCCTCACCCGCCAGTGGCTGCGGCTGCGGCGAGCCTCTGCGGAGAGCGCGCCCTACACCAACGCCTTCGTCCGGATCTACAGCGTGGTGTACCTGGGCGTCATGGCATTCCTCTGGGTGACCGCGTTGCCCGACTTCTTCGGCGCCGTCGACGGCGTGACGAGTGAAGGCGACCCCATCGGGAATCTCTGGTACACCCTGGCGTGCTTCGTCGTCGCCATTCTCTGCGTGATCGCCGTGTTCACCGTGCCCCACCGGAAAGCGCAGGAAATCAGCGCTCCCTCTGTTGCCGAAGATGCCGTGACTCGCACGGCATAGCGGCGGACAGCCGAGGCTGCGGGCGGCGGGCGGCGCAGGGCGTCTGCCGGCCGCCCGGCCGGGGTGTGACGCCGGGCTCGCCGGGATTTTCCGAGCCTGCGCGCGGGTTGTACCAGGGGCCGATATGAGGAGGTCATGTGGCACGGGAGTACAACCGGAATCCCGCGGCGATCGCCGCCCTGTCCCCTGAGCAGTACCACGTCACTCAGGAGAACGGGACCGAGCGGGCGTTCACGGGCGAGTACTGGGACAACCACGAGCCGGGTATCTATGTGGATGTGGTGTCCGGTGAGCCGTTGTTCGCCTCGGTCGACAAGTTCGACAGCGGATCGGGATGGCCGAGTTTCACCAAGCCGATCGACGCCGGGAACGTGGTCGAGAAGCGGGACTTCAGTCATCTGATGGTCCGCACGGAGGTGCGTTCGACGCACGGCGACAGCCATCTCGGGCATGTGTTCACCGACGGCCCCCGCGAGGCGGGCGGCTTGCGGTACTGCATCAATTCGAAAGCGCTGCGTTTCATCCACCTCGACGATCTCGAGGCGGAAGGCTACGGACAGTACAGGACTCTCTTCGCGAAGGAGAAGGCGTGACCGACACGCGCAAGGCGATTCTGGCCGGTGGATGCTTCTGGGGTATGCAGGACTTGATCCGCAAGCAGCCGGGAGTGGTGTCGACGCGCGTCGGCTACACCGGTGGACGCAACGAGCACCCCACGTATCGCAATCACCCGGGCCATGCGGAGGCCGTGGAGATCGTCTACGACCCGGCCCGGACGGACTACCGGAATTTGCTGGAATTCTTCTTCCAGATCCACGACCCGACGACCAAGAACCGCCAGGGCAACGACATCGGCAGCAGCTACCGGTCGGCGATCTTCTATCTCGATGACGACCAGAAGCGCACCACCCTGGACACCATCGCCGATGTGGAGGCCTCGGGGCTGTGGCCCGGAAAGGTGGTCACCGAGGTGACCCCGGCGAGCGCGTTCTGGGAGGCCGAGCCCGAGCATCAGGACTACCTGCTGCGCTACCCCGACGGCTACACCTGCCACTTCCCCCGGCCGGGGTGGAAGCTGCCGAAACGGCAGACCACCGCGCAGTAGGACAGGACGCCTCGGCGGGAGCTCACGTGAGCTCCCGCCGAGGTGCTCGACGGAAAGCTGTGACCTCATGGACTCCGGTCCTACCGCACACCGATCACTGCGACGGCCTTTGGAACGGGCCGGATAGAGGTCGTGACCGGCCGGGGTGACGGAAGGCTTTGCGATGGAAGCCTTCTCGATTCCCGGGCCTCCCCGCCGTGGGGACGGAGCACGATCGGGGTGCTTATATGATCGTCGACGCCTGGATGGCCTGACATTCATGCCAGTCGACCCGAGGTGGAAGTATATGAAGCACAGTGGCGCAAAGGTTCTCGACGTGCTCGGTAGCCGTCGGATGGCGGTGGCGACGCTGGCCACCATCACCGGCTTCTACTATCTGTTCGTCGCCTTCACCAATTGCGTGGACACCGACACCAACCGCAACGGTGTGGCCGCTGTACTGTCGATGAAATCGACGATCCACACTCCGGGAACGGATTGGCGGGCGATCACCGACAGCAATGTCGCGCTCGTCGCCTACATTCTGATCGTGATCTGGGAATTCCTGATCGCCTTCGTGCTGCTTTCCGGCGCGGCTGTGTGGGTCCGGGTGCTGACCGGGCGGCCGCGCCGGCTCCGAGCCGGACTCGACGTGGCGGTGAAACTGTCGAGCCTGGGTTGGACCATGGCGATGCTGCTGTTCGCAGGCGGTTTCTTGACCGTCGCGGGCGAATGGTTCCGTATGTGGGCCAACGACGACGTCAACGCCTCCTCGGCTGCGCTGCAGAACTTCCTGATCGCCGCCGTGGGCCTGATTCTCGTTCACTTGCCGGAGTCTCCGGCCTCGCAGTATTCCGCCGTACCTGGAACGAGCTCGGCGCAGCCTGATTCACGCGGAACAGTCGAAGTAGCCGAATCCGCCCGGGAGTGAGACCAGCGGAGGCGGGATGCCCGACGCGAACGTCAGCGACCGTTGCGATCGAGGTCGTTCAACTGCTTCTGGAGACGTTCGAGCGCCGCGCGGATTTCGTCGATCTGCGCGTTGAGTTCGGCGATCTTCGCTTGATCCGCAGGCGGTGGCGGTTGCGCTGACGGTTGTGGCGACGGCTGCGGCGCCGGTTGCTGGCCCGGTGGCAGCGGAGCCCCGGGACCGCCACCGGGTGGGGTGGCGAGCCGGCCGGTCCCTGAACCGAATACTTGGTCGAGCGCCTCGGCCAGGGTCGGCGCGTATCCCACCAGCACGCCGCCGGTGCCCGGTTCACGGTAGCTGACGAGCACCCGCGCCAGCTGCGGGAATGTCGACGCGTTCGGTGCCGTCGAAATCCGTTCGGTGAACAACGGTTCGACGTAGAGCACGCCGCCGTCGGCGATCGGCAGGGTGAGCAGGTTGCCGTACTGGATCCGGTTCGAGCGCTCGAGCAGCGTTCGCTCGGATGCCACTCTGGTGTCGGAGATCATCGAGTTCTGGATCTGTTGCGGCCCTTGGGTGAGCGTGTCGGTCGGCAGCTGCAAGACGCTGATCTTGCCGTAGCTCTCGGGATCGGAGTGCGCGGAGACGTAGGCGGAGAGGAATTCCCTGTTGTACCCCACCATCGCGCTCGCCAGCCGGAACGACGGCTCGGCGGTGTCGGTGTCGCCGATCAGGACATAGAACGGAGCCTGGTGCGGGTTGGTCTCCACGGTGGGATCGCTCGGCACCGACCAGAACGCGTTGGTGGTGAAGAATTCGCGCGGTTCGTCGACGTGGTATTTGGCCAGCATCTCGCGTTGGATCGTGAACAAGTCCTCGGGGTACCGGAAGTGCGCGCGCAGTTCCGGCGTGATCGACTCCTCGGGTTCGACGGTGCCGGGGAATACCTTCATCCACGCCGCGAGCACCGGATCCTGCCGGTCGACCTGGTAGAGAGTGACCGTGCCGTCGTATGCGTCGACGGTGGCCTTGATGGAGTTGCGCACGTAGGACACCTGTCGCGGTGATCCTCGGCGGGCGTCCTCGCCCGGCTCGAGAGCTTCCAGGGAGCTGCCCTTGGCGTAGGGGTAACCGTCGACCGCGGTGTAGGCGTCGACGATCCAGACGATGCGGCCGTCCACGACCGCCGGGTAGGGATTGTTGTCGGTGGTCAACCACGGCGCGACGAGCTCGACGCGATGGCGAGGATCGCGATTGAAGATGATCTTCGACTCAGGACCGATGGCCTTGGAGAAAATGATGTTGCGTTCGGCGTAGGTGGCCGCGAACGCGAGGCGATCGAGCCAGTTCCCGATGGGGACACCGCCTGATCCGGTGTAGGTGTACTTGGTGGTGTCGGTGTCGTACTCGCGGGGCTCGCTGCCGCCGCCGACGATGGCATAGTCCGGGCTGGCATGGGCGATCACTTCGCCGTAGTACACGCGGGGCTGATCCACCCGGATCACCTGCTGCCCGGATGCCTGGGAAGCGATATCGCCGACCGCGTAGATCGGGTATCCGCTGTTGCTGCTGGCAGCGTCGCCCGCGGCCTCGCGGACCGCCGCGTTGACCCGGTTGGCAGGTGCGGCGACGAACCCGTTCCCGTGGGTGTAGACGGTGTGCCGATTGACCCAATGGCGCTGATTGCCGCTCAGCGCGCTCGGCGTCAGCTCGCGCGCTGCGACCACGTAGTCGCGTAGTTCCCCACCGACGCGGTACCGATCAAGGTCCAGATGTGGTGGGAAGCTGTAGAAGTTCTTCAGCTGCTGTTGCTGGGTGAAGGTTCGCGACAGCACGTTCGGATCCAGCAGGCGTACATCGGCGATCGTGGTCACGTCCGCGGGCACCTCGGACGGCGGCTTGCTGCCGACACCGGAATAGGCCTGGTAATCGACCCGATCGCTGCCTATTCCGTACGCCTGCCGAGTAGCCGCGATGTTGCGTTCGATATAGACGCGCTCCATGTCGGCGGCGTTCGGGCGGACGGAGAACTGCTCGACGGCCAGCGGCCAGACCGCTCCGACGAGAATCGAGGACAACAACAGCAGCGCGGCGGCCATCGCCGGAATGCGCAGGTCGCGCACCACGACGGCGGCGAAGATCGCCACGGCGCAGATGACGGCGATCGCGAAGAGAATCAGGCGGGCGGGCAGCACGGCATTGATATCCGTGTAGCCCGGCCCCGCGAAGGTGGGCTCCTTGCTGCTGCTCGAGAGCAGCGAGTACCGGTCGAGCCAGTAGGCGGCGGCCTTCAAGACGATGAACGCACCAGCGAGCACCGCGAGCTGGACGCGCGCCGCATGCGTCAGGCCGCGGGATTTTCCGGACAGCCGCAGTCCTCCGAGCAGGTAGTGCGTCGCGAGTCCGGCGAAGAAGGCGAGTACGACGGCGACGAACAGCCAGTTGACGACGAGACGGTAGAACGGCAGGTCGAACACGAAGAACCCGACGTCGTGGCCGAACTGGGGATCCGACACACCGAAGGAGCCGCCGTGGAGGAACAGTTGAACTGTCATCCAGCTCGATTGCGCTATGAGGCCGCAGAGCAGACCGAGCGTCGCGGCGATGCCGAGCCCGAACCGCGACGGCCGCCGCAGCACCATCGCCCGATACGGCCGGAGGCTGTCGTCCTGCCCCGCATCGGGGACGAAGAGCGGACGGAACCGGAAGGCGAGCCACATCGAAGCGAAGAGGACGCCACCGATGATCAGGCCGACCACGACGAACAGCGACAAGCGCGTGAACAGCGCGGTGAGCCAGACGCCTCGGAATCCGACTTCACCGAACCACAACCAGCTGACATAGCCTCTGATCAGGCGGGGAATGATCAACAGCGACACAACGAACACCGTGGCGGCGATCACCAGCAATCGAGTGCTGCGATGCAACCGCCGCGGGCTGGGGCCGTCGCGTGCGCTCATCTCCCACTCCTGTGGCTGCGTCCGGCCGAACGAGGTATGGCCGACGCGAACCACCGAGTTCGAGTCTACCGGCGTGGATCGAGGCGTCGTGCTCGAACGAACAGCGTGCACCGGCGGCGTGGGCACGGGTGGCCGACTACGTGATCTCCGGACCCTGGAGTCCCACCTACCTGCCGCTACGCACGGGTGTCAGCGCTCGGAGTCCCCGGAGCGTTCGATCAGCTCCCACAAGTACGCCACGTGGTCGGCCATGTCCACGCCCGGGTCGTAGAGCCACTGCGTCTGCAGGCCGTCGAGCAGGGCCGACGTGATGACGGCGAATCGGTCCGGATCGATGTCACGGGGAAGGCGACCCGATTCGCGGAGTTCGGCGACGGTGCGGGTGAGCGCCTCGCGGACAGTGCGGTAGCGGTCGCGGAAGTAGTCGGTCCGGTCGCCTCGGTGACCTTGACCGACGGCCCGCACGGTGTGCGCAGACAGCCGGGGGCGACCGACCACCTCGGGCTGGCCGAGAGCCTGCCCGCCACCTGCTTCCCGCCCGCGGTCGGGCTCGCGCAGAGCTGGGACACCGAGCTGGTGCGGCGGGTGGGCGCGGCGCTCGGCCGGGAGGCCCGCGCATTGGGCGTGGACGTGCTGCTCGGGCCGGGAGTCAATATCAAGCGGGATCCGCGCGGCGGGCGCAATTTCGAGTACTACTCCGAGGATCCGCTACTCACCGGCCTGCTCGGCGCGGCATGGGTGACGGGCCTGCAGAGCACCGGGGTGGGCGCTTCCCTCGAGCATTTCGCCGCCAACAACGCCGAGCACGATCGGATGCGCGCGAGTTCCGACATCGACCCGCGCCCGCTGCGCGAGATCTACCTGCGCGCGTTCGCCCACATCGTGCGCACCGCTCGGCCGTGGACGGTGATGTGCTCCTACAACCGCGTCAACGGCGTGCACGCGGCGCAGAACCGCTGGCTGCTCACCGACGTGCTGCGTGACGAGTGGGGATTCGACGGTGCGGTGGTCTCCGACTGGGGCGCGGTGGCCGACCGGCCCGCCTCGGTGGCGGCCGGGCTCGATCTGGAGATGCCCGGCGGCAGCGGCGTCTCCGACGAGCAGGTGGTGGCGGCGGTGGCCGCGGGCACGCTGGACGCGGCGGCCGTCGACAGGGCTGCGCGGAACGTGGCGACGCTGGCGGCGAGGGTAGTGGCCGGACGCGAACTCGCCGATGCCGCCGATACCGCCGACGAGCACCATCGGCTGGCCCGCGAGGTCGCCGCGCGCTGCGTCGTCCTGTTGCGGAACGAGCGTGACCTCCTGCCACTCACGCCAGGGCGCTCACTCGCGGTGATCGGCGAGTTCGCGGTGGAACCCCGGTACCAGGGTGGCGGCAGCTCGCATGTGAACCCGACCCGGCTCGATGTGCCGCTCGAGGAGATCCGCGCGCTCGCGGGCTCTGCACAGGTCTCCTACAGCCGGGGTTTCACCACGGCCGACCCGGACGCGGACAACGTCGCGCTGCGGGCGGAAGCCGTCGACGCCGCCGCGAACGCGGACGTGGCTGTGTTGTTCCTCGGCTTGGCCGCCACGCAGGAATCCGAGGGATTCGACCGTGAACACCTCGAGCTGCCCTCCGATCAGCTGGATCTGCTGGAGGCGGTGGTGCGAGCGCAACCGGACACGGTGGTGGTGCTCGCGCACGGCGGAGTGGTGCGGCTGGCCCCGGTGGCCGCACTGGCGCCCGCGATCCTGGACGGCGGGTTACTCGGCCAGGCCGGCGGCGGCGCACTCGCCGACGTGCTGTTCGGTGTGGTGAATCCATCGGGGCGGCTCGCGGAAACGGTGCCGGTTCGGTTGCAGGACACACCGGCCTACCTGAACTTCCCGGGCGAGAACTCGCACGTGCGCTACGGCGAGGGACTGTATGTGGGCTACCGCTGGTACGACAGCCGGGATATGGAGGTGTCCTTCCCGTTCGGGCACGGCCTGTCCTACACCACCTTCGATTACTCCGAGCCGGCACTCGCGGCGGACGAAGCGGGAATCACGGTGCGCGTCCTGGTCACGAATACCGGTTCCCGCGCAGGCCGCGACGTGGTGCAGGTGTACACGGCGGCGCCCGGATCCTCCGTCACGCGTCCGGCCCGCGAGTTGAAGGGGTTCGCCGTCACCGCCGACCTGGAACCCGGGGCGGGCGAGGAGGTTTCCATCCTGCTCCCGCGAGACGAACTCGCCTATTGGGAGACTCGCGTCGACCGCTGGATCGTGGAGACCGGTACCTACCAGGTGTGGGCAGGCGCTTCCAGCCGGGACTTGCGCGTCACCGGGCGGGTGGACCTCACCGGAGACGAACTGCGGATCCCCATCACGGCGGAGTCGACCCTGGGAGAGGCGCTGGCCGATCCGACGGCGGCGGCAGCGCTGGCCGAAGTGTTCGGCGGTATGTCCGAGAGTATGGGTGAAGGGACCGCGCTCGGCATGGACATGATGCGCATGATCGCCTCCATCCCGCTGAACCGCCTGACCGGCTTCGGCGTCGACCCGGAAAAGCTCGACACACTCCTGGACGCCGTGGACGACTGATCACCGGACCCTTCATCGGGCGGCGGGCACCCGCACGACCGGTGCGCTGTCGGCGGGCGCTGCCGCGCGGTGCAGTCCCCGGTGGTCGTAGACATAGGTGGCGATGGCACCGAGGAGCAAGCCGATTCCGAGGCCGAGCAACGTCATCCACAATCCGAGGCCGAAACCGGCTTCGGCGCGGGCGTCGAAGAACAAGATGGCGCGCACGGCCAGATAGATCTGGTGCATCGGTTCGAAGGCGGCCAGGTTCGCGATATAGGTGGGCGTCGCTTCCAGCGGAACCGTGGCGGCCGACGACGGCAGGCCGAGGACGACGAACAGGATCAAGTTGACCAGCAATCCGGCGGTGCCGAAAGTGGCCAGGACGGCCAGCGCGGTCACACCGACGGCGACGATGGCCAGTGTTCCGTAGAGCCACAGCAGCAGCGCGCTGCCCAGCGGAACACCCAGCGCCGCGGCCACGGCGAGGAATATCCCGGACAGAATCGGCGCCGCGGTCACGAGAACCGCCCACTTCACGAGCAGCGTATGGAAGCGGGAGATCCCGGTGGCCGGCGGTTGGACGAACCACGGGCCGTATTCGGTCGGAGTGAAACCGAGGACCGAATCGACGAGTGTGTGGATGATCATGGCGCCGGTGAAGCCCGCCAGCAACACGATCAACGTATAGAAGAACGCGACCAGGCCCTGCCCGGCGGCATCGTCCATCGGGCGATACGGCGCGGTGACGATCTGCACGGGATCGGTGAGCATCAGGCGGGCGGCGCCACTGAGCTCGACCGGCGCACCGGGCCCCTCGGCGAGGGCGGAATTCACCTGGTCGGTCAAGTTCTTGCCGACGGTCTCGTCCACCTGGTCCAGCGCACGGTCGGCGATGCGTTGCATGATGCCGGTTGTGTAGGGCCCGACCCGGGGGTTGGTGTGGATCGTGATCACCGGGCGCTCGATCTCACCGGGGACCACGGCGGCCGCGCCGAGAATCGCCAGCCGCTTGGTGAAGTCGGACGGGATGACGATGGCGCCGTAGACCTCGCCGTACTGCAACTGCTTGCGCGCCTCGGCGATGCCGACGACGCGCAGATCGACCTTCTCCGCCGGGATGCCCGCGACCAGCGCGTCGGTGACCTGGGCCCCGATATCGGCGGGCTTGCCGTCCAGCGTGTCGCCCACGTCCTGGTTGACCAGCGCTACCGGGAAATCGTGCAGGTTCTTCTCGGTATTGCCCGCGTAGCCGAGGTACATGGTGGCGAGCAGCGCCGCGAAGACCATCAGCACCGCGATCGGGGCGGTGAAGGTCCGAACCGTCATGAAAAGCAAATGTAGTCACCGCCTACAAAGTAGGCAATGCCTACATTTTGTTATCCTGCTGACACCATGGCGATCTCCCGAAGCCGGTCCTACCACCACGGCGACCTACGAGCCGAACTGCTGCAGCGCGCCGAGGCGACGCTGCGCGAGTCCGGTGTCGACGGCCTGTCGCTGCGCGGGCTGGCTCGTGACGTCGGTGTCAGTCACGCCGCCCCGACCCGGCATTTCAAGGACAAACAGGCACTGCTGGACGCTATCGCGGTGTCCGGTTTCGAACGACTCGCCGCGGCCCTGGAGCAGACCGCGGCCGCGAGTTCGATCGACGGGCACATCCGCGCGCTGGCCCGGACCTATTTCCACTTCGCGACCGAGAACCCGGCGCTCATCGCTCTGATGTTCGCGCGCAGGCACAGCCCTGCGGCAGGCGATGCGATGTCCCAGGCGGTGGACGCCGCGTTCGCGATTCCGGTCACGCGCATCGCCGAAGCGCAGAAGCTGGGCGAAGTGATAGCCGGCGACCCGCGGCGCATCGCACTGTCCGCGGTCGCCGCGCTCCAGGGCCTGGCCACCTTCGTCGGCTCGGGCGTGATCGCCGCTGACACCGCCGACGAACTGCTCGACGAGACCACCACGCACATGATCGAAGGCCTGCGCCCCAGACCGTGACGGCGCGAATACCCTCGATCAGTACGCGATGAACAGGATTTCGTCGCGCGAATACTCGTGCCCGGGATGGTTCTGGGCGAGATGGGCTTGCGTCTTCTCCACGAGGTCGTCCTCGTCGGTTCCGACGATAGATTCTCCGCACGGGCAGTTCAGATTTCGCTTCATCAGCGTCCTTCCTTCTCGAATCGACAGTTTAGGACGATCGGGGCGATCCGGACGGCCGGGTCAGCCACGAGACCATTCGTGGCCCCAGTAACTGTCGGCGGTGATCTCCTCGGCGCTGTAGACGGATTCGTCGACCAGGGCGCCCTCGGTGCCGTATTCGAGATCCCAGCCGCCGGGAGTGCGGACGTAGAAGGAGATCATCTTGTCGTTGGTGTGCCTGCCGAGAGTCGACGACAACGGGTAGCCCGCGCCCATGACGCGGTCGAGAGCCCGGCCGACGGCGTCGAGCTCGTCGACCTCAACCATGATGTGCACCAGCCCCGGACCGTCGGGACGAGTGCCCGGGATCAGCGCGAGGCTGTGGTGACGCCGATTCACACCCAGGAATCGAACGCGAATCGGCCATACGCCGGGTGGGGTCGGCACTCGGAACGAGCCACGCGGCAGGAATCCGAGCACCTCGCAGTAGAAGCGGTTCGCCTCCGCGAGATCAGGCACCGGCAGCACTACGTGACCGAGTCCCAGCCCTTCGGTGACGAAGCGATTGCCGTGCACGGTGACGACCGGGCTGTGGTCGAGCACCGGGCCGTGGAAGACCTCGATGGTGAACCCCGCGGGATCGGTGAAAGTGAACGCTTCCTCCACGCGCAGTGCGTCGATCTTCTCTCGGTCGAGCGGTGCGACAGTGACGCCCGCTCGCTCCACTGTGTCCCGCACCCGGGCCAGCGCGCGATAGTCGCGCACCTCCCAGCCGACAGCCAGCACCCGGTCCTGATCCGCCGGAACGAGTTCGAAGCGATAAGCGTGCTCGTCCATGCGCAAGTACACGCTGTCGGGATTCGGTCCGGTGGCCTCGGCGAAGCCCATCACGTCGAAGGCGAAGGCGCGCCAAGCCGCCACATCGGTAATGGCGACTCGGACGTAGCCGAGCGAGGCGATGTCAGCCATTGTTCGTCGTACTCCTCAGGAATAGGTGACGTGCACCGTGTCGGTGACCGGGACCGCCTGGCATGCCAGCACGTAACCCTCGGCCAGATCGGCGTCGTCGAGAACTTCGTTGCGCCGCATACGCACCTGGCCCGCGACGAGCCGGCAGGTGCAGGCGCTGCATGCGCCCTCGCGGCAGGAGTAGGGGGCCGCCAGGCCGCCCGCCAGCAGGACGTCGAGCAGAACCTGGTGGCGCGGCCACGGCATCCGGCGTGTCCGGCCGTCGAGTTCGACTTCGACCACGGCGCAGTCGACGGAGTCGGCGGGGGCGGCGGTATCGGCTCGGAACGGATCGCCGTTCAGCGACGCGAATCGCTCCACGTGCACACGTCGGCGATCGGCGCCCGGCCCGATCAGCGCGGCGGAGACGGCGTCCATGAAGGGGCCGGGACCGCAGACGAATGCCTCGCGGTGCGACCACGGCCCCGCCAGCGCGGCGAGTTGCGCGCCGGTGGGCAGCCCTTGCACCGTCTCCAGCCAGTGCACCACGAGCAGGCGGCCGGGATGCCGGGCGGCGAGGTCGGCGAGCTCGGCGGCGAAGATCACCGAGTGTTCGTCACGATTGGCATAGATCAGCGTGCAGTGACCGGACCCGACCGCCAGTGCCGATTTCAGGATCGACAGCACGGGGGTGATTCCGCTGCCCGCCGCGAACAACAGCATGTCAACGTCGAGCGACGCGGGGGTGAAGACACCCGCGGGCGGCAGCGCGTCGACATCCATGCCCTCGACGGCGTTGTCGCACAACCAGTTCGACCCGTAGCCTTCCGGCGTCCGTTTGACCGTGATCTTCAACGGACCGTCCTCGTGCGGCGCACTCGACAGCGAGTAACACCGGCTCACCGAGCCGGTCAGCTCGCTGGGTATCCGCAGGGTCAGGAATTGGCCCGGGCGATAGTCGATCGGCTTCGACCGCGCTGTGGCGGGACTCAACTCCAGCGATACCGCATCGTGGGTTTCCTGGATCACCCGCGTCACCCGCAGGGTGAGGATTCCGCCGGGGTTCTCGGCGTCGTCGGGGATATCGGCTCGCGTCGGCGGCCGCGTGGCAGCGTCGGCCCGAATCACTGTCGTGTCTCCTCTGCGATCGTCCACGGCTGCCGCGCGCTCCGCGCTCACGGCACGTCCCGGTCACGGGTGGTGACGTCGATGAGACCGCCTGTCACGGCCGCATCAATGCTGTCGCGCAGGGCGACGCAGGTCCGCACCCGCGTGCTTGTTGCGGCGAACTCGGCGCACTCCGCCACCGCGACCGCGCTCCACTGCACGCTGGTGTGCTGCGGGCTGAACTTCTCGACTCGCACGCACGTCCCGCAGCTGCGGCAGGTGATCTCTTCCATAGCGGTCCGCTCAGGCTCCGGCGGTGGCGCGCTGCGCGGCGAGGTTCCCGGCGACTTCCGCCTCCCACGCCGTGACTGCCCGGGTGGTGTCGACTTCGAACTCGAAGCGGTCGGTCATCTTCGGGTCGATCTCGTCCACGTCGGTGTAGAACTGCTCGTACCAGCGGCGCAGCTGGTAGACGGGCCCGTCTTCCTCGCACAGCAGCGGATTGTCGATGCGGGTCTTGCGCTTCCAGATCGCGGCATCCTGTTCGAAGCCCCGGCCGAGACCCCCGGCGAACTTCGCCGCGATCTCCTCGGCCTGCTCCGCGGGCACACCGTGGGGCTTCTTCACGATCGCGCCGTACTGCAGCACGAATCTCGTGGGTGACACCGGATAGTGGCAGTTGATGAGGATGCCCTCGACCGTCAGGCCCGCGCTCTCGCTGCGCAGGTGGTCGATCATGTAGGAAGGGCCGTGGTATGAGGCGTCCGAGTACAGGACATTTCTGCCGCCCAACGCCTTCGCGGTCTCCCCCATCATGTCCTCGCGCGACACCGAGGTCATGTATTGACTGGCGATGTGACCTTCGAAGACGTTCTTGAAGTAGGTGGGGAATCCGAAGTGCACGTAGAAGAAGTGGGCCATGTCCACCACGTTGTCGATGACCTCGCGGCAGTTGGCCCCGTCGATCGCCATGGTGTTCCAGGTCCAGTCGGTCCACTCGTCGCTGAACGCGCCTTCGATGCGCGGGATGGTGACCTGCTCCGGCGGCGGATTACCCTCCGGGTCGTTCCACACGAACAGCTGCTTGTTCTGCTCCAGCGTCGGCCATGCGCGAGTCCGCGCCCGGGGCGGGACCCGGCGGCCGTAGGGGATGCCGGTGCAGCGGCCGTCGCCACCCCATCGCCAGTCGTGGAACGGGCAGGCGATCGAGTCGCCCTCGATGCGGCCGTCACCCAGGTTCCCGCCCATGTGCCTGCAGTAGGCGTCCAGAATGACGAGCTCTCCGCCCGTACCCGCGAATACCACCAGTTCGGTGCCGAAGATCTCGACGGTGTGCGGTTTCCCGTCCCGGAAGTCCGCCGCGAGCCCCAGGCAGTGCCAGCCGCGCGCGTAACGGGCGGGCGGAGCGCCCGCGTCGATCACTCGCACCTCGGTGTCAGTAGTCATCGGTTCCTCCACAATTCGCGCACGTTTGTCACCTCGATATTTCGGTTCGGCATGCGAGTGCGGAAATGTGGAGTCCCACTGGCCGGGAGGCGTTCAGGCCACATCGAGCCGACCGAACGCGGAGCGGTAGAACAGCAGCGGCGGGGCCTCGCGATGCTCCGACAGTGCGGTGACGCGCGCGATCACGATGGTGTGGTCCCCCCCGTCGACTTCCCGCTCGAGTTCGCAATCGAGCCACGCCATCGTCCCGGCCAGCCGCGGCGAGCCGTTCGGCGAGGGCTCCCAGTCGACTCCCGCGAACTTGTCGGTGCCGCTGCGCGCCAGTTGCCCGCAGATCTCCTGCTGGTCGAGGGCGAGGATGTTGACGCAGAACCGGCCCACCTCGCGCAGGCGCGGCCAGGACGTGGACGTGCGCGCCGGGCAGAAGCAGACGGCGGGCGGCTCCAGCGAGAGCGCCGAGAACGACTGGCAGGTGAAGCCGACCGGCCCGTCCTGCGCTCGCGCGGTGATCACGGTGACGCCCGTGCAGAAACGCCCCAGCACGGTTTTGAAGTCGCGCACGTCCAGCGGGGATCCGTCCGTCTCCAGCACCGGTTCCATCTGGCCTCCTATTTCGATCAGGCATATACCTGACAGCTATGACAGCAGGCGCCGCCCGAGGAGCGTCAAGATCGGAGTCCGGTCACCGAGATCCAGATCCGTAGAAGCTACGTAGTTCTCCCGATTCGGCCCGGTCGCGCACCCGTCAGTGTGATGGGAGACACAAGCGATCGAGCAGCTGTTGCTCGGTCGACGCAGACGAATGTGACCGACGGAGGTTCCGATGACCGTCACGCTGCTACCCGAGGCGCAGCCGCGCGCCCACCGCGCTCGCCCCAAGGCGACCGAAGCAGGCTCCGCCGAGGTGCCCGTGTCGATGATCGAACGGATGACCCTGATCCTCGACGCGTTCGACGCCGCCACCCCTTCGCTGACACTGCTCGGCCTGGTGGAACGCACCGGCCTGCCGCGCTCGACAGTGCATCGGATCCTCAACCAGATGATCCGGCTGCGCTGGCTGGCCCACACCTCCGGCGGGTACCGGCTCGGCATGCGCACCTTGGAACTGGGCGGGCTCACCGCCGACCACAACGAGATCCGCGACGCCGTCAGTCCACTGCTGCACGAGTTGTGTCAGCGCACCGGCATGGTCGGACATCTCGCGGTACTCGATGGACGCGAGGTCGTGTACCTGGACAAGGCCGGTGGCCGCTTGGCCGCGATGCTGCCGACCCGCCTCGGCGGCCGCATGCCCGCGCACTGCACCGCGCTCGGAAAGGCGATGCTGGCGGCCCTGGAGCCGAGTATCGCCGAAGCCACGTTCCACTCCCGGCTGCCGCGGTTGACGCCCAAGACCATCACCGAGCCGGACGCCCTGCATCGCACCCTGGCCCAGATCCGGTCGCGCCAAGGCATCGCGCTGGACCGCGAGGAATCCATGGACGGAATCGCCTGCGTCGCAGCGCCGTTGCGCGGTCGAGGCACCGCCCCCGCGGCGCTGTCGCTGTCCGGGCGGGCCGAGGCGATGAGTTTCGACAAACTGGCGCGGGTCCTGCTCGAAATCTCCCACGAGGCCGGCCGGACGCTGTTCCCGCGCCGGGCGCGCTGGCGATAGTCCGAATCCGGATATGCCTGGGCGGTACATTCCGACGATGACCGATGGCGTCACACCCGCGGTGCCCGACCTGCCGACCACCGCGTGGGCCGTGCTCGGAATGCTCTCGCACGCCGACGAACTCTCCGGCTACGACCTGAAGAAGTGGGCCGACTGGAGCCTGCAGTTCTTCTACTGGAGCCCGTCGTTCAGCCAGATCTACGCCGAACTCAAACGCCTGGAGAAACACGGCTACGCCACCTCCCGCACGGTCGTGCAGGAGGACGGTGTGCGCGGCAAGCGGATGTACTCCATCACGCCGGAAGGCCGTAAGGCCGCGACGAACTGGGTCAATCACGCGCCCGTCGAGGCGCCGGTGCTCAAGCACAGCGTGATGCTGCGGGCGTGGCTGGGCAACCTCGCCGAGCCCCACCGCATGCGCGAGATCCTGACCGAGCATGCGGCCTACGCCGAGAAGATGCGGCAGCGCGCCGAGGCCGACGCCCACGGCGCGGAGGCGAACCCGGACTGGGTCTACCCGCAACTGGTGCTCCGCTGGTGCGTGCGGCACTACGAGGCCGAGCGCGATTTCGCCGAGGAGCTGCTCGCGGACATCGATCGCCTCACTGAGTGAGACGCCGACTGGTTGTTGTCGCCCCGGCATATTTCGATCAGGCATATGGAGGTGGCGGACGATGACCGGTGAACTGGACTCGGTGCCTGCCGCGGTAGCGGCGATCGCGAGCGGAGGCATGGCGCTCGTCGTGGACGACGAGGACCGCGAGAACGAAGGGGACCTGGTGCTCGCCGCGGCGAAGGCGACCGCGGCGAACATCGGATTCCTGGTACGGCACACCAGCGGCGTGTTGTGCGTGCCCATGACAGGAGACGACCTGGACCGGCTCGAACTGCCGCCGATGACGGCGGTCAACCAGGACCCGAAGGGCACCGCGTACACGGTCTCGGTGGACGCCGCGGCGGGTGTCGGCACCGGCATTTCGGCCGCCGACCGCGCGCACACGATGCGCCTGCTCGCCGATCCCGCCACCACACCCCGGGATCTCACCCGCCCCGGGCACGTGTTCCCGTTGCGGGCCCACCCGCTCGGCGTGCTGGGCCGACAGGGGCATACCGAGGCCGCCGTCGACCTGGTACGAATGGCGGGTCTGCGCCCCGCCGCCGTCATCGCGGAGGTGGTAGGCGACGACGGGTCGATGGCGCGGCTTCCCGAACTGTCGACCATGGCCCGGGTGCACGGAATCCCGATCATCTCGATCGCCGACCTGATCGCCTGCCGCCACCGGCTCGAGTCGGGCGTTGTCCGGGTCGTCGAAACCCGGCTGCCCACCCGTTTCGGCGAGTTCCAGGTGATCGGTTACCGGGACACAGCCGACGGCGCCGAACATCTCGCGCTGGTGTTCGGCGAGCCCGGCGAACACGACGTGCTCACGCGCGTGCACTCCGAATGTCTCACCGGTGACGCGTTCGGATCGCTGCGCTGCGACTGCGGTGAGCAGTTGGACGACGCGCTGCGAGCCGTCGCCGAGGAGGGCCGCGGCGTCGTGGTGTACCTGCGCGGACAGGAGGGACGCGGCGTCGGACTGCTGAACAAGCTGCGCGCCTACGAGTTGCAGGACGAGGGCGCCGACACGGTCGAGGCGAACCTGCGGCTCGGGCTGCCCGTCGACGCCCGCCGCTACGGCGCCGCGGCGCGGATGCTGGCCGACCTGGGCGTGCGGTCGGTCCGATTGCTCAGCAACAATCCCGCCAAACAGGCCGACTTGACCACGTACGGCATCGTCGTCGAACGGCGCATTCCACTGCAGATCAGGGCGACCGAGCACAATGTGCGTTATCTTCGCGCCAAACGTGACCGTATGCGCCATCAGTTGACCGAGGTCGACGCCGCTGTCGCCGCCCGGTGAACGGCGGCGATCCGGTCCCTCCCGCGCCGGCGGCTCTGCCCGTCTCCGCACATCGGCGCGAGCGCCGAGCACGCCCGGCACAGTGGAATTTGCCCAGAACGCTCGTGCACGCGAGACGGGATACCTAGGGTTGACACCCATGGCGCGGCGTCCGATCGGCAATCTCCCTGCCGAGGTCACCAGTTTCGTCGGGCGCCGGGAAGAACTCGCCGCCGCGAAGAGACTGCTGCCCACGACACGGCTGCTGACGCTGCTCGGGCCGGGGGGCGTCGGCAAGACACGGCTGTCCCGCCAAGTCGGCGCCGCGGTCGCGCGCGCGTTCCCCGACGGGGTCTGGCTGGTCGAACTGGCCGACGTGCACGACCCCGATCTGGTGACGGTGACGGTCGCGGAGGCGCTGGCGCTGCGGGACGACACGGCGGCGCCGCTGCCGCGGCTGACCGGGTTCCTCGCCGACAAACGATTGCTGTTGATCCTGGACAACTGCGAGCACCTGATCGAGGCCTGCGCGGAACTGGCAGGCAGGCTAGTGGCCACCACCGCCGACGTGCGGGTGCTGGCGACCAGCCGGGAGGTGTTGGGCGTGCAGGGGGAACAGGTCATGCCCCTCGCGCCCCTGCCGCTACCGGAGGACGAGACCGCAGACAGCGATGCGATGCGGCTGCTCGCCGAGCGAGCGGGTGCCGCCGATCCGCGCTTCGCCGCCACGCCCGCGAACCGCGGCGCACTGGCCGCGATCTGCCGCAGGCTCGACGGTATTCCGCTCGCGCTGGAATTGGCCGCGTTGCGGTTTCGCATGTTCACGCCCGAACAAGTTCTCGCCCGGCTCGACGACACTATGGGCCTGCTCAGCGCGGGACCGCGTCTCGCGCCGGAACGGCAGCAGACCATCGAAGGCGCGATCCGCTGGAGCTACGATCTGTGCACCCCGGCCGAGCAGCGACTGTGGGAACAGCTGTCGATATTCTCCGGCGGCTTCGACATCGACGCCGCCGAAGCCGTGTGCGTGGTGGAGGAGCCCGGCCCGCGGACGCTCTTCGACGCGCTGCGGGGCTTGGTCGACAAATCGGTGCTGAGCCTGCGCTACGACGGCGACATCGGCCGATACGCGATGCTGGAGCCGATCCGGCAGTTCGCCCACGACCGGCTGGCCGAACGGGGTGAGGAGCCCGCGGTACGGTCACGCCACCGCGACCACTACCGGCGGCTGGCGCTGCGCGGCCGAACCGCGTATTGGAGTTCCGACGATGTGGCCTGGTTCCGCGAACTGAATCGCGAGCACGCGAATCTACGCGCGGCTCTCCAGTTCGATCTCGCGGGCACACCGGAGTCTGCGCTCGAGATGGCCGCGGTGCTGCGGCCGTTCTGGGAACACAACCGCTTCCTCACCGAGGGCTATCGCTGGCTGACCGACGCGCTGGCCAAGTCCGGCGAACCGACGCGGCCGCGTGCACGCGCGCTCTCCGCGGCGGCTTCGCTCGCGGCGCTGCTGTCCGATCGCGGGTCCGCTCACCAGTTGGTGGACGAATGCGTCGCTCTGGCACGGAAACTCGACGCCCCCGACATCCTCGCCGAGGCCGTGCTCGATTCGGCGCTGCTGACCTTCAACGACGGCGACACCGCCCGTGCCCTCGAATCGGCGGAGACGGCGGCGCATCTCGCGGCGGAATGCGGCCATCACGCGATCGAGATGGACAGCCTCGCTTTCGCTTTCGTGTGCGCGCTGGTGCTCGCCGACGCGCGCTCCACCGTATTCGCCGAGCGGCTGCTCGAGGTCGCCACCGAACGGGGACCGCATCTGCTCGGCGGCCTGGCGCAGTGGTCGATGGGCTTGGATCACTGGCGGCGCGGCGATCAGGATGCCGCGACCGGGTATCTCGCCCGGTCCATCGAGATGTTCAGCCAGTTCGACCGATGCGTGTGGCTGGCCTCCGCATTCGAGGGGCTGGCCTGGACGGCCGTCGCGCGCGCCGATTTCGAACGAGCCGCGCGCCTGCTGGGCGCCGCGGAGATCCTCGCGCGCAGCACGGTACGGCTGGCACACGCCATCACCGGCGTACTGGGCGACAAGATGCGCGGCCGGACCCGGGAAGCCCTGGGCGAGCGCGTGTTCCAAGAGGTGTTCGACAGCGGCGCCGCGCTGTCGCTGGGCGAGGCGATCGACTACGCGCTGGGCCGCGCGCCCGCCGCGGCGCCGTCGCCGCGCCCCGCTTCGGCCGCGTCCGAGGCGGCGGATGTCCTCACTCGACGGGAGAAGGACGTCGCCAGGCTGGTGGCAGCCGGCCACAGCAACAAGCGCATCGCCGCCGAGCTGGTGATTTCGGTTCGCACGGCCGAGACCCACGTCGAGCACATCCTCACCAAGCTGGGCTTCACCTCCCGCACTCAGATCGCGGGGTGGGTTCGCGATCACGGCGTGTGATCGACGCGGGCCGTTGGCGGCGATCAAAGACCGGCGGTGAGGAAATCGATGACGGCGCGTTCGAACGCCGATTTGCGCTCGATCTGCACCCAGTGCCCACAGCTGGCGAAAACGCGCAGGTCGGCATTCGGGATCTGGCGTGACGGCAGCAACGACGCCTCGACCGGCGTCACCCGGTCGTCGCGACCCCACAGGATCTGGGTATCCGCGCGCAGGCCGCGCAGCCGCGCCCACAGCGGGACCGGTTCGGCGAGAGCGGGATCGGCGAAGGTCGCGTAGGCATCACGCAGCGCCGCGATGGCGGCCGGGTCCGAGGCCGCGGCCGACCGGGCGTCGATCAGCTCCCGGGTGAGGGTCGCCGGGTTCGACACCATCGTGCGCAGCCAGGGCAGCAGGCGCTCCCGAGTCGGGTCGGCGATGAACTCCAGCAACCGCGTGATGCCGTCGGACGGTTCCGGCCCGAGCACATTCACCCCGACGCCCCCTGGCGCCATCAGCACGAGCCGCTCGACCCGGTCGGGATGTTCCAGCGCCAGCAATGTGGCGACCGCACCGCCCATCGAATTGCCCAGCAGGTGTACGCGTTCCAAATGGAGGTCGTCGAGGAGTCCGAGCACCGCGTCGGCGGAGACGCGCAGATAGTTGCGTTCGTACACTTCCGGGCGACCACTGGCGCCGAAGCCCGGCTGATCCACGATCAAGCAGCGGAAGCGCTCGGCCAGCACCGGCAGATTCGCGCCGAAGTTCGCCCAGCCCGAGACCCCCG
Source organism: Nocardia sp. CY15 (assembly GCF_009829295.1). Classification (NCBI taxonomy): domain Bacteria; kingdom Bacillati; phylum Actinomycetota; class Actinomycetes; order Mycobacteriales; family Nocardiaceae; genus Nocardia; species Nocardia sp. CY15. The sequence goes on from NZ_VUOT01000013.1 coordinate 58,758, forward strand.
GCCCGGAGCCGTGCAGCAGGACAAGCGGCGCACCCGACCCCGCCTCGTGGTAGCGCGATCTCAGCCCACCCGTCACGCTCCAGCGCGTGGTGTTCTCGGCGGTGAGCGTCATCAGATCATCCGGTCCGTCACCGGCAGCCCGAAGGCGTTGCGGCCGTATAGCACCAACGCGCGCTCGACGTCGTTGATGACGTGCACGCTCCCGGCGTGCGCGTCGCGCCAGTGCCGCTCCATCGGATTCGGTTTGCGGATCGAGTGACCACCGGAATTGTCGAACAGCAGGTCGATCGCCTCGAGCGCACGTTCGGTGCCGCGCACCTGGTCGCGGCGACTGCGTACCCGCAACTCGAACGGAATCTCCTCACCTGCCTCGGCATAGCGCAGCTGTTCGCCGATATTGCGCTCCATCTGCAGGACGGCCGCGTCGATCTCGGAGGCGGCGCGAGCGACCCGGACGTGGGCGAACGGATCCTCGGCCGCTTTCTGCCCGCCGTAGGAGATCCGCACCCGCTCGCGCATACGCTCGATGTGCGCTTCGTAATCGCCCTGGGCGACGCCGATGATGGGTGCGGTGATGGTGTTGGAGAACACCGAGCCGAACGAGATCCGGTACAGCGGTGCGGTATTGACCTCCTGGCCGGGTCCGCGCAGCGCCGCCTGCTCGCTGGCGCGGTAGGTCCGGTGGACGGGGACGAACGCGCTCTCGATGACGATGTCGTTGCTGCCGGTGCCCGACAACCCCGACACGTGCCAGACGTCCTCGATGCGGTAGTCGGTGCGCGGAACCAGAACGGTCAGGTACTCCGCTCCCCCTTCCCCGTCCGGCACGACCGCGCCGAGGAATGCCCAGCGGGCGTGATCGCAGCCGGAGGAGAAGCTCCAGCGACCGCTGATCCGGAATCCGCCCTCGACGGGCGTGAGCTTGCCGGTCGGCGCGTACGACGACGAGACAAGCGTGTCCGGATCGGCGCTCCACACGTCCTCCTGCGCCCGCAGGGGGAACAGCGCCAGTTGCCACGGATGCGCGCCCAGCACCGACGAGACCCACGCGGTGGACGGGCATGCGGTGGCGATGGCACGGACTACTTCGTAGAACGCGACGGGTGAGGATTCGTCGCCGCCGAAGCGGGACGGTTGCAGCATGCGGAACACCCCGGCCTCGGTCAGCTGCCGAATGCTCTGCTCGGGCACTCTGCGCTGCTGGTCGGTCTCGGCGGCTCGCTCTCGGATCGCGGGCAGCAGATCCCGTACCCGATCGAGCACCTTGTTGGTCATATCCGGTAGTCCTCCTCGTAGTGCGCCTCTCGACGCTAGGCCGGGGCGGTGCCGTCGGATCCGATCCATCCCGATCACCGGAATCCAGCTCCGGGTCAGCTGGTGTGGGCTGCGGCCGCACCGGCGCGACGGCCGAAGAAGGTGCCGTCGCCGAGCGACGTGCCACTGATGTAGCCCTCGCCGTGCAGGTTGCTCGCGGCACGGCCCGCGGCGAACAGTCCGGGGACCGGAGTGCCGTCTTGATCGAGCACGGCGCCGTCGAGCGAGGTGTGCAGACCACCGAGGGTGAACACGGACGCGCCGGTCCCGCGACGATCACCGGACTCCGACGGTGGCCGTACCCCCGCCCGCACGTCGATCGCGGCCAGCGGTGGTGTGAGAGGCCGCACCCACCGGGGCGCTTTCCCGAATTCGGGATCCGCGCCGGCCGCGGCGAAGGTGTTGTATCGACGGACGGTGTCGGCAAGCGCGGCCGCCGGTACGCCCATCAGGTCGGCGAGTCGCTCGGCGGTCTCCGCGACATGGGTCGGCCGCACACCCCACCGCTGTTGTTCGGGTACTTCCTCGTAAGCCTGTTCGTCGAGCACGACCCACGTCGCCATGCCCTGCCGGAACAATGCCGCCTGGCCGATCCGGCCGGGATAGGTGTCTTCGTTGATGAACCGCTGCCCGTGCCCGTTCACCACCATGCCGCGCGCGGCGAGGCCGGGAATGAGCGAGATGCCGACCTGCCCGGAGGACATGTGCCGCACGGCCGCGCCGATCGCCTGCGCCATCCGGATCCCGCTGCCGTCGTCGGTGCCCGCGCTGACCTTGGTGTGTCCCAGCAGTTTCGGCGCGTGCGCGGCGAGCATGATGTCGTTGTCGACGAATCCGCCGGTGGTCAGTACGACGCCGCGGCGGGCCCGGATGGTCAGCTCCGTACCGTAGCGCCGAGCCACCACTCCGGCGACAGCGCCGTCGCCCGCGACGATCAGGCAGGTCGCCCGGGTGTCGAAAAGCGCTGTCGCACCGGCGGATCGGGCGGCTCCGGCAAGACGGTCCATGAGCAGCTTGCCGCCGAAGTCGGCGGTGGCCGGGCGATGGCCGCGGGGCGCGGGTGTGGCGAGCTCGCAGAACGGCCTGCTGTTCTCCCCGAGCCACATGAGACCGTCGTCGGTGGGCGGCACCCAGGCCGGCGCATCCCACAGCGTGGGTTCGAACGGCACGCCACGGTCGGCGAGCCAATGGAAATGCGCCACGCTGTCCTCGCTGTAGCGAGCGATCTTGTCCGTGTCGGCGCCCGGGCCGAGCGCGGCGGACAGGAACGCGGCCATGGCCGCGGGATCGTCGTCGAATCCGCAGGCCCGCTGGATCGGTGTGCCGCCGCCGAGGTAGATCTCCCCGCCCGACAGGGCCGACGCGCCACCGGGACCGCTCATCCGGTCCAGCACCAGCACCCGGGCGCCGGCGGTCGCCGCCTCGAACGCCGCGGCGGCCCCGGCACAACCGTAACCGGCCACCAGCACATCGGTCTCGATGTCATAGGTGCGCACTTCGGCGGCATCCCGGGGCGCGACCGCGTTCCGACCACTCATGTGGTCGACCTTTCCGCTTCGCTCGCCGTAGCCGCTCGCCCATCTTGCTGAGCGACCCCCCGGTCCCGTTCATCGGGACTGTGGACCGTCGCGGCGGCACCGGATGGCGATGGTGTGTGAACGGCGTCACGTCTGCGTGGGACGCCAGCGAGGAGGAGGAATTCATGCGGGTCCTGGTCACCGGAGTCTCCGCTCCGACCGGTCGCGCGGTGGCGCGCACGCTGCTGGCCGCCGGCCACGATGTGGTCGGGCTGGACCGTGCGCGGCACCGGTACGTCGACCCTCGGGTCCGGGTGATCACCGGAGACCCGGCTGGGCCTGCGATCTGCGCACAGGCCGTCGCCGGCTGCGCGACGGTGGTGCATCTCGGCGGTTCGCTCGCCGCGATCGCGAGTGCGGCCGGAGGAGCCGGAGCGCGGCTCGTGATCCCGGTCGTCGCGGGTGCGGATCCGATCGCCGTGGATGCCGTGCGGTCCAGCGGAGCGCAAGCCCTCATCGTGCGCACCGCGCCGGTCGGGGGCAGGCGGGTCGACCGCGAGAACTGGCGCATTCTGTCGCCGCTGCTGCATTCTCGCCGCACGGGCGGCTTTCAGCTGCTGCATCACGACGACCTCGAACGTTTCCTGGTGGTGGCCGCGGGATCGGCGCGCACCGGCGTCGTCGACCTGGCGGCGTCCGGCGTGGTTTCGGGCGACGACGCGCGCAGCATCCGCGAGGCCGCGGGCACCCGGATCTTCTCGTGGGCGTCCCGTACCCGGTCGGCGCCACCGGAGCTGAATGCCGACGCGGCTCGCGATGATTGGGGATTCCGCTGCGGCTGGAGCGCGTCGGAAGTGGCTGCCGACATCGTTCGCGGGCTGGCCGGACGCAAGTACAGCGGTGGCGACTTCATCACTCAGCCAGGCGCTATTCCCTTGCCCGGCTATGTGATACCCGCCCGCGCAACCACGTCGGACGGCCACGCCCTGGTGTCGGTGGCACCGAAGGGCCTCGAAGGCGAGTTCGACGATCGGGTCGACCCGGCCTACCCGGTGCACACCGCGACGAATACCTCCGAGGCACTGCCCGGACCACTCACACCGTTGACCGTCGATCTACAGGCGGGTGCGATCCGGCTGGCCAACGCCGCGATGGGCAGGATGATCGCGCTGGACGGAATAGCGCTCGAGCATTGGACCAGCCGGGTCACCACCGTGCTCGGCCACCACATCTACATCAACGCCTCCATCGGTGTGCTGGCCGCGGAGAACATGCCGGGGTGGGACGAGCAGAGCATCCGCCGGGACGTCTACGGCAACATTCCGGCCGAGATCTCGCTGACCCCGCACGGCAAGCCACCCACTCCGACCGGCTTCGCCAGTACCCGCGCCACCTGGCGAGCGGCGGGCCGGGTGCTGCGCACCGCGCTGCGGTATCGCGAGACCACCGACGGCATCAACGCCGCCGCCCACCGGGAAACCCTCAGCGCCGCGGCCATACGCGAGCTCACCGACGAGCAGCTGCACGCGCGAGCATTGCTGTGGCGGGACCGGCTGAACCAATCCTGGGCGGCGGCGTCCATCGGCGTGATGATGACCGGCGCGGCCACCGCCATCCACTCCCGCGGCAAGCAATCAGCGGCCGTACCGATCGATCCGGAGCGGTTGGAGTCGGCCAGGACCATGCTCGCCGTGGAACGGCTCGCCGGACTGTGCCGAACCGATACCGCACTGCACGACGCGGCACATAAGGGCGACGTCACGGCGGCGCGGGCGGCCTCACCGGCCTTCTCCGCCGCGCTGGACGAGGAGCTGGAACGGATCGGACATCGCGGGCCGGGCGAGTGCGAGCTGATCAACCCCACCTTCGGCGACCGGCCCGAGTTGCTGGTGGTCGCCGCCGCCCGAGCCGCGGAGATGCCCGCGCCCGAACGGGAGCCGGTCGATGCGGCCGCCAGTCGCACCGCGCGCATGGCAGCCGGCGCGACGATGGCGCGCGAACGCGTCCGCGACGCCGTCGTCCGCTATACCCACTGCCTGCGCCTCGCCGTGCGCGAGCGAGCGGAACGGCTGATCCGGGCCGGTCGGCTACAGCGAGCCGAGGACGCGTGCTTCCTCACCCTCGACGAGATCCTGTGGGCGCCTGCCGACTCGACCGAGCGCGTCGCGCGACGGCGAGCGGAACTGACCCGGTTGCAGAGTGTGCGGATGCCGGACGTGATCGCGGGTGATTGGCAACCGCTACCGGACGCGAACGCTTTGGCCCCCGGAGAAAGCCTGACCGGGATCGGGGTGTGTCCCGGCGTCGTGGAGGGCACGGTCAAACGCGTGCTGTCCCTCGATGACGACATCGAGCCGGGCGACATCCTCGTGGCGTCGGTCACCGACACCGGGCACACCGCGATGTTCGCCTACGCCGCCGCGGTGGTCACCGACATCGGCGGCTCGGCTTCGCACGCCGCCATCGTGGCCCGGGAATTCGGCATCCCCTGTGTCGTCGACACCAAGTCCGCCAGCACCAGTCTCGCCAATGGGCAGCGGGTGCGCGTCGACGGGTCGGCGGGCACGGTCACCCTGCTCATCGACGCCTGAGCCGTGGCCGGGGTGAGGCACCCCGGCTCACCTGCCGGCTCGGCGCCGCCGGGCCGCGACCCAATGGAAGGAATGATCCAGTGACGATTTCGCGTGCTGTACGCGGTGCGGTGACCGGTGTCGCCGTGGCGTTGATCGCCGTGTTCCCGTCCACCGGTATCGCATTCGCGGGCCCGGGACTCGTACACACCGTGCACGACCGGTCCATGCAGCTGTCGACGGCGCCGAACGCCCGGGACATCGGCGACTATCCCACCCAGGGCAATGGCAAACTGCGCACGGGCGTCGTCTTCCGTACCGACGCCTTGGACAAGCTCACCGCCGCCGACCAGCAGAAGCTGGTGGCGTCGGGCATCACCGCGGTGATCGATTTCCGCAGCCCGGCCGAGTCGGGGGCGAACCCGGACAAGCTTCCGGCGTCGATTCCCGCGCTCGCGCGTCCGGTGTACGACCCGGGCAACGACTTCTACGTGATGGTGGGCAGAGCCGTGCAGGGCGGTCCGGCGGTGCAGCAGCAGATGTTCGGTGACGGCAAAGCCGTCGGCATCATGCGCGACTACTATCGCTGGCTCGTCACCGACGCCACGGCTCGCGCACAGTTCGCGACAGCCATCCGGGATATCGCGAACGCGAACGGACCGGTGCTGTTCCACTGCACCGCGGGCAAAGACCGCACCGGCTGGATGACCGCGATCCTGATGACCGCGCTCGGCGTTCCGAAGGGCCAGGTGTACAAGGATTATCTGGAATCGAACGACCACCTGGCCGCGAGCAACAAGGCGCTGATGGACGGACTGGTGGCCAAGGGGCTGGTCACCGATCCCGCGCTGTTCGAGCCGATCCTCGGCGTGCGCGCCGACTTCCTCGACGCCGCGTTCGATCAGGCTGGAACGTCGTTCGGGTCGTTCGACCGGTTCGTCTCCGACGGGCTCGGCGTCGACGGTGCGACACTCGAGGCGCTGAAGTCCGAACTGCTGTCGCGGTAGTCGCGAACGAGAGCGGGTCGGTGGATCATGATCCACCGACCCGCTCACTGGTGTCAGCCCACCGGATGTGCGGCCGTCCGATCGCGCTTGCCCGTCGACACTCGGCGCGGCGGCCTCGTGGCATCGCCCCCGCTCACCGCACCGTCCGGAGTCGAGCGGTTATACCGGTGCGGTCAGCACTTCGCGCAGTCGTGCCAGCTCCGCGGTGGTCAGTCCGTTGGTCAGCAACCATTCGGCCGCGCCGCCGTGCCGGGCGGACAGATTCGCGAGAAAACGACGCATCACCTCGGCTTCCACACCGAGGATGCCGGTGCTGACCGGGGGCAGCCCGGCGTAGGACGCGAGCGCGTCGAGCCGGTCGCGGACTCGCTGCATGCGTTCACCGGTCAACGCGTAATCGGCGGCGATGGCCTCCGCGGGCACGCCGACCGCGTCCAGCAGCACCGCGGCGAGTACGCCGGTGCGGTCCTTGCCCGCGGCGCAATGGAACAGCACCGAATGGCGGCCGGCGTCGACGACGAGCCGCACGGCCGCCACGAGGGAGTCGACGCTGCCCGCCAGCAGCTTGTCGTAGAGGTCGACAAGATCGACCCGGCTGGCGTCGGGGACCAGATCCCTTGCCGCCAGCGAGGATCGCGGCGACTTGCGCACCGGCAGGCAGATCCGCCGGACGTCGGCGCCGGCGAGCAGTCCGTAGCCCTCCCGCCGCACTTCGTCGGGCAGCCGCAGATCGATCAGCGTGCGCAGACCGATCGGACCGAGCAGTTTCGCCAGATCGGATTCGGTGAGGTTCTGCGGGGTGCTGGAGCGGTAGACCACCCCGAAACGCGTTGTGCCACCGCCGCGCACGGGCAGTCCGCCCAGATCGCGGACGTTGTCGATCTGGGCGAACTCGACCCACCGGTTGTCCGGCACAGTGGATTCTCCCGCGGTGTCAGTGGGCACGGCCGGCCGCCGCCTCGTCGGCGCGGCTCAGGCCGCACAGTCCGATCAGGTCCTCGTGCAGCTCGAACCACACGGTGTGGTAACTGTCCAGCACGGGCCTGGCGACCCAGGATTGATCACCGGCCGCGATTCGCTCGATCGCACGCGCGAACCGGATGGGGTAGCCAGCCAGCCGCGGCGCGACGTCACCGATCCGTTCCAACAGTGGTCGCACGGCGCGATGCAGTTCGGTCAGCCGGGCCAGTACCGCACCGTCGTAATCGGCGTCGGCGTGATCGTTGACGGTGGCCGGATCTCTCATCTGCCAGGCGGTCACGATCTCTTTGAGAACGTCGTTATAACCACAGAATTCGGCATAGACGGCCGCGATCGCGGCCCGGTCGACCGCCTGTCGTTCCATTGCCAGCAGGCAGTCCAAGTGCTGTCTGCCTTCGGGTGTGAGGCGCACACCGATCGGCGTCGCGGCACACCAGCCCCTGGCCACCAACTCCGCGCATCGGGCGGCGACGACCTCGGCGGACGCACCGACGCCCGCGGCGAGCGCGTCGTGGGCGGCGCGGCCTTTGATGCCGATCAGGCGCAGCAGATCGAGGTCGGGAACCTCTGCCACCGCCGAAGGCGCCACGTCCACCGCTGCCGAGGCGTCGGTCCCACGCGCGTCCAGCCACGCCGACAACTCGTCGACGCCGGTGCCCGCCCAGCCTGCCAACCGGCCGACATCCGCGAGGGTGCTCGCGTCGACGGGTTTGCCTTCGACACGGCCCGGCCACACCGTGCCCGCGCCGCCGTCCACGGTCGCCACTCGGCCGGCCAGCGCCGCGACGACACCGGGACCACAACCGACCACGCACGGTCGGCCGATCTCGCGGCTGACCAGCGCGGCGTGCGAGGTGACGCCGCCCAGCCCGGTGACGATCGCCCGGGCGGCGATCATGCCGTGCAGGTCGTCGGGGCTGGTGGTCGGGCGCACCAGGATGATGTCCTCACCGGCCTCCGCACGGCGCTCCGCCTCGTGCGGATCGCCGACGACCACGCCCGAGGCCAGTCCGGGACACGCGGATTCGCCGCGCGCCAGTGGCGTCCCGGTGTACTCCCCGGTCGCCGGACGCAGCACGGCCCGCACCTGGTCGGCCGTGACCCGGCGCAATGCCTCGTCCGTGCCGATCAGTCCTTCCTCGGCCATCGTGACCGCGGCCCGCACGGCCGCCCGTGCCGACCGCTTGGCGGGGCGCGCCTGCAACAGCCACAGGGTGCCGGACTCGACGGTGAATTCGATGTCCTGGATATCGCGGCCGTCGCGTTCCAACAACTCGGCCGCCGCGACGAGCCGGCTGTGCACCTGCGGCAACAGGGTGGCCAGTTCGTCGAGCGGTCGTGGGGTGGTCCGGCCCGATACCACGTCCTCGCCTTGGCCGCCGACCAGCCATTCGCCGAACATCGCGCGTTCTCCCGTGTTCGGGTTGCGGCTGAACAGCACGCCGGTGCCGGAGTACTCGTCGAGGTTGCCGAAGACCATGGCCTGCACGGTCACCGCGGTGCCCAAGGTCGCGGGCACACCGCGATTGCGCCGATAGGTCTGCGCCCGGGGCGAATCCCAGGACCGGAAGACGGCGCTGATGGCCGCCCGCAACTGCTCCCACGGATCCTCCGGCACCGCACCGGCGGGAGCACCCAGCACGGTTTCGCGGTACTGCGTACGAAAGCGCTCCCTGGTATCCGCCGCATAGTCCGGGTTACCGGTCTCGGCCGCCAACGCTTGCGCGACGGGCTCGTTCATGCCGAGGTTCAGCACCGTGTCCATCATTCCCGGCATGCTCACCGCGGCGCCCGAGCGCACCGACACCAACAGCGGACGGGCGCCTGCTCCGAAGGTTCGTCCGGTGCCGTGTTCCAGCGCGGCGATGCCCGCGCGGATCGCATGCCAGGTGCCCTCGCCGATCACCCCGCGCGCCGAGAAGTCGGCCCACCCGTCGATGGTGATCACGAACGCGGGCGGCACGGGAAGACCGAGTGCGCGCATGCGGTTGACGCTCCATGCTTTGCCGCCGATGCGTTCCCTGGACAGCGAACAGGCGCCGTCGAGTTCGACGACCGGCGCCGCGCTCGCTGCCTCGTCGTTTCGCTCCACTAACTCTGCTCCGGTGGTCATGTCACTCCTTAGCAATCACTGAACGGTCCGCGCCTGCGCGCGATTCGGATCTCGTCCGCCGGACCGTGTCCTGCCGGGCGCGAACCGCGGCGCGCACACTTGTCGCCCGATTCGAGCCTGCCGGGCTCGCTGCCGCCTGCCGTAGCCGTGGTCCCGCTGAGCAGGATGGACACCCGCGCCTGGCACCCGGGTGCGGCGATCCGCGTGAGGGGCCGAGCGGGCCGCAGGGAGGGAGGATTCCCGGTCAGCGGGATATTCGAGGCTGATCGCCACCGCTCGCCCAGCTGGTGCGCCACCATCGCCGCATGGATCGACGGCGCGAAGCGACCGGTGAGCTCGCGACGATCCCGGCGGTGTTGGCCGATCGGGCGCGGCGCGACGGCGCGCGCATCCGACATTCTGTTCACTTCCGGCACCACGGGTGCGCCGAAGGGTGTGCCCGCCACCCACCGGCAGACGATCGTGGCGTTCACCCGGTGGGCCGATGCCGTCACTCTCTGCGGCGACGACAGATATCTGCTGGTGAACCCGTTCTCCCACACCTTCGGCTACAAGGCGGGGGTCATCGCGTGCCTGCTGCGGGGCGCCACCATGGTGCCGGTGGGCCGCTTCGATCCGGAGCGGATCTGTGGCGTCATCGAACGCGAGCGGATCACCGTGCTCACTGGTCCCCCTACGCTCTTCCACGATTTGCTCTCCGACGGCCGATCCATCACCCACGATCTGAGGTCACTGCGGCTGGCGGGTACGGGTGGTTCGAGCGTGCCGACCGGGCTGGTGGAACGCATCCGCCGTGATCTGGGCGTCGAAAAGGTCTTCACCGGCTACGGGCTGACCGAGTCGACCGGCATCGCGACGGTCTGCTCCCCCGATGCGCCGCCGAACCTGGTCGCGACAACGGTGGGAAGGGCCCTGCCGGGCGTGCGGGTGCGCGTCGTGGATGGATCCGGTCGGCCCGTGCCGGCCGGTGCGCCCGGCGAAGTCGTCGTTCGCGGTGCCAACGTCATGCACGGCTATCTCGATGATCCGCAGGCCACCATCGCGGCCGTGGATTCCGGCGGCTGGCTGCGCACCAGCGACATCGGCACCATGGACGCCGACGGCTACCTGCGCATCACCGACCGCCTCGCCGACATGTTCATCGTCGGTGGCTTCAACGCCTATCCCGCCGAGATCGAGCGAATCCTCCTCACACACCCGGCGATCCGTGAAGCGGCGGTGGTCGGCGTTCCCGATCCCCGGCTCGGCGAGGTGGGCTGCGCCTTCGTCGTCCGCACCGGTCCCGCGACCATCGCGGCGGCGGAGATCACCGGGTGGGCCCGCACGCGCATGGCCGGTTACAAGGTCCCGCGACGCATCGAGTTCGTGAAGTCCCTGCCCCGCGACGCCGGCGGAAAGGTTCTCAAACAGGTCCTTCGTGACCGCGCGGCGAGGCCACCGCGCTGAACCGCTCAGCGCAGTGGCCTCGGATCTCGGCCATGAACGCGACCGACCGCGCCGACACGGCGAGCCCGTTGTTCTAGGCGACTTCGTTCTTCATCTGAGCCGTGAGGATCTTCTGGTATCCGGCACCGAACAGCCTTGGCAGCCAGTCGATCACGCGCGCGTCCGTGCCGATCAAGATCTTCGCCTTGTTCTTGCGGATGCCGTCGACCATGACCCGCGCGGCGTGCTCGGGGGTGGTCTTGGCCAGGCGGTCGAAGTTGGCGGCCAAGGCGTCGCGATCACGATCGCCGCCCGCCCGCGCCTTCCAGGCGATCTCGGTCTTGATCATGCCGGGGTGCACGCTGCTGACGCCCACCGCGTGCCCGGCGATGTTCATCTCCTGCCGCAGCGCGTCGGTGAAAGCCCGGATCGCGAATTTCGTCGCGCTGTAGGCGCCCTGGCTGGGGCACGCGGCCAGGCCGAACATGCTCGACACGTTGGCGATGTGCCCGTCACCGGAGGCGATGACGTGGGGCAGGAACGCCTTGGTGCCGTGCGCGACGCCCCAGAAGTTGATGCCCACGATCCATTCGAAGTCCGCCCAGCTGAGTTCTTCCACGTTCGCGGTGAGCGAGACTCCGGCGTTGTTGACGACCAGGTTGACCCGGCCGAAGTCCTCGGCCACCTCGTCGGCGTGGCGGTAGACCGCGTCCCGGTCGGTCACGTCGAGTTCGTAGGCGCGGGCTTGCGCGCCCTCCGCCGCGCACAGCGCCGCGGTCTCGGCGACGTTGTCCGCGTGACGGCCCGACAGCGCCAGACGGGCGCCGCGGCGGGCGAGCTCGACCGCCAATGCCCGGCCGATTCCGGCGCCCGCGCCGGTGATCACCGCGGTCCTGCCCTCGAAATTCTTCACGGGTTGATTCCTTGTCTCGATCGGCGGTCGGCCCGCCGGCTTGCCCTGCCGGGCGTTGTCACAGGGAGGTGTAGCCGCCGTCGGCCACGAATTCCGAGCCGGTGCTGAAGCTGGACTCGTCGCTGATCAGGAACAGCACCAGATTCGCCAGCTCTTCCGGGCGGCCGGGCCTGCGGATCGGCTGGTTGCCCGACATATCCTGCGAGCGCGCCGAATCGGCGGTCATCTCCGTGGCGACGACGCCGGGATGCACCGAGTTGACGCGAATGTCGTAGGCAGCGAACTCCTGCGCGGCGGTCTTGGTCATGCCGCGCACCGCCCACTTGGAGGCGGTGTAGCCGAGGATGCCGGAGAAGGCGATGATGCCGCCGATCGAGGAGATATTGACGATGGAGCCGCCTCCGGCCCGGCACATGGACCCCAGCACCGCCTTCATGCCGAGGAACACCCCGACCTGGTTGACGTCGATCACCTTGCGGAAGTCGGCTTCCGACAGCTTCTCGATCGGATCGACGTGCACGATGCCCGCGTTGTTGACCAGGCCCGAGACCGGCCCGAAGGCCTTTTCCGTATAGGCGACCACGTCGTTCCACGCCGCCTCGTCGGTGACGTCGAGCGGGAGGAAGGTCGCGGCGTCGCCGCCCAGCTCGGAAGCCAGCGCGGCACCTTCGTCCACCAGGACGTCGGTGATCACCACCGTGGCGCCTTCGGCAACCAGCCGCCGCGCGAAGGCCGCGCCCATCCCCCGGGCGCCGCCGGTCACGATGACGTTCCTGCCCTCGACCCGGCCCATCAGCCCTCTCCTTCAATGGATGTATCCGTCGACCGCGCGGTGCCGCCGGGCCGGCCGCCCGCGATGTGGTCGGCCGCGATGTAGCCGAAGACCATGGCGGGACCGATGGTCGCGCCCGCACCCGCGTAGTCGTTGCCCATCACCGAGGCCGAGTTGTTCCCCGCCGCGTACAGACGCGCGATCGGGCGATCGTCGGCGTCCAGGACGCGAGCGTGCTCGTCGGTGACCAAACCGCCCTTGGTGCCCAGGTCGCCCGGCACCATCTCGACCGCGTAGAAGGGACCCTGCTCGATCGGGGCGAGACAAGGATTGGGCCGCACGGTCGGGTCGCCGTAGTAGCGGTCGTAGGCGGAATCGCCACGCCGGAAGTCCTCGTCGCGACCTGCACGGGCGAAGCGGTTGAACCGCTGCACCGTCGCGGCCAGCGTCCCCGCGGGCACACCGATCTTCGTCGCGAGCTCGGCGAGGGTCCCGGCCTGGGAGATGATCCCCGCATCCAGGTACTTCCGGGGAAGAGGACGTTTGGGGAAGTTCCCCAGGAACAGATACCGGTCCCGGAAGCGCTGATCCATGATGAAATACGCCGGAATGTGCCCGCCGCCGTCCGCTTCCCGCTCGTACATCTTGTGCACCACGTTCACATACGGGGCCGACTCGTTGACGAATCGTTCACCGGCGTGGTTGACCATGATGCCGCCGGGCTGAGAACGCTCGGCCAGACAGAAGAACGGCGGACCGTCGGGATTGCGCACGGACGGGCCCCACCAGGCGTCGTCCATGAGATCGACCGCACCACCTACCTTCTGGCCCGCGACGATGCCCTCCCCGACATTCTCGGTGGCGCCGACAGTCCAGTCGGTGGACTGGGGACCGCTGATGTACTGCTTGCGCATCTCCAGGTTGTGCTCGAAGCCGCCGGCCGCCAGCACCACGCCGCGGCGCGCCTTGATCACCACCGGCCTCCCGTCGTGCTCGGCGCGCACGCCGACCACCGCATCACCCTCCGTGAGGAGTTCGGTCAGCGGCGTGTTCAGCCACACCGGCACCCCGGCGTCGCGCAGCGACAGCCACAGCCGGGCCGCGAGCGCCTTGCCGAGACTCAGCGGCAGCCGCCCCAGCAGCTTGTTGCGCACCGCCTGCGCACCGACCTTCATCGCGGTGCGCTTTCCTGCCCAGGTGCGGGCGATCATGTTCAGGTCGTGGAAGTCGCTGACGGTGAAAGCGATTCCTTTCGGGCCGGACATGGTCGGCTGGTTGATCTTGTGCAGATCGCCGCCGAGCAGCCGTCCGTCCAGCGGCGCGGGCTCGATGCTGCGTCCCTGGGCCGATCCACCGGGAAACTCCGGGTGATAATCGGAATAGCCACGGTCGTAGACGAATTCCCAATGCTTGCTCCGAGCGCCCAGGTAGCGCATCATCTCGGGCCCGTGATCGAGGAACGCCCGCTGCTTGGCCTCCGGAACCCGGTCGCCGACCACCGCTTTGAGATAGGTGCGGGCCAGCTCCGGACTGTCGGGCACGCCTTCGCGCCGCAGGACCGGGTTGTCGGGAATCCAGATACCGCCGCCCGAACGCGCGGTGGAACCGCCGAAGGATCGGCTCTTCTCGATCAGCGTCACCGACAGGCCGCGGTAGGCAGCGGTCAGGGCGGCGGTCATGCCCGCTGCGCCGGAACCGACGACCACCACGTCGAATTCGAATTCCTGAGTCATCGCGTCGCTTCCGTCAGTATCCGCAACCGGTGAGCATGCCGCCGTCGACGACGAATTCGCCTCCGGTGCAGTAGCTGGCCGCGTCCGAGGCCAGGAACACCGCCACACGGGAGACCTCGGCGGGCTGCCCCCAGCGCGGAATCGGCAAGCTCGCGAAGAAGTCGTCGCCGTCGACGCCCGATGCTCCGGACACCCCCGCGGTCATCGGCGTGGCGATGCCACCCGGGTGCAGCGAGTTGACCCGAATGCCCAAGTGGCCCAGCTCCCGGGCGGCCGACTTGGTGATGCCGCGGATCGCGAACTTGCTGGCGCTGTATGCCGAGAGACCGGCGGCGCCGACGAATCCTTCCACGGAGGAGACGTTCACAATCGCTCCACCTCCGGTCTCGGCCAGCACCGGCGCGGCGGTCTTGATGCCGAGCCAGGTGCCGGTGACATTGACCGCCATGATCGTGGTGAAGTCCGCCAGGCCCATCTCCACGATCGGGACGAAACGCAGGATGCCCGCGTTGTTCACCACCGCGTCGAGCCGCCCGTAATGGGTGACCGCTTCGGACACCGCGGCGGCCCAATCGGCCTCGCTGGTCACGTCGTGGTGCACGTATCGCGCGGCGGAGTCCAGCTCGGCGGCCAGCGCCGTTCCCTCGTGATCGAGCACGTCACCGAACACCACTCGCGCGCCCTCGGCGACGAACTGCCGCACGTGCTCGGCGCCCATACCGCGCGCCCCGCCGGTGACCAGCGCCACCATGCCGTCGAGTTGTCCCACCGATTCCCGTCCTCTCTGACCGTCATTCGCCACCGACGCTAGGACCGGGGAAAGAGCCCGGCACCGAACGGTCCCGGCCAGCGGGACTAGCTCCTGACCTGAGAGGTTCCGGCGGTCATATTTCGATTAGGCATACAGCTTCCGGCCGTCCCCCGCCGGGACGAGCCACCCCGACGAAACCGGATTTCGCCCGGATCGGGCGATCGACAAGGAGACCGGATGAAGTTCTCGATGATCTTCGAAGCCCAGATGGCCGACCCGTCGCGCGAGCACGAGCACCAAGTGCTGCGCGACTGTGTCGAGCAGGCGGTGCTCGCCGACCGGATGGGGTTCGACACCGTCTGGGCGGTCGAACACCACGGCCTGAAGTGGTACGCGCACATGAGCGCACCGGAGGTCTTCCTGACCTGGGTGGCCGCCAAGACCGAGCGGATCAGGATCGGCCACGGCGTGGTGTGCATGCCGTTCCACTTCAACCACCCGGTGCGGGCGGCCGAACGCGCCGCGATGCTCGACGTGTTGTCCGGTGGCCGCCTCGACCTCGGCGCGGGTCGCGGCGCGACGCCGGTCGAGACGTCGATGTGCGGTGTCGACCCCGAGCGCACCTACCAGGAGGTCGAGGAGTCGCTGCGGATGATCGGCAAGGCGTGGCAGGACCCGGAAGCAGAATTCGAGTACCACGGCGAGCTCTTGCAGGTTCCACCGCACTCACTGCTGCCGCGGCCGGAGCAGTTGCCGCATCCGCCGCTGTTCATGGCCTGCACCAAGAAGGACACCCTGAAGATGGCCGCCGACTACGGAATCGGCGCGCTCGTCCTCGGTTTCGCGGGCGTGGAGGAGATCGCGGATCTGCGGCGCACCTACGACGAGGCGATCGCCGTCCGCACCGGTGAGCGGTTCGTGTCCACCGTCGTGAACGATCACTTCGCGGCGCTGTGCCCGACCATCGTCCTCGACGACCGGGAGAGGGCCCAGCAGATCGGCGCGCGCGGGCAGCGCTTCTTCGCGCAGTCCATCAAGCACTACTACGGTGCGGGACCCGCCCCCGACGAGGCGGTCGATCCGAACGCGGACGAGGTCGCCGCCATCAAGCAGGCCGCCGACGACCATGTGGCCTACCTGCACGAGGCCAAGATCCCGGTGCGGACCGGCGCCACCTCGGTCTTCAATGTCGAACACGCCTACGGCAGCCCCGAGGACGCCATCGCCTATGTCGAGCGCCTGCAGGACGCGGGCGCCGACGAGATCCTCTGCCTCATCCAGATGGGCACCGTGCCGCAAGAGGCCTGCCTGGAGACCATCCGGCACTGGGGCGAGAAGGTCATCCCCCACTTCCGCAACCACTGATTCCCGCGCCGAAGACATCGAGGAGTTCGACATGGTCGATTTGAGCGGAAAAGTCGCTTTGATCACCGGGGCCGCCCGGGGACAGGGTGCTGCCGAAGCCCGGTTGTTCGTGGAACGCGGCGCCCGAGTGGTGATCACCGACGTATTGGAGGCCGAGGGCACGGAACTGTCCGAATTCCTCGGCGGCGCTGCGCGTTTCGTCCGGCACGACGTCAGCAGCGGTGACGACTGGAATGCCGCTGTGAGCGCGGCGATTTCGGCTTACGGCAAGCTGGACGTCCTGGTGAACAATGCCGCCGTCTACACCGCCGGGCCGCTCACGGAGACCTCGCCCGAGGAACTCGAGCGGATCCTGCGCGTCAACCTGGTCGGCCCGTTCCGCGGCATCCACGCGACGGTCGGTCCGATGACGCGGGCAGGGGGTGGCTCGATCGTCAACATCTCCTCGCAGGCGGGCCTCGAGGGGCTGATGGGCCACTCCGCCTATGGTTCCTCGAAATGGGGACTGCGCGGCCTGACCAAGACCGCGGCGCTCGAGCTGGGCCCGGCCGGTATCCGGGTCAATTCGGTGCATCCGGGCCCGATCGCGACGCCGATGGTGCCGTATCTGACCACCGGGCCAGGCAGCTTTCCGGCGTTACCGCTGCAACGCACCGGCACGCCGGAGGAAGTCGCCGAATTGGTCGCGTTCCTGGCCTCGGACGCTTCGGCCTACATCACCGGCGCCGAAGTGACGATCGATGGCGGGCTGGCAGCGGGCAAGTTCCTGCCGCCGGATGCGCAGCGATAGCCGAAGGAGCGAAGCACGATGCCGCTGACACCCGAGGCGCGGGCGATCGTCGATGCCGCGAGCGCCGCGTTTCCCGAACTGGGCACCGCGGTGCTCGACGCCGCCGAGGCGCGCAGGCTACTCGCCGCTCGTCCAGCGCCCGTCCTCGAGCCGATCCCCGTCGCGCAGGTACGGCAGCGGCGGATTCCCGGCCCGCCGGGCGCACCCGAGGTCGGGGTCCGGATCTATCGGCCCGCAGCCGCGGCCGGGCGGGCGCCGATCGTGATCTTCTGTCACGGCGGTGGATTCGTGCTCTGCGGCCTCGACAGCCATGACCGGTTCTGCCGGGCCATTGCCGTCGGAGCGGGGGCGATCGTGGTGTCGGTGGACTATCGGCAGGCGCCCGAACACCGGTTTCCCGCCGCGGCCGAGGACGCCTACGCCGCGCTGTGCTGGGTCGCCGACCATGCCGAGTCGTTGGGTGGCGATCCGGCCCGCCTCGTCGTGGCCGGGGACAGCGCGGGCGGCAATCTCGCGGCCGTCATGGCGCTGATGACACGGGACCGGGGCGGTCCTCCGATCGCCCGCCAACTACTGCTCTACCCCATGCTCGACCCGGCGTGCGCCACCGACTCCTACCGCGAGAACGCCGGAGGCTACTTCACCACCGCCGCGCACCTGCGCTGGTACTGGAGCCAGTACCTGGGCTCGCACGACGGCGCCGACCCGTACGTCAACCCCCCTCAGCGCCGAGGTGTCCGGACTTCCGCCGGCACACATCGTCACCGCCGAGTTCGATCCGTTACGCGACGAGGGCGAAGACTACGGGCGGCGGCTCGGGCAAGCCGGTGTCGCGGCCGAAGTCCACCGTTACGACGGCATGTTCCATGGCTTCATGAGCATGGCCGTCCACCTGCCCGAGGCGGTGCGGGCGAACACCGCCACATACGCGGCCATTCGCAGCGCACGCGCGGCGGGACATTGCTGAACCAACCTGCGCCTTCGACTGTTACGGAGCACCCATGACGATCCAGCGGCTCAGCCCCGCCTACCCCACCGACGACCTACCCGCCACCGTGGCACTGCTGAGCGCCGTCTTCGGCGCCGAGCCCACCGTCGTAGACGGCGACCGCTGGGCCCAGTTCGACTGCGATGGCGTCCGTGTCATGCTCGCGGGCACCGACCGCGACGACGACACCCCGTTCCTCGCGATCAAGGTAGACGACCTGGAATCCGCGTTGAACCGGGTGCGCGCCAACGGGTTCGCGGCGGGGCAGCCGGTCACCGGACCACACGAACGCCGCGCGGTCATACAGCCGACGCCCGGCTCTCCTTGGCACATCGCCCTGTACGAGCCCGTGGCATCAGGACATTGACCCGTCGAGCACACCCCTATTCGGTGCGGATCACCGCAGTCGGTTCCGGTTCGGAACGCTCCGGCACGGCTGGGGGTCGCCTGCGCTTCGCTCGTGGCGCAGGCTTGCGATCCGGCGTCGCCGGATCGAGGGAGACAGCGCGGAACGATTCGTCGGGCGGTCGCCGCAACGCGCGGTCATAGGCACGGGCCGAGGCAGGCCAGGGGTTGGTGACCCGCCCGCTGCTGTGCTTGTACCAGCTCTGCTCGACGGTGGGCCACACCGTCGTCGCGACGGCTCGTTCGATCCACTGCTGGTGCGCCCGCATCGCGGCGGCCCGGGCTTCGATAGCGGAAGCGCCGATCCGGTCCCGCCAGCGCAGGCACCGGATGATGTAGTCGATCTGGAGTTCCTTCATACCCGGGTTACTGCCTGCCGGGTTGAAGCTGTTCGGCCCGGCGATCAGGAAGGCATTCGGGAAGCCGGGAACCGCCACACCGAGCAGGGCTGTCGCGCCCGAGCTCCATTGGTCGTGCAGGAGCACTCCCCCACGTCCGCGCACGCTGATCGGGACCAGGAATTCCGGGGCGCGGAAGCCGGTTGCGTAGATGATCACGTCGGCCTGATGATGCGCGCCGTCGGCGGTGAGTAGTCCGTCGCGGGTGATCCGGGTGATGGGGGCGGTGATCAGGTCGACGTTCTCGCGTGTCAACGCCGTGTAATAGTGGCTGTCGAAAATTATGCGCTTGCCGCCGATGGGATAGCCGGGGGTGAGTTTCGCGCGCAGCCGCGGGTCGCTGATCCGGCTGTGCAGGTACCGCCGGGCAGCCCATTCGGCGGGCCGCGACGACCAGCCCCGGCGCATGATCGGTGTGAGCACGACGTCGGCACAGCAGTACAGGGCCCGGCGGTAGAGGCCGTGGGCGCCCGGCAGCCGCAGCGCCGCTCGGGCGACCGGTCCGAAGCCGGAACTCGGTTTGGGCAGCACCCAGTGCGGCGTGCGCTGGAAGACGCGGACGTGACGCGCCGTCGCGGCCAGGGTCGGCAGCATCTGCGCCGCGCTCGAGCCGGTGCCGATCACGGCCACGTTCTTCCCACGCAAGTCCTGGTCGTGGTCCCATCGCGCGGAATGGAAGGACGGTCCGGCGAAATCGGCTCGACCGGGGAAATCCGGCACATTCGGCCGGTGCAACTGGCCCACGGCGAAGATCACCACATCGGCGAGCACGCGCTGCCCGCAGGAAGTGGTCAGTTCCCAGCGGCCCTCGGCTTCCAGATAGGTCGCCTCCTCGATCGCGACACCCAGCTTCAGATGCGGGCCCAACCCGTGGTCGGCGGCAACCTGGCGCAGGTAGTCGAGAATCTCCCGTTGGCGCGGAAACCGGACGCGACAACTGCGATACGGGGCGAACGAGAACGAGTACAAGTGGGACGGCACATCGCAGGAGCACCCCGGATAGGTGTTGTCCCGCCAGACACCGCCGACGTCGCCACCCCGCTCGAAAATCACGAAATCGGTGATCCCGGCGCGTCGTAGCGCGACTCCCATCCCGATGCCACCGAAGCCCGCGCCGACGACGGCCACCTTGCAGTTCATCGCGTTCGCCAACCCTCCTCCTTCACGATCAGCAGATAGTCAACGTGCAGCTACCTCATTCCTTCGTTGGCTGGAGCAGTCTGGATGGCAAGATCATGAAGTCGCCTTCTTCGGCGCCAAGTGCGCCAGAAGCACGGAGCCGCATCGGGAAGCATGTGACATGATCAGCGGGACGATGCGCGGCGAACCGTTCATCACCGTCCGGGCGATTCCGGACACGGGGAAGCGGCCGGAGAGGCACGCATAACTCAGCACACTTCTAGCTAATTTCAGATCCGAAATGTTCGGTTCCCCCCGCGGATTGTCAGCATCGAGGCAGCTACCGGCCGAGCCCAGGGGGCACATTGCCACCGAGCGCCTACAGGTTGCGCGTGGGTACGACTTCGTCGGGGCGCTGTTCGGCGGCACACCCGGGGTCGCCATATGGACAACTACTCGTTCCGGCCGACATCCGCACGCGTCGAAGCACTTCGGGGACAGGAGAAGCTGGACAGGGTGAGCCGCAAGGACTTCAGATGGCTCACGGGCTGATCGCTTCCGGCCCCCCACGATGACCATTCGCAGGGCGGCCCGAAGCAAAGCGGTTGCAGCGGCAGCGGGTTGCCGGTCGCTCTTATGCCGTCGTGCGGGCGGTCAGGTCGTCGAGCAGGATCATCACTTCGCCTTCCCGCTTCACTACCTGGGTGAGCCGGATCGTCAAAGCTATGAGGTCGGCGTCGTCCATCGGGTCGGCGAGTTCCCGTGTGAGAGGTCGCCACTCTCCGTTCGCGGCGATGTCCCCCAAGTCCAGCTCTCGCTCGTCCCGGCTCGCGCCGCGCAGCCGCGCGGACACCCGGATCGACGCGTGCGGCGAGCGCACCCACAGGCTCAAGGCTTCCAACCGTCCGGCGATCGAGAAGGACTGCCCCGGCCGAACGTCGAGCTCGACCTCGAGATCGTCGGTCGCCGACCGGATCAACAGCACGAGCGCGCGGTAGTCGGCGCCCGCGACGCCATCGGGGTACACCCCGGGCCTCTTGCCCGGCGCGCCCTCGGCGAACGTCGTCAGATGCGTCCGGTCCGCCCCCGCTGCCGCGACCTCCCACTTGTCCTTGTTCTCGAAGTCGTCCAGGAGCACCTCGACCGAAGCGTCCGACATCCCCGCCGTCCCTTCCTCCGCGTCTTCGCCGGACATTCTTCCGGCGCTGCCCGAACCCTACAAGTCGCCGAAAGCGGTTGTCGCGCCGGAACCGAGCATTCGCGCGCATCAGCACGACGGCGCGGGGGTCTCGCGCGCTCGGATGTCAGCCGGGCAGGACGTTGGGTCCGGCCACCACGGGCACCAGGTAGGTGCGAGCGAAATCGCCGAGTTGCCGGTCGGTTCGCAGTTCGGTGAGCCCGTGCGGGGCGAGGATCAGCGAGTGGACGATCCGGCACACGATTTCCGCACGGGTGGTCAAATCCGTAGCGGGCGGGAGTATTCCCCGCTCGACGGCGCGCTGGAGCGCGGTGTCGGTGGTATGGACGGACATCGCGAAGGGTCCCGCGCCGTCGACGGTGAGTTTCAAGACCACACGCGCGGGCTCCAGCGCCAGCATGCGGTCGACGAGCGGATTCGTGCGCCAGCGGGTGATGACGGTGACGAAGATGTCGGCGACGAGATCGCCGAGATCGTCGTGTCGATTGGGGATCTCGGCGATTTCGGCGAGTACCGCGGCGACCTCGCGACTGATCACGGCTTGCACCAGGTCGTCGCGGCCTCCGACGTGGCGATAGACGGTTACCCGGTCGACGCCTGCCTTCCTGGCCACTTCCTCGATCGTTGTTTTCTTGACACCGACCTGCTCGAACAGGACCAAGGCCGCGTCCAGAATCCGGGTGACGAGGTCACTGGCAGCGTTTTCGCTGTTCGCAGGGCTCTTCGACGCGGTGGGCATAGGCCAACGCTAGCAAAGCCGATCCCTTCTGCAACATTCGAGCCTAGTTGTTGCTGCAACATTGCAATATGATTTGTAGTTATGTACGGTCGGGTCATGGCTGAGCAGGCGGGCGCGACCCAGCGCCGGTATCGCGACGAAGCGCATGCGATCACCGCGCGCGACGTCCATTTCGATTTCGATTCCGTGCCCATGCACTACGTGCCGGGTGAAGCCCTGGCCACCCACATCGTCAATGTGATGCACCTGGTGCTGCCCGAAGGGGAACGCGCCATGGCACAGGCGCTGGCCGAAGCTCTCCCGCACATCGACGACGAGCGATTGCGGGAGGAGGTGACGGGGTTCATCGGGCAGGAAACCATGCACGCCAACAGTCACGAAGCCGCGCGCAGGCATCTGCAAGCGATCGGCTTGGACGTCGACTCCTACGTCGCCAAAGTCGCCTGGCTGGTCGATCGCATCCTCGGAGACCACGGCTTGACCGGACGCGCGCGCGACGAGTGGCTCAAGGAACGACTGGGGCTGTTCGCGGGCATGGAGCACTACACCGCGGTACTCGGGGAATGGCTGCTCAACGCCGACATCCTCGAGGAGAAAGGCATGCATCCGGCGATGCTGGACCTGGTCCGGTGGCACGGCGCCGAAGAGGTGGAGCACCGCAGCGTCGTCTACGACGCGTTCATGCACTTGGACGGCAGCTATGCGCGAAAGGCTCGCACGGCGATCCTGGCGAGCGCGACGTTGCTGCCGCTGTTCATCGTCTCGACCGCCTGTCTGTACCGGAAGGATCCGTCGCCGCGGAAAGGCCGGTTCTGGGGTCTGCAGTTCTGGAGCGCCACCCGGCGGGGCGTCATCCCGAAATGGACGGTGTTCTTCACCGAGATGCCGCGGTATCTGCGGCCGGGATTCCATCCGTCCCAGCTGGGCCCGATGGACAAAGCGCTACGCTACCTGGCGCATTCGCCGGCAGCACGGGCGGCGCGGTGATGAGCGGACCACCGGCCGTGGCCGACCGCCCGGCGCCGACGGGATTACGTCTGCTCGGCGACGTCATGGACATCTATCGCAAGCTGTTCGTCACCGGCCGCGCCGCCGCACTCCTGTCGCGCCCGAACGCGGTGCGCCGCACCGGATTCGATCTGGACACCACGATCACCGGCATCGCTCGCGAAGCGGCCGACGTGGTGAGCCTGACCCTGCGCGCGGCCGATGGCGGGCCGCTGCCCGCGTGGCGACCGGGGGCGCACGTGGATGTGTTCTTGCCGTCGGGCCGACAGCGCCAGTACTCCCTGTGCGGCGACCCGGCCGACCGCTTCCGCTATCGCATCGCCGTACGGCTGATTCCCGAGGGCGGCGGCGGATCGCGGGAGATACACCGATCGCTGCGGGTCGGCGATCCGCTGCGGATCCGTGGGCCGCGTAACGCGTTCACTTTCATCGACGCGCCCTCGTATCTGTTCCTGGCCGGTGGCATCGGCATCACACCGATCCTCCCGATGGTCGAGGCGGCGGGTACGCGTGGATGCCTGGTGTACGTGGGCCGCTCCCGCGAGACCATGCCGTTTCTCGCCGACCTGCCGGATGCCGAAATCCGGCCGGACGACGAATTCGGTCCACCCGACGTCGCCGCCCTGCTGTCTCGCGCCGAACCCGGCGCCGCGGTGTACGTGTGCGGACCACCACCGATGCTCGAGGCGGCGCAGCGGTGCATGTTCGAACTCAACCCGACCGGATCGTTGCACACCGAACGGTTCTCCGCCCTCCCGGTCGTCGACGGCGCCGAGTTCGACCTCACGTTGATCCGCACCGGCGCCACCATCCGGGTCGGGGCCGACGAATCGGCGCTCACCGCGATCCACCGCGCACTGCCGAACGCCCCCTACTCCTGTCGCCAGGGTTTCTGCGGCACCTGCAAGGTCACGGTGGTCGACGGGGCCGTCGACCACCGTGACCGCTTGCTCACCGCGCCCGAACGCGAGAACCAGATGCTGGTCTGCGTCTCTCGTGCCGCCGGCGACCACCTCGTGGTCGATCTCTGAGACCGCTGAACGAAAGGGACACCTGTTGTCTATCCGTCGCCGATCGAGGGAGACGAGTCGTTGAAAGTCTCGACGAACAATCCCGTACAGCCCGCGGTGTCGACCTTCGACGTGCACGATCCGGCCACCGGTGAGGTGGTCGGCACCTATCCGGTCCACGACCGCCACGACGTCGATGCCGTCGTCGCCACCGCCCACGAGGCCGCGGCCTGGTGGCGCGGCCTCGGCTTCGCCGGACGCGCTCGGTACCTGAACGCCTGGCGCGTCGAAATCGCCTCGGGACGCGCGGGATTGGCACAGGTCATCCACCGTGAGATGGGCAAACCGATCTCCGACGCCAAGCTCGAGATCGCCATGGCCCTCGAACACTTGCGGTGGGCTGCATCCAACGCCGAGAAGGTGCTGGGGCGTCGGAGCGTGCCGTCGAGCATGCTGACGTTCAATCATGCGGCCTCGGTCGAGTACCTTCCCCTCGGAGTGGTCGGCGTCATCGGACCGTGGAACTACCCGGTCTTCACTCCGCTCGGGTCGATCTCGTTCGCGCTGGCCGCCGGGAACGCCGTAGTGTTCAAACCCAGCGAGTACACCCCCGGTGTCGGGCTTTGGCTCGCGGAGGCCTTCGCTCGCACTGCGCCCGCCGCACCGGCCCTCCAGGTGGTCACAGGTCTCGGCCCTACCGGGAACGCGCTGTGCCGCAGCGATGTCGGGAAGATCGGGTTCACCGGTTCCACCGCCACCGGCAAGCTCGTCATGGCCGCGTGCGCGCAGAATCTCACCCCGGTGCTGATGGAGTGCGGCGGCAAGGACGCGCTGATCGTGGACGCCGATGCCGACCTCGAGGCCGCGGCCGACGCGGCGGTATGGGGCGGATTGTCCAACGCCGGACAGACCTGCCTGGCCGTGGAGCGCGTCTACGTCCACGCCGAGGTCTACGACGAGTTCCTCGCCGAGCTGGTGGCGGCGGCGACCGGGATCGAGGCCGGTAAGGCGGATTCGAAGATCGGGCCCATCACCATGCCGAAACAGCTTTCGATCATTCGCCGCCACGTCGAGGATGCCATCGCCCGTGGCGCCCGGGCCGTGCTCGGAGGCCCGGACGGCATCGATCGTCAGTTCGTCCAGCCGACCGTCCTCGTCGACGTCCCCGAGGACGCACCCGCGGTGACGGAGGAGACCTTCGGTCCCACGCTCACCGTCACCAAGGTCCGGGACATGGACGAGGCCGTCGAGCTGGTCAACCGCGGGGCGTACGGGCTGGGCGGAACCGTCTTCGCCCGCCGCCACGGGCGCGACATCGCCGACCGCATTCGCGCGGGCGGCGTTTCGATCAACGCGTTCGTCGCGCACGCGACCATCCCCGCTCTGCCGCTCGGCGGCGTGGGCGCCTCCGGATTCGGCCGCGTCCACGGGCCGGACGGGCTCAGGGAGTTCACCTACGCCAAAGCGGCCACCCGTCAGCGCTTCCCGTCTCCGCTGCCGCTGACATCGTTCCGGCGGGACCACCGCGTGGACACGATCGTCGACCTGCTCGTGGCGGTTCTGCACGGAAGGAAGCGCCGGTGAATGCCGATCGGATCGAGCACACACCGATAGCGATCATCGGTGCGGGACTGGGCGGCATCGGCCTGGCGATCAAGCTGCGCGAGGCCGGGTTCGACGACCTGGTCGTCCTCGAACGAGCCGACGACCTCGGCGGTACGTGGCGCGCAAACACCTACCCCGGTTGCGCATGCGACGTGCCATCACACCTCTACAGCTACTCGTTCGCACCCAATCCGGACTGGTCGCGCACCTATGGGCGGCAGCGGGAGATCCTCGAGTACATCCGCGCGGTGGCCACCGAACACGATGTCGTCCGGCACATCCGGTTCGGCACCGAACTGCTCGACGCCCGGTGGGACGAGAAGCGTTCGCTCTGGCGGATCGAGACCTCGCGAGGAACGCTCACCACGGACTTCCTGCTCTCGGCGACCGGGCTTTTCGCCGAGGCGAAGTACCCGCCGCTGCCGGGCATCGAGTCCTTCGCGGGCACGGCCTTCCACTCACTGCACTGGGATCACGAGCACGATCTCACCGGTGAGCGGGTCGCGGTGATCGGCACCGGCGCCTCCGCGGTGCAGTTCGTACCGGAGATCCAGCCGAAAGTGGCCCGGTTGCTGCTGTTGCAGCGATCGGCGCCGTGGATCGTCCCGCGCATGGATCGGCGTACGTCCGAACTGGAGCGACGTCTGCTCCGGCGTATCCCGCTGGCGCAGCGCGTGATTCGCGGCGGGTTCTACGCGGCGATCGAGACGTTCGGACTCATCTCACTGGTCGACCAACACTTCCGGCATCCCTACGAAGCGCTGGGCCGATGGCAGCTGTCGCGTCAGGTGCGCGATCCGGACCTGCGCGCGAAGCTCACCCCCGACTACGTGATCGGCTGCAAACGCGCCATTTTCTCCGACACCTACCTCCCGGCGCTCGACCAGCCGAACGTCGAAGTCCTCACCGAGGCCATCGCCGAGATCCGTCCGCGTTCGATCCTGCTGCGCGACGGCAGCGAGCACGCGGTCGACACCATCATCTTCGGCACCGGTTTCACCTCGATCCCCAGCGCCTACGAGCGCTATGCCGGGAGCGACGGTCGAACGCTGGCACAGCTCTACCGCACGCGACCGCAGAGCTATCTCGGTGTCACGGTCGCCGGGTTTCCCAACTTCTTCTGCACGCTCGGACCCTTCGGGGCCGCGGGCAACCAGTCCGCGATCTACATGATCGAATCCCAGATCGCCTATATCGTCGACGCCTTGCGCAACGCGCGCGCGGCCGGAGCGCGGCGGATCGAGGTGCGGCCCGCGGCGCAGGCGGCTTTCGTCGCGGAGATGGCCCGGCGTAGTTCGTCGACGGTGTGGCTCACCGGCGGATGCCAGAGCTACTACCAGACGCCGGATGGTCTCAATGCCGGTCTCTACCCGAACTGGAGCTTCGAATACCGGCACCGCACCAGCCGGTTCGACACCGCGGCCTACCAGGTGAGCCGATGATGGGCGACCTTCTCTCCTTCGTTCGCGGGCGACGCGGGTATGCCGTCGAGGGACGGGTCGCTTTGATCACCGGCGCCGGCCGCGGGATCGGGCGCGAGCTGGCGGTCATGCTGCACGAGCGGCAGGCCGCGGTCGTCCTCGTCGACGTCGACCACGACGCCGTCGCCGCGGCAGCCGCCGCGCTCGGCGACCGGGCCTTGGCCGTCGCCGCCGACGTCGCCGACCGCTCGGCGATGGAAGCGGTCGTGGACCGGGCCGCCGACCATTTCGGCCGCTTGGACGTGGTGGTGGCCAACGCGGGGGTGGTGCCTCGTCCGTCGACGGTGCGCACCCTCGACGGCCGCGACTTCGATCGGGTCATGGACATCAACCTCACCGGTGCGTTCAACACGGTGCGCCCAGCGCTCGACCACGTCGTCGCCGCCGGTGGCCACGTGGTCGTGGTCTCCTCGTGCGCGGCGTTCGCGCCCGGCATGGCCGGAGCGCCGTACATGATCAGCAAAGCGGCGGTCGAACAGTTGGGCCGGGCGCTGCGCGTGGAGCTGGCGCCTTTCGGCGCTACCGCGGGCATCGCCTACTTCGGCATAGTCGACACCCGGATGACGCACGACACGCTCGATCACGACGAACTCGGCCGTGAGCTGGACGATCTACTGCCGTGGCCGTTGAACGTACGGATCTCGGCCGCGCACGCGGCCCGGACCATCGCCGACGGAATCGAGCGCCGCGCGGCGCGCACCATCGCACCGGCAGGCTGGGAGCCCTATGCCCTGCTGCGCGGCGCGATCAACGTCGTCCTCGACCACGCCCTCGCCCGCGACGCCCGGGTCCACGACTTGCTGCGCAGGGTGGAAGCCCGCACAGCACGGTCCTGACGTCTCCCGACCCTTCCACCCACCTCGATCCAGCCGGCACGCTTCCTCTGATCCGAAGGGAATCCCTGCGTGAGTACTCGACGCTTCGACACACTCCCCGCCGCCTTTCAACACAACGCGAGCGTCGACCCCGACGCGGTCGCGCTTCGGACTCCCGGGGACGCCGCGACTCTGACTTGGCGCGACTACGCGGCGCAGGTCCGGACGGTCGCCACCGGATTGGCGGGGCTGGGGGTGCGGCGCGGCGACGCGGTGGCCTTGATGATGTCCAACCGCATCGAGTTCTATCCACTCGAAGTCGGGGCGCAGCACCTCGGCGCGACCAGTTTCTCGGTGTACAACACCGCGTCGCCGGAGCAGATCGCGTACGTCCTCGGCAACGCCGGTGTCCGCCTGGTGCTGTGCGAACCCGAATATGTCGAGCGAGTACGCGCCAGCGGGGTCGAACTCGACCACATCGTCTGCCTCGACGACGCACCGCGAGGGACCTTGTCGGTCGCAGACCTGATCGCCGCGGGCGACCGGAACTTCGACTTCGAGGCCGTTTGGCGGGCAGTGCGGGCCGAAGACGTGGCCACGCTGATCTACACCTCGGGCACCACCGGCAATCCCAAAGGGGTGGAGACGACCCACGGGAACCTGATGTTCGAGTGCTACGCCGTCGATCAAGTGCTGGGAATCCGATTCGGGGACACCATCACCTCCTATATGCCCACCGCGCACATCGCCGACCGGCTGACCGCGCTCTACTTCCAGGAGGTGTTCGGCACCCAGGTCACCTGCGTCGCCGACCCGAGCCGGATCGGCAGCGCCTTGGCCGACCTGCACCCCACGATCTGGGGCGCGGTGCCTCGAGTGTGGGAAAAGCTCAAAGCGGCAGTCGAATTCGCGGTCGCCGACGAACCCGATGAAGTAAGGCGAGCCGCGCTGCGCTGGGCGCTGGCGGTCGCCGCGCAGCGCAGTGCGCATCAATTGAACGGGGAGCCGGTCCCGGATTCGGTAGCCGCCGAGTGGGCGCGCGCCGACCAACTGGTCCTGTCGGGGCTGCGCGCGAAACTCGGTCTCGACCGCGTCCGCTGGGCGATGTCCGGCGCCGCGCCCATCCCGGCCGAAACGCTCGGATTCTTCGCCGGACTCGGCATCCCGATCGCCGAGATCTGGGGCATGTCC
This sequence comes from Nocardia sp. CY15, assembly GCF_009829295.1. Classification (NCBI taxonomy): domain Bacteria; kingdom Bacillati; phylum Actinomycetota; class Actinomycetes; order Mycobacteriales; family Nocardiaceae; genus Nocardia; species Nocardia sp. CY15. The sequence continues at coordinate 87,966 of NZ_VUOT01000013.1, forward strand.
GAACTCACTTGCATCTGCAGCGTCAGCCACCCCCGGGACGCCAGGCTCGGCACCGTGGGCAAGCTCCTGCCGGGTATGCGGGCCAGGCTCGCCGACGACGGCGAACTGCACGTCCGCGGCCCGCTCGTGATGAAGGGCTACCGCGGGGAACCCGGTAAGACCGCCGAGGCGGTCGACTCCGACGGCTGGCTGAGCACGGGCGACGTGATCACCATCGATGAGGACGGATATCTGCGGGTGGTGGACCGCAAGAAGGAGCTGATCATCAACTCCGCGGGCAAGAACATGTCTCCCACCAATATCGAGAACGCGATCAAGGCGGCGACACCGCTGATCGGGGCCATCGCGGTCATCGGCGACGGCAGGCCCTACAACACCGCACTGGTCGTCCTCGACGCCGAGACCGCCGGGCCGTACGCCGCGCGCCACCACCTGACCGATCCCTCGGCGGCGGCCCTGGCGGCCGACGCCGGTGTCATCGAGCAGATCGCGGCGGGCATCGCCGCGGGCAACGGTCGACTCTCGCGGGTGGAGCAAGTCAAACGGTTCCGCGTCCTGCCCACCTTTTGGGAGGCAGGCGGCGACGAAGTGACCCTCACCATGAAACTCAAGCGCCGGGTGATCGCCGAAAAGTACGCCACCGAGATCGCCGAACTCTACGCACCGGACCTCGGCCCCGGTGTTCACGAGCCCACCGGACCGGTCACCACGACGGCGGACGCGGCGGTGGCGACCAGCTGACCAGGGCGCGGGGGTCAGCGCTCCTTGACCCAGTACATTCCGCGGCCGCACTCCGCGGGCGCGCGCCTCTCGCGTGGCTCGATCCGGTCGAGCCGGTAGCCGAGCCGCCGGGCGACCGCGGCGCTGCGGACATTCGCCTCGTCACAGTGGATCTCGACACGGTCGATGCCGGGCAGCGCCAACGCGACCCGGGTCAACGCGGCCGCGCTACGGGTGATCACCCCGCGGCCGGTCCGCGCGGCGTGACACCAGTAGCCGAGTTCCACAGCTCGCGAGCCGAGACGGTCGTGCAGGCCGATCGCTCCGAGCACGTTGCCGCCTGCGTCGAAGATCCCGTAGTTGAAACTTCCGGCGGCGCTGGGCCAGCTTTCATCCGTTTCCCGGCCGAAGGCGCGTTGACTGTCCAGTGTCGCCGGTACGGCGAGCCAGTCCATCCACGGGTGGATGAGGTCGAACGACGCGTTGACGGCCTCGAGCCGCGGCCGCAGATCCTCCGGCTGCCACCGCCGCAACAACAGTTCTCCCACCTCGATTCGTTGCGGTGGCCCGACGCCCGGTGCCAGTGCCGAGCATGGCTCGATGTCCATGCCGATATGGTGGCGCTCACAGGCACGGCCGTGCAATCCGATTGTTCGGGTGCGGGTTGATCGTGGTGGTTCACGCGCCGCGGAGGCGGACTTCGGCGTCGAGCTCGGCGGCGGCTTCGGCCAGTGCGGTAGCGTCGGGATCGTCGCCGAGCCGGTCGGCCAGTTCGACTCGCGAGACGATGAGCATTCCGCGCGGTTGCGGCCCGGCACTGTGTTCGATCCTCACTTGCCCCTCTTCCAGGACCAAGCGTGCGTCCGGTTCGTCGGTGGCCAGCAATCGGCGCAGCTCGTCTCCGGTGACTCGGCCGGACCGATGTGCGCCGCTCGCCGCGGCGCCCGCTGGTTGTGCCGCTCGGCTCGTATCGTCAGCTTCCATGGTCACCGATTGCCCTGGCAATCCGGCGGGAAACCGGTCGGCCATCGCCATCCGGACGCTGCGAGTCGATCACGGCCATTTTCGTCCCAGCGGCGATTCGCCATGGCGCACGGGTCGATACGGCCTGATACTGACTGCAGGTTGGACCGATTCCGAGGTGGAAAATGACTGTGATCGACGGGGTGGGCTCGGACGGGCTGGTCGCCGCGGGCGAGACGTGGGGGATCTCCGGGCCGACGTTCCTGACCCTCTACCTGCCGCTGGTGCTCGTAGCGGTGATCGCCGGATTCTGGCTGCGGTCACGGATCACGGCCGCGGATCCGGAAACCGACACGGCCACCGCGCCGGGCGCGGAGCTGACGCCGCCCGAACTGGGGATGCTGTTCGGCGACCAGAACGCCACGCTGGCGGCGATGGCCCGGCTGCGCGCTGCCGACGCGATCGATTCGGCGGCCGCGCCGGTCCGCACGCTCACCGCTCAGGAGCGCGGGCAGCTGGATCCGTTCACGATGTCGGTGCACGACCGGTTGACGGTGGGGCAGCGCAAGACCGTCCGCGCAGTCGTCGACGGATCGCCCGGCGCCTTCGACGCCCTGCGCACCAGGATGGTCGACCTCGGGTATTTCCCGGGGCCCGGCATGCGCCACGGCCTGCGTGACGCGGGTATGCCGATCCTGGTCACGGGCGCGCTCGGTGTGGTGCGGGTCATCGCGGGCGCTTCGCACGGGAACCCGGTCGGCCTGGTGGTCGCGCTGGTGATCGCGCAGGCACTCTGCTATTGGCTGGTGGTGCGCAAGCCCCGGCTGACCGCGCTCGGTGTCCGTGCTCGCGAGGCCGCGACCCAGCGCAGTGGGCATCTGCGGCCGACCAATTCACCGTCCTACGCGACCTACGGCGCTGAATCCGCGGCGCTGGCGGCCGCGGTGTTCGGCATAGGCGCCCTTATCGCGTTGGATCCGGGACTCGCACAGGCGGTCGCGCCGCCCGGTGAGTCGGGCGGCGGTGGCGGTGACAGCGGTGGCGACGGCGGTGGGGGCGGCGGGGGGTGCGGCGGTTGCGGGGGGTGCGGTGGATGAGTTTTCCGGGCCCCTGCCGCCGCATTCGCTCGGCATCGGTTGGAGGTCCGAAATCTGCGGAGTGATAGCCGCATTGGAGGGGCTCGGGTTCTGCGAGGTCATCGCCGAATCGTTGCCCAGGGACGCCCGGCGCGCCGGGCAGGTCACCGTCCCCGAGGAACTCGCAGCGTTGCGCGCGCGAGGCGTCGCCGTCGTGCCGCACGGCATCTCGCTGTCCCTGGGCAGCGCGGAACCGGTGGCGGGCCACCGCGTCGAGCACTTGGCGGCCTGCGCGGCGGCCGTCGCCGCCCCGCTGGTGAGTGAGCACGTCGCTTTCGTCCGAGCGGGTGGCCTGGAAGCCGGCCACCTGCTCCCCGTACCGCGCACCCGGGAAGCACTCGACGCGCTCACCCGCAACATCGCCCGCACCCGCGCCGCTCTCGACGTTCCGCTCGCGGTAGAGAACATCGCAACGCTGTTCGACTGGCCCGACGACGAATACACCGAAGCGGAATTCTTGTGTGAACTGGTCGAACGCAGCGGTGTGCTGCTGTTGCTGGATCTCGCCAATGTCTACGCCAACGCTCGCAACCGGGATCGCGACCCCCTCACGGAGCTGATGCGCCTGCCCGCCGAACGCGTGGCCTACTGCCATGTCGCGGGCGGTCACGAATCCGGCGGCCGCTACCACGACACCCACACCGACCCGCTTCCGGCCGAGGTTCTGGCGCTGATCGCGGCATTCACCGCGACTCGGCCGACGCCGATGATGCTGGAGCGCGACGGCAACTATCCGCCCGCGTCCGAGTTGCTCGACGAACTGGACGCCATCGCGGCCGCCGCCGCCCGTGCGCCGATCACCGGCCACGCCAGGGGGGTACTGGCGTGAGCACCGCCTCCGGAGCGACACAGCCACCCGAAGACGCGACTCTGGCCGAACGGCAAGCAGCGCTGGTCCGGGCGCTGGTCACGGGAGCCCCGGTACCCGCGGGATTCGATGGCGACGCCGTCGGCGCGGCAGCGGACGCCCTACTGTTCAAGCGGGCCGGCGAGGTAGCGCGTCGTTTCCCGCTGCTGGTGCACGCGTGCGACGGAGACTTCACCGCACGCTTCACAGCATGGGCTCGGGAACACCCGAAGACAACGACCCTTGCTGACGCGGCCGCCTTCGCTGCTGCCGCCGGAATCAATGGATTCGCCGCATCGAGCCGCCCGGGAAAGCGGCGCTGGTTTCGCCGACGTTGATCCTCGACCCGCTCAGCGCTGGATACGGCTTCCTCACGGATGGTGGGCTTCGACGCGCATCGCGGAGTCGGCGGCCTCACGACGCTCCTCCAGCCACACGCTGACCGCCACCGTCGCGTACGCCGCCACGGTCGCCATCCCCGGCAGCATGAGCATCAGCATGAGAAACGAAAGCATCGAAGACACAAGCCCTCCCGGACCACGCGATGGAAACTGTCACACCGGTGCGCCGCGCTGCGTCACCGTCACGCCGGACATACCCACGATCGGCTTTCCAATCTCGACTGAACCGACGAGTAGGTGTGATAGATATCACTCGACAATCGCCCGTGGCGTTCGCCCGGCAAACGGACAATGCGTCGCCGCCCGAGGGTGCGTTCGCCGCGTGGTAGACCGGTGACCATGCGGTTGCTCATCATTTCCGATACGCACGTGCCCAAGCGTGCGCGGGATCTTCCGGAGCGACTGTGGCGCGCAGTGGACGCGGCCGACGTGACCGTGCACGCGGGCGACTGGGTGGATATCACGTTGCTGGACCAGCTGGAAGCGCGCAGCAAACGCCTCATCGGCGTTTACGGCAACAACGACGGCCCCCGGTTGCGTGCACGGCTGCCCGAGATAGCTCGTGCCGAGCTCGAGGGGGTCCGGCTGGCCGTGGTGCACGAGACCGGACCCGCCACGGGCCGGGAGGAACGCTGCGCCCGCGAATTCCCGGACACCGACGTGCTCGTCTTCGGGCACAGCCACATCCCCTGGGACAGCGTCACCGAGACCGGATTGCGCTTGCTCAACCCCGGCTCACCGACCGATCGCCGCCGACAGCCGGAACACACGTATCTGACCGCACGCGTACGGTCGGGCCGGCTGAGCGAGGTGACACTGCATACCCTCCCGAAACGTTGACCCACCGGAAACCGGCGCCGAGGTCAGTCGCCGAAACCGTGGCCGTCGTCGCCGGAACGGGAGGCCGCCAGCGCCAGAGGGCGGTCGCCGTCGGCGGAGCCGGTGATCGCGGTGGAGATCTTCGGCAGCGCGTGTGGATGGTGGTGGCCGAGCCAGTCGAGCATTTCCTCGCGGACCGCGCAGCGCAGGTTCCACGCGTCGTCGGCGTTGGCCGCCGACATGGTCGCGCGCACCACGATATTGGTCGGCGTGGTGTCGGTGACCTGCAGGCCCCAGTCACGACGGTCCCAGTCCGCACGCTCGCGCAGGTACTCTCCCAGATGCTCACGCAGCAGCGGCACCGGCGTGCTGTGATCGAGATACAGGAAGACCGTGCCGGTGATCTCCGAGCCGCCGCGCGACCAGTTCTCGTACGGCTTGTTGTTGAAGTAGGAGACGGGCATGGTCAGCCTCCGGTCGTCCCAGATCCGCACGGTCAGGAATGCGAGCGTGATTTCCTCGACGATGCCCCACTCCCCCTCGACGACGACGGTGTCGCCGATCTTGACCGAATCACCGAAGGCGATCTGCAACCCGGCGATCAGATTGCTCAGAGTCGACTGCGCGGCGACGCCCGCGATGATTCCGATCACCCCCGCCGAGGCCAGCAACGAGGTGCCCAGCGTCCGCAGCGTCGGGAACAGCAGCAGCATCACCACGGCGGCGGTCGTGACCACCAGGACCGATGTGATGATGCGCCGCACCAGGCCGAGCTGCGTGCGCAACTGCCGCACCCGCGTGACCTGCTGAGTACGCCGGGCGTAGGAGCGCAGCATGTTCTCCGCGACGGCGTCCGCCGCCCGGATGACGACCCACGCCGCCGCTATCGTCGCCGCGGACGCCAAGATGGTGCGAACCATCGTGTCCTGGCGTAAATCGAGGTGCGCCAGTGGATAGGTGGCATGCAAAGCCAGCGAGCCCAGCAACACCTGCACGGGCAATTGCACCCGGCGCAAGAGCGTGGGCAGTTGGTTACCCGGGCTTCTGCGCGCGCTGTAACGCAGCAGTCGATCGATCAGCAGGCCTGCCGTGACGGTGATCGCGACTGTACCGAGCACGACGATGAGCGGCCGTAGTACTTCCTCCAAGAGTCGAACTCCTTCTCGTCCTCCACCCGATCCGGCTGTGCTGCAGCCGATCTCGCCGATGGGCAGCACAGCGCGAGCGAACCTCGAGCATTCGGTGGCGCTCGTTCACCGGACGGATGAGCGGAATCGGCTTGGTTGCGGCGCCGAGGGCGGTGTCCCTACAGCAGAGCCAGTGCGATGCTCAGCACCGTCAATACCAAGACCCATGCCGCGACGGTCCATTCGACGGGGCCCTCTGTGCTGGGATAACCCCTGTCACTGCGTCGGACGGCGCGATACTGCGAGCGCGAAGCCGAGATGGACATGACATCCTCCTTCGGTCGGTTGCGTCACTGAGGCGCATACCCGCTTTCGTCGCCGATCGTCGCCACCCCACTGTGGCGAAAAACACTGCAGTGCTGCGCAGCTCAGTGCCGGTGGGAGTGGCTGCGGTATTGCAGGTCGTCGAGGGAAAGGGGTGGAAGGTAGCGGCTCACCAGTTCGCGGTGCCACCATGCCCGGGTGCGAGCCAGTTCCCGGGGTGTGGTGAACCGGTACAGATACAGTTGCGCGCGGATGAAACGCGGTGCGGTCGTAGGGAACGGGTTGTGCCGTAGCAGGCGCAGTGTGTCCGGGTCGTTTTCCAGCAGTCGGGCGAGGAACGGGCCCAGCCACGGCTGCGCGTACCGTGGCGAGGCGGCGGCGAACCACATGAGCCAGTCCAGCCGCAGGTGGTATGGGGCCCATTGGCGTGGGAGCCGCCGTGGATCACCTGGTTTGCCTTTGAACTCGTACTCCCTCCACTGCGTCCGGTCGGTGACGGTGGCCTCGTCGGTGCCCTCGATGACCACCTCGAGGCGGGTACGGCCGATGGTGCCGAACGCGCCATAGGTGTTGACCAGGTGATAGGGATCGAACGACCGGTTCATGGCCTGGTGGCTGGAGATCAGGTTGCGCACGGGCCGGTAGCTCAGGATCGCCACCAGCGCGGTGAACGCGATGACCAGTCCCACGAACCACGGCGGCGGTTCCGGCAGTGACGGCGGGGTGGGCACCGGTAACACCGCCGCAGCCGCGGACTGACTGATGGCGCCGCACGCGAGAAGGATCGTGATCCAGTTCAGCCAGGCGAAATTGCCCGACAGCACCAGCCACAGCTGGGTGATGACCACGACGACGGCGGCGATGCTCGCCACCGGCTGCGGTGCGAACAAACCGAAGGGCACGACCAGCTGCGCGACGTGGTTTCCCGCCACCTCGGCTCGATGCAGCGGCTTGGGCAGGTGATGGAAGAACCAGCTCAGCGGCCCCGGCATCGGTTGTGTCTCGTGGTGGTAGTACAGGCAGGTCAGATCGCGCCAGCACGGATCACCGCGCAGCTTGATCAGCCCGGCGCCGAACTCCACGCGGAACAGCAGCCAGCGGGCGAGCCACAAGACCAGAACGGGCGGCGCGGTGCGGTCGTTACCGAGGAAGATGACGAGAAACCCGCATTCCAGCAGCAGCGACTCCCAGCCGAAGGCATACCACTCCTGTCCGACGTTGACGATCGACAGGTAGAGAACCCACAACGTCGCCCACAGGAACATGGCCGCCCACAACGGCAGCAGGTCGGCCCCACCGGCGACCAGCGCCGCGGACAGTGCCGCACCGAACCAGCAAACAGCGGCGAAGAAGCGATCGGAATAGTGGAAGTGGAAAATGCTCGGCGTCTGCCGGAAGGACCGCCGGGCCAGCCACCGCGGCGCCGGCAGCATGCCGTGGGCACCGATGAGCGCCCGGAATTGCCGGGCCGCCACCAGGAACCCGATCAGATAGACGGCCGCCACGCCGCGGGTCAGCACCTGCCTGCTCAACCAGTATTCGGACGCGGTGAACCACTCCATGCCCGCAACTCCTCCGACCACGGACGGTTGCTACCCACCTCGCCGCATACCCAACTCGGCAGCGGGAAAACCAGAGGCCGGACGACGCCGCAGGCCCTCCATCGGGTAGCGGCTGTGCTTGCGCGGGTTGTGTTCCGCGGCCGCTTCCTCGTCTCGCAGGAGCCCGAGCGCGTGCTGTATCTCCAGCCGGGTACGGGACGGTTCGATGACGGCGTCGATGTATCCGCGTTCGGCCGCGACCACGGGGTGGCGACGGTGGCGTTGTACTGGTCGATCATGAACTCCCGCACGGCCGCGCGCTGTTCTTCCGGCACCTGGAGCAACTGGCGGTGACCGGCGATGTCCACCGCGCTCTCCGCGCCGATCACCGCGATGCGGGCGGTGGGCCGGGCCAGGCTGTTGTCGGCGACTGGGCAGCTCACAACGCGCGGCCGGTCGCGTCGGCACAATGCCCTACGGATCGGCTCCGGGATCGCTCGGGCAATCCCCCGTCGACCGCCTACGGACGTGTCACCGGGCCCTGGAAGGATGCGGCGCATGAGTTTCACCGGGGACGATGTCCGAACCTTCGCGCTGTCGCTGCCCGAGACGTCCGAACAGTTCACGTGGGGAATGCCGACATTTCGGGTGGCAGGCAAACTGTTCCTCACCCTCCCGGAGGGAGAGACCTCGATGGCGGTCCGTTGCCCCATCATCGACCGCGACGAACTAGTCCTCGCCGAACCGGAGAAATTCTGGATCGCGGCCCACGAAGCCAACAACGCCTGGGTGCGGGCGCGCCTGACCGTCCTCGATGATCGCGACGAACTGGAAGCCATCGTGCTCGACTCCTGGCGGCAGGCCGCCCCACGGCACCTCCTCGACGACGCCGGATAAGTTGTGAACTAGTAGTGCATACCAATGGCGTGTACCATTGGTACATGCCGCTGCCCCGCTTCCATCGCCTCCCCCCTGAACGCCAACGCGCCATCATCGACGCCGCGAAGGCCGAATTCGCACATCACGGCCCGGACGCGGCGTCGTACAACACGATCATCGCCAACGCGGGCATCTCGAAGAGTTCCGCCTATCAGTACTTCGACGGAAAGGACGACATACTCGCGTTGGTGTTGTCCGACGTCTCCGACCGGCTGCGGAGACAATTGGGCGCCTGGGTGGCCGCGGAGACCGCCGAGGAGTTCTGGGCCCGCCTGCGCGAGACCTCGGCCGGCCTCATCGCCTTCCTGCGGGACAGCCCACAGGATCTGGCGCTCGCCGATGCCGCCGTCACCCGGACGCCGGTGGGAGACGAACACTCCTGGCTCGCCGACGTGATCGGCAATGGCCTCGCTCTCGGCGTCATCCGTGCCGACATCGACCGCGGGCTGCTCACCGCGGCGTCCGCCGCCGTCCTGCGCGCCGGCGACCACTGGGCGCTCACCGGCGGAGACGATCCCGATCAGATCTTCAGCCTGCTGGCCGGACTGTGGGGGCCCGGTCATGCGCGGTGATCTGCAAGCGGATTGGTCGATTCCGGCAACACGGCCCGGGTGGGCCGGGCGCTTGGAGCGATTCATGGGGCCGGGAAAGACGCGAGCGGAATCGGCTGTCGAAGGCATCGGCGGTGTCCTGTGCGTACTGCTGATCGCCAGCTACTGCCTGCCGATGATCTCCGGCCGCGGCGTCGTGGAGGTCGTGGCGCTGGTCGTCGTCGCCTGCGACCTCGTCGGCGGCGTACTGACCAACGCGACGAACTCCGCGAAACGCTGGTACCACCGCACCCGCTCATCGCGAGGCCGGTTGACTTTCGTCGGGGTGCATGTGGCGCATCTCGCCGTAGTCGCATTCCTGCTGCTCGGCGAACCGGCCTGGTTCGCCGCCAACACCCTGTTGTTGCTCGGGGCGGCACTGGCGATCGAATCCGCGCCTGTCGAATTGCGCCGCCCGGTCGCCATGGCGGCCTATATGACGGTGTTGCTGATCAACCTGATCGCGTTTCCCGTACCGGCGCTGTTGGCCTGGTTCATCCCCCTGTTCTCGCTCAAATTGCTGATCTGTCACCTGATCCCGGAGGTTCCCGTTGGATCCCGCACTCGTCCTCAGCCGAGCGTTTGACGCCGAACCCGGCATGGCCTGGATCACGGGCGACCGCGGACGACACTGGTTCGCCGCCACCGCACGCTTGCCCCATCTGGTCACCCGCACCGCACCGGGCGCAGCCGCGCTGCTCAGCCCGCCCGGCGCCACACCGGACGCGGCCGCGCGGTCGGCTTGGACCATGCACGTCCTGTTCCACTGCGGCCTCGCAGCGATCCATCGCACACTCCGCTACACCCGGGAGGCGGAGCGCCGCAAGCCGTCCGATGCCTGGACCCTCGAATTCATCGGCGCCGAGCACCCCGGGCATGGCGCCGGGCGCCGCCTCCTCGCTCTCATCGTCGACGAATTCGAGGACCTATGGCTCACCACCGCCGACCCGGACAATGTTCCCCTCTACCGGCGCTTCGGATTCTCCGTGACAGATCACTGGACCTTGGGCGCCCTCGAAATCCACGCACTGCACCGCGTCAGGTAGAAACGCCGGCCTCAGCGTGCGCGACGGCGGCGCGGCCGGGGTACGAGTTTCAGTCCGAACAGCAGGTCCGTGTTACGCACCGGGTTCGGCTGTTCGGACATGCGGAGAAGTCCGGCTTGCCGGATCCAGCTGTGGTGCCAGTGGTACAGGTCCGGGAGGGTCACCTCGCATGCCGCGGCGAGCCTGCGGAGGCGGAAGCCCGCTCCGCCGATAGCCCCGGTGAACAGCTTGCTGTTGGGTGTGGGGCGTGATTCCTGGTAGGCCCGCGCTTCGTAGAGCACAGGGCGCGCCGGCGGCGGTATCACCCATACGTACAGATCCGGCGCGTGGGTGTAGCCGATCGGGCCGTTGAAGATCAGCGCGTCGGTGGTGAGCGCGACACATGGAATCGCGTTGAGTTCCATGGCTGTAGCGCCGGTGAAGAGTGCGGTGGCGATGGCGGCCGCGTCCACCGGATCGGCGGTCCGCGCGCGGATGCGGGCGATGACGTCGTGGTCGATCGGGGTGGTGGTCAGCCCGGGCCCGACCGAGTACGCCAGGTCAGGCGGCAGGTCCAGCCGCAGCCCGTGCAGTAGGAACGCCGCTTGGGCGCCGCGCAGGCGCGTAATGGTGTGTCCGCGGCCGGGGCTGTCGGCGATCAGGCCGCCGAGGAACCGGTACAGGCTCAGGATGTCGCTCCACTCGTCCACCACACCGGTCCCGCGGCCCTGATGGAAACGATTCGGCGCGTTGAGGCGGGGTTGCAGGACGGCGAGCATGTACTCGGCGAGACCGGCCCCGCGCGGGCCGATCCAGCTGCCACCGCCGTTCTGGTCCAGGTCGTGGCGGCATGGCTGCCCGGTGTGTTCGGCCAGCCATCGACAGGTCGCTCGGATTCCCTCGGTATAGACGGCGTCGATGCGCTCGAACTCCGAGGCCGGCAGGCTCCGGTAGGAGTCCGCCAGGAACGTAGTGACGTCTCCGTCGGAGATCTGCGGCAGGAGCTCGCCTCCGACCGCCTCGGTGAGCGTGATGATGCGGGACGCCCGGTGGTCGCCCTGCCGATATCCGACCAGCCGCGTGGCGGCCTCGGGAACGTCGATGCGCCTGGTCGGTGCGGAAGCGTCGCGGCGGGCGTCCAGCCACCGCCAGAGATTCGCCTCCGGCACACCCGTCCTGCGCGAGGTCGATCGCACATGCTCGGCGGAAAGTTCGTTGTGTTCGTCGAGCTGGGCCAATCTTTCCAGCTCGGACGGACGCAGCGTAGGTACGCTTGCGTCGACCACAGGTTCGACCTCCTGGATTCGGTGGACCCGCGACGCGACACAGCGGGTTCGTGATGTCACTTGCAGAGCATTCGATCACGTACCCGCCGGTAGGGCGGTGAATTCACCGGAGTTTCCCCTGTTGTCTATGTCACCGACAACTTCGTGATCTACCGAAAATTCGTTGCGTCGAATGCATTTCGCCTAGTCATGGCCGCTGTCGGTAGTAGCGACGGGAACACGTGAGGATATCGACATCCCGGAATACCTATGTGGTTCTGTCCACGGTGCTGGACACCGCCATTTCGGCGCACTGAATCCCGCCGCCCGAGTCGGCGTTGTCGCGAGGACCGCGAGGCGATCCGGCGCACGCCATGACCACCAAGCTGATACCGGCCCACTGAGCCGCCCCCATTTCCTCGCCGAGCAAGAGCAGCCCGACGCCCGCGGCCAACGCGGGCTCCAAGCTCATCATGACGCCGAACACCACGGGAGTGATCCGGCGCAGAGCCGCCATTTCGATGGCGTGCGGCACCAGCGACGAGAGCACCGCCAAGGCCGCGGCGCCCAGCAAGAAGAGCGGATCCAGCAGCGCTACGGCATCGTTCGCGATCACCACCGGCAACGCCAGCAGCCCGCCGAGGCCCATGGCTATCGCCAATCCGTCGTGTCCGGCGGTGTGCCTGCCGACCACGGCGCTGCACGCGATATAGGCCCCCCAACCCACCCCGGCCGCCACCGCGAACAGCACACCGGCCCACGACACCGGACCGTCACTGTCGACCAGCAACAGCAGAACGCCCGCTCCGGCAACAGCCACCCATAGCGCGTCGCGCGTGCGCCGCGATCCGATCAACGCGATGGCGAGCGGGCCGACGAAATCGATCGTCACCGCCATACCCAGCGGAATGCGATCGAGTGCCGCGTAGAAACACAGGTTCATACACGTTCTCGGGGCGAACTCACCCTCTTCAGGGTGCTGAAACGACAACTGGACACCGAGGCCTTCTTGCCGGAGTTCCGGCCGAGCGGATGGGCACGATGACCGACTGCCCTTCTGCGCGGCTCTTCTCCGGGCTGCCGGGTGACGGTCGAGCCGACCGGCTCGACGGCCGGCCCACCGCTCGCCCGGCCCTACCGCTGCCGCAGCTTCACAATGCGCTGCCTGCGACCGCGAACTACCGGCTGCGCCCCGTGGACTCCGCCGGGCGCATCGACGACCAGAGGTTGGTGGCTCTCATGGGCTGGCTTCCCGGCAACCGCCTGGCTTGGTCGGTCCGCGATGATCTCGCATTCCTGTCTCTCGGTGTCGAGGGCACCGCGAGGATCACGGTGCACCGGTGTCTGCGACTACCCGCCGAACTGCGTTACGCGACCAGTATCCGATCCGGCGATCGGGTTCTGCTCGCGCCCGATCCCGCGCACGGAGTCCTCGTGCTCTTCTCGCCGAGGGCTCTGCACGATATGGCGCAGCGCCGCATCATCGAGGCACCGGGCGGTGATCTGTGACAGCCGATCGCACCACCCGCCAAGCGAATCTGGAAGCTGCGGCACTGTTGCTGGAGCGGCTGGGCCTCACCACCGATGACCTTCAGGACTTGTCGACCGTCTCGAGAGCTGAGCGTGTCGTAGCCGGATGGAGAACGGTCACGGCGCGAGTACGGCTGCGCAGGGCAGGTGGTTCGTCGACCCGATACTGCCCGGCCAGAGTCGACTCAATCCGAGAAACGTGGCGACGTTGAGGCGGACCCTGAGAAGAGATCCGTCCTCCACCTCACCATGAGGCCGGATTCCGAAAGGGTGACGTCAGGTTCCCGTTGCGGAGACTTATCTCGGTCGATCTCGTAACGCGTTTGCCGCCAATGCCTTTGAGTTCAGCCATCTATCCTGGTCTTATTCTCCTTTACACGCGCTACTTGAACCACCACTGCACGAAAAGGAGAATCGCTAGCACGACGAGTATCAGGCTGAGGAGTCTCCACAGCCAGCAGCGATCGACGTTGGCGCCCTCACCATCGATGACAGCTGGCGGCCGGCGGCGACAGCATGATCACACGACTCGTCATCTTCGGCGGCACCGGTGACCTGTCCGGACGCTACCTCCTGCCCGGATTGGCCGCCTTACGGGCTGCCGGTCGGCTCGACGATCGCTTCCGCCTCGTGTGCGCGGATCTCAAAGACTGGGACGACGCGCAATTCCACAAATGGACAGCCGCTCAACTCGACCGCCACGCCGACGAGGTGCCGGCCGGGGCAAGACACACGATCACGGCCGCGGCTCGGTACCGGCAAGCGGACATCACCGATCCAGCTACAGTCGCGTCTGCCATCACCGGCGACGGCCCCGTCGCTGTCTATCTGGCGCTGGCCCCGGCGTTGTTCCCCATTGCGGTAGAGACCCTTCATCGTGTGGGCCTGCCCCACGGCAGCAAGATCGTGCTGGAGAAGCCATTCGGTGAGGACCTCGCGAGTGCGGTGGAACTCAATCGACTGCTGTCGGACCTGGTGCCCGAAGACGCCATCTTCCGGGTGGATCACTTCCTCGCGATCACCACGGTACAGAACCTCCTCGGCAGCAGACTGGCCAACCGCGTGCTCGAACCGATCTGGAACAGCGCGCATATCGCCAAAGTGGAGATCATCTGGGAGGAAACCCTCACCCTCGAAGGCAGGGCCGGCTACTACGACAACGTGGGCGCACTCGAGGACATGGTGCAAAATCACCTCTTGCAACTGCTGTGCCTCGTCGCCATGGAACCCCCGATCACGCTGTCCGAGCGCGACCTGCGCGACCGCAAGGTCGACGTGCTGCGATCGGTGCGGCCGCTCGATGAGGACGTTCCTCGTCTTTCCCGCCGTGCCCGCTACTCGGCAGGCACGATCGGGGATCGCCGCGTCCCGTCCTACACCGACGAGGACGGCGTAGACCCGCGACGGTGCACCGAAACCTTCGCCGAGATCGAGCTCACACTCGACAGTTGGCGATGGTCGGGCAGAAGGTTCGTGCTGCGCAGCGGAAAAGCACTCGCAGCCGACCGGAAAGAGGTCGCCATCCACTTCCGCCCGGTGCCTCACCTGCCCTTCGGCCGGCACGGAACCGCACTGCCCAATGTGCTGCGATTCGGGCTCGATCCGGAAACCCTCACTCTCGCACTGACAGCCATCGGCAGCAGTGTGGACACACTGGCGCCGCTCACCATGAGCGCACGAATCCAGCCTCCCGACCTTCCCGCCTACGGAAGGCTGATCCTGGATGTGCTCAACGGGAATCCAGCACTGTCCATCCGCGCCGACGAGGCCGAAGAAGTATGGCGCGTCCTGACTCCGGTCATCTCGGCTTGGTCGCGCGACCTCGTTCCCCTCGAGAGCTACCCCGCGGGCTCACCAGGCCCGGACCACCGTCGCAGCCCAGAGCGTGAAGCTTCGCGACGCGACCGGTAGGAAACCATGACAACCGACCAACCGCGCTCCCCCTGCGTCGTCGTCATCGGCGTCTCGGGTTCCGGCAAAACCACCACAGCGCGGCTGCTGGCCGCCCAGCTCGGCATTCCGTTCGCGGACGCAGACGACTTCCACCCGCCTACCAACATCGCCAAAATGCGCTCCGAGATTCCCCTGGACGACACCGATCGCGAGCCCTGGCTCGACGCCATCGGCCGCTGGCTGCACGACCGTGGCACAGAAGGCCACGGCGGTGTGATCGCGTGCTCCGCCCTCAAACGGCGCTACCGCGACACCCTACGAGCCGCCGCACCACGGACCTTACTTCCTGCTCCTCACCGCCGACCGCGAACTGTTGATCGAGCGGATCACCGGCCGCCACGACCATTACATGCCCGCAGCCCTATTCGATTCGCAGCTGGCAACGCTGGAACCGCTGCAACCCGGAGAGCCGGGCACTACCGTCCGAGCCGACGCACCCCCCGAGGCCATCGCACGATACGCGGCCGACCTCATCCGGAAGTCCCACGACCAATCCGGCCACGAAAAATACGGCCACGAAAAAATCGGCAATGATCAACCATGACGCTCGACAAGTGCCGGGTGGGTGAGCTGCCGCTGGCACCGATCTTCGAGTGGCAAGCGGCGGGTTGATCGGGGACGGTGTAGTGCTCACGATGTACCTTTCGTCGGGTCGGCTGGCGTGGCGGGGGCGGGATCACGTTGTGACTGGACTGGATTACTCCGTGTTGCCGGTCGCCTCGAACTGCTGGCTGCCACCAGTCGGTGCCGACGTGCGTGCACCTTAGGCGGGAGATGGTCAACTCGTCGAGCAGGCAGCGCAGTAGCCGGAACCACACCCCGGCGTGCACGGTGCGGGCCGGGCAGTTCCACCCGGCTGATGGTCAGGGCCTGGTAGGTGTAGCCGTCCATCGCCGTGATCTCCTCGTTTGCGGCCATCGGCCGGAACCGGAGGGTGGGCCCTGCGTTCGAGGTGGCAGCCAAGCGTTTGTCACAGGTGATAAGGAGCCGCGTCTCTCGTTGTGGCACAATGCATTTTGTGTTTCGGTCGGGTAACGGCAACTCTGCGGCAATGGTGATGTCGCAGGTCGACGCGAGCGTTTCCTCGGCTCGCCAGCGCGTGCGCGCTGCTGCCCGGCTGATGCGAACCGAGGGCCTGCCCCGCCAGCGTCCTTTGATCGGACGACTAGGGCCTCGCAAACCTCCCTCGGTGTTCTTGCGACTCCCTGGGGCTGGTATCGGTGTGGTGCGCGAAGCTTTGTTGGCTGGGTAGCGAAGTGAAATCTCATGCGAAGGTGTGTGGCGCTGTGGGCTTTTGAGAGGTGATTGCCTGACTCCTTTGTTCCGGAACCCGGTTGCGTTTGCGTGACCGTGCGATGACCGCTGGCTCCGGTGCGTCGAAGGTCGTGCGATGGCCTCGGGCATGCCCAACGGTGGACGAGTAGCCGTTGGGATCGGAAGTGAGTAGGAGGCGGTTATGGGTACACACAGGTCTAAGGAACGCACCTCGCTGGCGGAGGTTCTTCGGCACGGCGACCCAGAGTTTCACAGTCAGCTGCAGAAGATCCTGACCAAGCCGGACTTCCGTGTCACCGAGGACATGAGCCAGGTGCAGCGGCGGCAGAACGCGTACGACCAGCTGGAAGACCTGGTCAACGAGATCGGTGCCCGCGATGTCGCTACCGATCTGCCCAAGTTGTTCGCGGTGTTCGACCGAACCGCAGTACTCACGCCGGACCTGATCCCGCTTATCTCCGGCCACTACAATCTGGCGTCGGGCAGCCTGGCCACCCTGACCGACCTCGACGCCGCGAAGCCGTACCTCAAGGACCTGGATGACGGCACCAGCGTCGGTGTCATGCTGCTGACCGAGTACGGGTGCGGCTCCAACATCGGCTTCATGCAAACCACTGCGAGCTGGGATGGCGAGGGGTTCGTGATCAATACCCCACATCCGCTGGCGCGAAAGTTCATGCCAAGTCTCGGTATTCCGGTTGCTAGGGTCTGCGTCATCGGTGCGCGGCTCATCGACGCGGAGGGCGTTGATCAGGGCGTGCACCTGTTCACCGCGAGGCTGCGCGACGCCAACGGCGACCCGGCTCCGGGCGTCACGATCACCCAGCTCGGCCGTCAGCAGCTGGTTGTCATGGATAACGCAGTCATCAGCTTCGACAATCTTCGAGTCGAGCGCAGTGCCTGGCTGAGCAACAACCTGGCGACCATCGACCGCAACGGAGTGCTGACCTGGGCTGACGAGAACAGCCGGAAGCGGGCATTCGCCTCGGCGATCAGCCAACTGACCGTCGGCCGTCTCGCTCTGTCGTCATGTCTCAACGCCACAGCCCGCGCCTCGCTCTACATCGCGCTCCGCTACGCCTGCAAGCGGCGCGTGCCGCTGACGCCGAACGCCAAACCACTCATGGTCGACATCCCGCATGTGAAAGACACCCTGCTCACCGCACTCGCCGGCACCGTCGCCCGCACCATCTACGGTAACGCGGTCAAGACCTTCCTCGCAGACGCCGATCTCACCAAACGCGGCACCGTCGTGGCGGTCATGGCGGCCAAATACTTCATCCAAGAGCATGCCTTGGCCACAGTCACCGACTGCCGCCTGAAAATGGCTGCGCAAGGAATGTTCAGCGACAACCGGGTCGCCGACTACATCGGAATCTGCCATGCCGCCATCACAGGCGAGGGCGACACCAAAGTGCTGGGCAGCGTGGGCGGGCGCGTACTGGCCAAAGAACTCGGCCGCACACCGTCACCCGAACCGACGCTGCACGATCCCGCCGACCCCACAGACCGCGCGCGCTTGCTCCGCGCACGCACGCTGACGATCGCACAAGAAGCGCAACCGCTGCTGAGCGACCCAGCACTGGAAGCTCGACTAGATGTCATCCCGGATACACTCGAACTCGCGCAGGCCTACTGCGCCGAACAAGCCCTGCAGTTGCTCGATGAACTCGCCGCAGTCCATCCCGAGATCGCGGCCGTACGTGACGTCTTCGCACTGGACCAGATCAATCAGCATGATTCGTGGTATCTCACCCACGGTCTCCTCGACATCGCTGCTGTCAAGACCGTGAAGCAGCATGGCCGCAGAGGGCTGATTTTCCAGGCGATCGACAATCTCGGCGCCCACCTGCCCGCACTACTGGACGCCTTCGACTTCGACGACGAAACCCTCGGCGCACCGGTACTGTCCGACGATCTACCCACAGCGTGGGACTCCCGCATGCACGACCAACACCATCACTGACATTCCAAGGCAAGCCCAGTGGTGGGGGCACCGCAGTGAGCCCCCCACAGGGCCCGAGCAGAAAAACAAGGTAGTAAGCAGTTT